>DULO01000130.1 GCA_012840345.1 Candidatus Fermentithermobacillaceae bacterium
GGGTTCTAAGCCCGAATCCGTCACTGGAACTCTCGCTTCCCGACTTCCGTCTCCGAAGATGCGCACCGCGAAGCCCAGAGGGTGGACATGTGGGAACCATGCCGAAACCATGCCGATACCAGGCGGAGATTATCCGGAAACCCTGCGGAAACCATGCGGCGATCCGGAAACCGTGCGGAACACATGCGGAGATTGTCCGGGAACCATGCGGAAATCATCAGAACCCATACCGACCTTAGGGCGCTTCCGTGTGGTACTCTATGAGGTAGTAGACGAGCTTGGGCGTGGGGGAGAAACGTACGATTATCTCCCATTGCCCTAGACCCAACAGGAGTGGTTGAACCCATGTCCAGACTAATGGTTCTTATAGGATGGCTGCTTGACATACTCAGCCTGAGGGGGCTGTCTGAACCGATATTCCAGAAGTACGCCACGGCCGACGATCCGGCCTATCCCGTCCACCGGGCAATCTGGCGAAAGATCCTCTCCCACGACGTAAGCGGCGCCATGGAACTGGCTCAAGCGCACTGGCAGAAACACAGGTCGCCGAGGGTAGGGCGCGACTTGGTCAACCTCTACATCAGAGAGAAGCAGTATGACAAGGCATTCGACGTGGCGACTAAGATGGTCGAGGACCATCCCGATTCGGTCTGGTTCAGATTCCTCCAAGCCGACATCGCCGAGTTCTTCTTGAAAGACCGAGAAAAGGCCCTGGAACTGTACAAGGCCGCGGATCCGGTTTGCGAGAGGCACCCCCGCCGGAGGTACACGCTGGCTATTCTGTTCAAGCGCCTCGGACGGCTCTACCGGGACATGGGCGACGCGGAGAAACTCGAGGAAACACTGGAAAGACACTACGCCATTACCCCGTCCAACTTCAGGGACAGGGAATTCCTTGAACTGGCCCAGATGCGGCTCAATCGGGGAGACAGAGATGGGGCTAAGGAGGTCCTGGAGTCCGGATTTCAGGCGTCCAAGCGGAGCGTGGAGCTTCGCCGCGCGTACGAACGGATGGGGTTCGGGACCCCGCCTCCGATCCCTCCTAGGAAAGCTAAGATTCCCGACATGACCGGCATAACCAAGATTCCTGTGAGGACCAGGGTCTTCTACGAGGGCGACGACCCGGTTGAGGCCGTTAAGGAGTACGCTGGCGACAAGGTACAGACCGGAGATGTTGTAACGCTGTCTTCCTGCGTCGCGGCCATTATGGAAGGGCGCATGCTTATGGAAGGGGCCGCGCCGGATTCGTTCATCGCTACTCTTGTCGCGAAGCTGGTGTCCCGGCGTCACGCGGTAGCGGGCTGGGGCGCTTCGGCTCCCATGGCCAACCCTCTATCGGTGCAGGCCGCCTTGGAAGAAATCGGGACGCTGCGCCTGGTCGTCGCGGCGTTCATCGGAGGCATAGGCCAGCTTCTGGGCAAGAGCGGGTGGTTCTACTCCATTTGCGGTCCTCAGGCAGGCCAGATAGACGACATACTCGGAGCTCTTCCACCGTACGACTACTACGTGATCATGGGAGTCTCGGACCCCAATGACCTGTCAAATAGGATTGCGCGGGCTTTGGGAGAAGGCATCGAGGCTGCTATCATCGACGCCAACGATCTGGGAATAGCATGGGCAGTGGGCTATTCGGACGGCGCGAACCCCAGCGATATCGAGCGGATGATGGCGGACAATCCCGCGGGCAACGGGGAGGAACAGACGCCCGTGGTCATCGTGAGGCGGGAGCCTCAGGTTTCGGAACAGGCTTGACGGCAGACTCCGGCAAGACTCCGGCAAGACTGCCGAAGGCGCGAGACTCACTCGAAAAATGAGTTTGAAGAATGAGTCACTCTCCAACGATTCTGAAGGAATAGTCGAGCGGGATGTAGAATCCCCAACACGTTGAGTAGTTCCTAATGCAGGGACATAAAGGGACACGCGGGAACGCGCGGAACATGTGGTGACATTTGAATATCGGGCGGATGATGGCAGCGGGAGAGTCCCGGGCAGCCGGGCGCCGAAGGAGCAAGGGCGGAGACGCCCGAACCTCTCAGGCACAAACACTGTTGCCGGACGCATCTCTGGAGAGCCGGCGGTGCGAGCTTGAGCATCCTGCGCGAAGCCCCGCGCGCCAACGCGATGTGGACGCGAGGGCGGAGTGCGGGAAGAGCCGCCTACGGCACCAAAGGGGTTAACCTTCCGGCGGATTTGGCCGGTGGGGAATCTCTCAGGTACAAAGGACAGGGACCCAGTTTCCGGGTCCCTATTTGTTTCTGTGGAATATAGGAAGGAAACCTTATTGTCATGAGGAACTAACTCAATTGGGTTCGGCATCCATTTGGTACTGTTGCGAGAAAAACGTAGGAGGTGAACGGCTGAAGGTGGCAGAGGAACTTAAGAAAACACCGCTATACGAGACCCACCTGAAGTACGGAGGAAGGATCATCGATTTCGAGGGTTGGGCTCTCCCGGTGCATTTCACCAGCATTAAGGAGGAGCACCACGCGTGCCGGAACGCGGCGGCGCTGTGGGACGTCTCCGACATGGGCGAACTCCTGATCGAGGGGCCCGAAGCACTGGATCTTCTCCAGATGCTGCTGACGAACGACATCAGCAAGGGATACCCCGGCAGGGTGATCTACAGCCCCATGTGTTATCCCAACGGCGGAGTAGTAGACGACATGATGGTGATCTGCCTGAAGAACGGCGGCTACCTGCTCGTCATCAACGCCGGCAACATCGAGAAGGACTACGAATGGGTTTCTGGAGCCGCGAGGTATTTCAGGGACGTTACTGTGAAGAACATTTCCAAGGAAACCGCCGAGGTCGCTCTTCAGGGGCCGAATTCTGAGAGGATCCTGCAGCGCTTGACCAATTACCCCCTCTCGGAGATGAAGTACTACCACGGCGCCGAGGACGTGTACGTCGACGGGATCAAGTGCCTGATCACTCGTACAGGTTACACCGGCGAAGACGGATTTGAGGTTTACTGCGATGCTGCCGACGGTCCCGCTTTGTTCGATTCTATTATGGAAGCCGGCCAGGACGACGGCCTTGTCCCGGCGGGACTCGGGTGCAGGGACACCCTCCGTTTCGAGGCCTCGATGCCTCTCTACGGTCAGGAGCTGGACGCGAACCACGGCCCGCTCGGAGCCGGCCTTGGCAGATTTGTGGCGTTCGGCAAGGGAACGTTCTTTGTCGGCGCGAAGGCTCTCATGGAGGAGAGGGAGAAAGGGCTCAAGGCCAAGTTGGTAGGCCTCGAGATGCTGGAAAGAGGCATCGCCCGCACAGGGTACAAGGTCTTTGACGAGTCCGGCTCAAAGGAACTCGGCTACATAACCACCGGGTCCTATGTGCCCACGCTGGACAAAAACCTGGCCATGGCCTACGTCCCCGTGGATTTCAGCCAGCTGGGAACCAAAGTCACAGTAGACGTGAGAGGCAAGAAGGTCTTGGCGCAAGTCGTCAAGATGCCATTTTACCGCAGGGAGGCTAAAAAGAAATGACGTATCCGGCAGATCTGAAGTACACCAAGACCCACGAGTACGCCAGGGTCGAGGGGAACATCGCTTATCTGGGAATCACCCACTACGCCCAGGACCAGCTCGGTGACATTGTGTTTGTGGAAGCCCCCGAAGTCGGAAGAGAGTTTAGGGCCGGAGAAGTGTTCGCGACCGTCGAGTCGGTGAAAGCGGTTTCCGACTGCTACTGCCCGGTATCAGGCAAGGTCGTCAAAGTCAACGAGAAGACCGCCGATTCTCCCGAGCTCTTGAACCAGGACCCCCACGGCCAGGGATGGATCTGCGCGGTTGAGATGTCGGATCCGTCTGAGCTGGACGACCTCATGGACAGCGAAACGTATGAGAAACACGCCGCGGAGGGTGGCGGTCATCACTAATGAACTTCATACCGAACACCAAGAAAGATAGGGAAGAAATGCTGGAGACCATCGGCGTAAGCTCGGTGGAAGAACTCTTCAGCGATATCCCTGAAAGCCTTCGCCTGAAGGGGCAGATGAACCTGCCCCCGGCTATGAGCGAGTACGAAGTGGCCAAGCACCTCAGGGAGTTGTCCGAGAAGAACACCGCCCAGGATTTTGCCACATTCATCGGGGCGGGTTCCTACGACCATTATGTTCCCTCGGTGGTTCGCCACGTTCTCGGGCGTTCCGAGTTTTACACCGCTTACACGCCGTATCAGCCTGAGGTCAGCCAGGCCGTGCTTCAGTCCATCTTTGAGTACCAGACAATGATCTGCGAGCTCACCGGGATGGACGCGGCCAACGCGTCTATGTACGACGGGCCTTCGGCTGCGGCCGAGGCCGTGACGATTGCCTCCGGCCTCCTCAGGAAGAAGAAAGCGCTGGTTTCCCGCACCGTTCACCCCGAGACCCGCGAGGTGACCAGGACTTACGCTAAGGGCCACGACATAGATGTGGCCGAGATCCATATGTCCAACGGCGTCACCTGCCTAGATTCCTTAAAAGAGCTTCTCACCAACGACGTGGCAAGCGTGGTCATCCAGCAGCCGAACTTCTTCGGAAACCTTGAACCCGTTGACAAGATTTCCGAGATGGTGAAGGCGGCGGGAGCTACCCTCATCGTTTCGGTGAACCCCATGACGCTTGGGGTATTGAGGCCCCCCGGCGAGTACGGCGCCGAGATCGTCGTCGGAGAGGGGCAGGTCTTTGGGAACCCGATGGCGTTTGGAGGTCCCTACCTTGGGATTTTTGCCGTCGCTTCCAAGTACCTGAGGCGGATGCCCGGCCGTCTGGTCGGCATGACCAACGATGTCAGGGGCCAGAGAGGGTTCGTACTTACCCTCCAGACCAGGGAGCAGCACATAAGGCGCGACAAGGCGACCTCCAACATCTGCTCCAACGAAGCTCTGAACGCTCTTGCCGCGACGGTCTACCTGAGCTGGTTGGGCAAGGAAGGCATTAAGGAGCTTGGCCAGCACTGCGTCAAGAAGGCCCACTACTTGGCCGACCGCATCTCCAAGATAAAGGGTTACAGCTTGGCATGGGACGCCCCGTTCTTCAACGAGTTCGCGGTAAAGTGCCCGGTCTGCCCGCACAAAATCGTGGACGCCTTGAAGGAGAAGAAGATCCTCGCGGGCTATCCGCTTGGAGACGCGTATCCGGAGCTGAAAGACCATCTCCTCATCGCGGTTACCGAGAAGAGGACCAAGAAGGAAATGGATGAGCTCCTCGCCGGATTGGAGGGATTGTCATGAAGCGTTTGGAGCCCTTGATCTTTGAGGTTTCCAGCCCGGGCCGCAAGGCGTATTCCCTGCCCGAGCTTGAAGTGCCCAACAGCTGCGTCTGCAACTTCCTTCCTGAGAGCGAGCTCCGGAAAACCGCGCCGGAACTGCCCGAAGTGTCCGAGGTCGACCTGGTCCGCCACTTTACCAGGCTAAGCCAGCTGAACCACGGCGTGGACATCGGCTTCTACCCGCTCGGGTCGTGCACAATGAAGTACAACCCCAAGGTGAACGAGGAAGCCGCCAACCTTCCGGGGTTCACCGATATCCATCCGTATGCCCCTGTCGAGACCGTCCAGGGCGCTCTGGAACTCATGTACAACCTCCAGAACTACCTGTGCGAGATCGGCGGCATGGATGAGATGAGCTTGCAGCCGGCCGCGGGAGCCCACGGCGAGCTCACCGGCATCCACATCATCCGCGCTTACCACAAGTCCAGAAACGACCACGCCCGGACCAAGATCCTGATCCCGGACTCGGCCCACGGGACCAACCCGGCTTCAGGCGTGCTTGCCGGTTTCCAGACGGTGCAGATCCCGTCGGATTCTCGCGGCGGAGTGGACGTTGAGGCGTTGGAGAAGGTTATGGACGAGACCGTAGCGGGCCTCATGCTGACCAACCCCAACACCTTGGGCTTGTTTGATGAGAACATCGAGAAGATCACCGAGATAGTGCATTCCAAGGGCGGCCTCCTGTATTACGACGGAGCCAACGCCAACGCGATTATGGGCATTTGCCGCCCTGGCGACATGGGCTTCGACGTGATGCACTTCAACTTGCACAAGACCTTCGCGACTCCCCACGGCGGCGGCGGCCCCGGTTCGGGCCCTGTCGGAGTGAAGAAGCACCTCGCTCCGTTCCTCCCCGTGCCCGTCGTGAAGTTTGACGGCCAGAAGTACTACCTGGACTACGACAGGCCTCAGTCCATCGGCCGGATGAAAGGCTTCTACGGCAACTTCTTGGTCATGGTGAAGGCATACGCCTACATCAGGTCCATGGGTCCCGACGGGCTCAAGGCTGTATCTGAGAACGCCGTGCTCAACGCCAACTACGTCCTCCGCAGGATCGTGGACTACTACGACCTGCCTTACGATAGGCACTGCAAGCACGAGTTCGTGGTCTCGCCCCAGAGGATCAAGGAGGAGACCGGCATCCACACCATGGACATCTCCAAGGGATTGTTGGACTACGGCGTGCACCCGCCCACCAACTACTTCCCGTTGATCGTGGATGAGGCCATCATGGTCGAGCCGACTGAGACCGAGTCCAAAGACTCCTTGGATTACTTCGCCGACGCGCTCATCGAGATCGCCAAGTTGGCCTATTCGGATCCCGAGAAGCTCCATCAAGCGCCTCACACCACGGTAGTGGGTCGTCTTGATGAAGCGGGCGCCGCGAAGAACCCGAGGATTAGGTGGCAGAAGGAAGCCTAGGCGGACCGGAGCCCCGCCAGTCAGGGGCGCCTGAGAACCCCTAGGAGCAGAAGCCGCGTTTCTCTTGAGGAGAAGCGCGGACGACACAAGCGAAAGTCGGGAGGAGCGTGTCTCCTCCCGACTTGTGAGAGGAGACCGTGACGGTAGCCGATATGCCCATACCCCCGGAGGTCCAACATACAGGTTTGGACGATCTTCTTGAAGCAGCGTGGGACAAGTTTGTCTCCGTGAAAGGGCGGGGTTCTCGCCCGACAACCTTTTCCGCCGTCTATCCCAGGGGCACGATGGCCGTGAGCGTCACAGGCAAGTCTTGCCCCTTAAACTGTGCCCACTGCGGAGGCCACTACCTTGAGCACATGGTAGATATCCGCGACTTAGAGCGCGAGCTGGAAAGAAGGACCCCGACCAGCATCCTCCTTTCAGGCGGATGCGGCCCGGACGGGGCGGTCCCGCTGGCTTCCGTCATAGGACTCGTAAGGAAACATTTGGACCCGCAGATCCGGATAAACGTCCATCCCGGAGTCGCTAACGACGAGGACGCGGCCGTGATCGCCGAGAACGCGTCGGTGGTTTCCTTTGACATGGTGCTTGACGACCTGGCCATCCAAGAGGCTTTCAAGGGGAAATGGTCAGGCGCTGACTATATCAGGACCTTTCGAACGTTATCCAAGGGACGCGCGAAAGTGGTGCCTCACATCTTGGTTGGGCTCAGAAAAGGCGTCATAGCGGGCGAATACGACGTCCTGGACTTCCTTGTAGGAGAAGGCGTCGAGAAGGTCATCTTTATAGTCTTGATTCCGACAAGAGGTACTGAGTGGGAAAACGTGTCTCCGCCTTCGCCAGAGGACGTGGCCCGGCTTTTGGCTTGGGCGAGGCTTAAGAAACCGTCCCTGGAGATCTCTCTGGGCTGCATGCGTCCCGGCGGACGATACAGGAGAGACCTGGACGTTTTGGCGGTGCGGGCAGGAGTGGACCGCATAGTCCTGCCGCACCCCGACGCTGTGGCGGAAGCCGAGTCCCGCGGCTCGGTCATCGCGCGGAAAGGAGAGTGCTGCGCCTTTGAGTGACAAAGCCGGAGTATCCTTAGGCACCGCCGCGGTTCTCGGGCTCGCCAAAGCCAAACTGTTTGAGATGCCCACCACCGCCCACTTTCTCTTCGGCTCAGGGTGCGTAAACGACTGCGCTTTTTGCGCCCAAGCGAAGTCCAGCCGCAGCGGGCCTCACCACCTGTCCAGGGTTACTTGGCCGGAGTTCGAGTGGGAAGAAATAGAGGGCCCCTTGGCCGAAGCCCTTCGCGCGGGAGTTTTTCAGAGAGTGTGCGCCCAAGCGGTTGAGTGTCCGGACGGCACGCCGTCCATCCTTCGCTTCGTCAAGAGAGTCCGGGACATGTCAGGGGACGTGGGGATCAGCGTCTGCGTGAGCCCCTATTCGGTATCTAGGGTCACCGCGCTTTTGGAAGCGGGCGCTTCCAACGTAGGCTTGCCCTTGGACGCCGCCACGCCCGAAATCTACGCCAAGGTGAAAAAAGGTTCTTTGGACAGGGCGTGGGACGTACTCTTGAAAGCCGCCCGAAAGCACCCGGGCAAAGTCACCACCCATTTCATCGTGGGACTGGGCGAGACCGAGCAGGAGATGGTGGAGGCCTTAGTGAAGGCAAAACATAACGGGATACGAGTGGCGCTTTTCTCCTTTACCCCGGTGAGGGGAGCGGCGATGCAGGACTGGCCACAGCCGGATGTGTCCAGCTACAGGCGGGTGCAACTGGCGGCCTTTTACCTGAAGAACGGCGGAGACCCGGAAGGGATCGAGTTTTCCGGAGGCAGGATAAGCCGGATTGAGATTCCTTCAGGGATGAGAGACGACGTCTTGAAAGGACATCCTTTTCGAACATCGGGATGCCCGGGCTGCAACAGGCCTTACTACAACGAACGGCCCGGCCAGACAATGATGAACTTCCCGCGGGACCTGTCTCCTATCGAGGCGAAAGACGCGCTGGAAGAGACCGGCCTCGCAGTCTGACCCGGCGGAAGACAATTCTAAGGGGGTTAGGCTAGTGAAAGTCCGACTGCTATCTCATGGCCACCTAAGGGGCACGTACAACATGGGAGTGGACGAGGCCATACAGAGGGCCTGCCAACGGGGGGAGGTCCCGACCACCGTAAGGTTCTACCAGTGGGATCCTCCGTGCCTGTCGCTGGGGTACTTTCAAGACGCCCAAAAGGAAGTAAGCCTTGCGGGCCTGAAAGAAGCCGGGTTTGACTTGGTGCGGAGGGCGACGGGCGGCAAGGCGGTGCTCCACGACGACGAACTGACATACAGCGTGGTCGTGTCTGAAAAGGACCTACCCGGGTCGGTCCTGGAGACCTACCACAGGATCTCCGAGGCCTTGGTGCACGGGCTCAAGAACCTTGGCATACCGGTCACCATAGCCGCTCTTGAGCACGGCGTCACCTCCCGCGACCCCAGGTTTCGGCAAGCGGCTTGTTTTTCGGCCCCGTCGTGGTACGAGATAGTGGCTTTCGGCAAGAAGGTGATCGGTTCCGCTCAAAACCGAAAGAACGGGGTCATCCTTCAACACGGTTCTATCCCCTTTGTGTTTGATGCCAAGAGGTTGGTGAGATGCCTCAATACAACTTCGGCTGAGCACGCCGCCAGGGTGGAGGCGATGTTGGGCAAGAAGGCTATAGGAGTATCCCAAGCGCTTGGAAGGGAAGTTAGCAGAGAAGAACTCGAAAGAGAGATCGTTAATGGCTTCAGGGACGCCTTGGGATGGGAACTGGAACCGGGCGAGCTAACCCAAGCTGAGTTGGCTGAGGCTCAGCAATTGGCGGAGGAGAAGTACGGCAGCGAGAAGTGGACTTTGGAAAGAGGACGGCTTGAGGGAGACATCTACTAGAATACCTGGGTAGGAGGAAGAGAACGTGTTTGATGTTGTCGTCATCGGAAGCGGCCCGGGTGGATACGTGGCGGCGATAAGAGGCGCTCAACTGGGCGGAAAGATCGCCCTGGTGGAAGGACATAAGATTGGAGGGTGCTGCCTCAACGTCGGCTGCATCCCCACAAAGGCGCTTGTTCACGCGGCTCACACCTATATAAACTCCAAGCATTCCGAGAAATTCGGAGTAAAGAACCAGGGCGTGGAACTGGACCTGGCCGGAGTCATGGCCCATAAGGAAAGAACCGTCAACCAGCTCGTGACCGGCGTTGAGATGCTCCTCAAGGGGAATGGCGTTAGCGTGTACAGGGGATGGGCGCAGGTGCCCGCTCCGGGCAAAGTCGAAGTCACGATGCCCGACGGTTCCAAAGAGGTCCTTGAGACTAAGAACATCATCCTGGCCACAGGCTCGTCGCCCCAGCTTCCGCCCGTGTCAGAGGAAAGCCTGTCCCACACCATTTCTTCAGACGAAGCTCTCGCTCTAGACAAGGTGCCCGAGCGGCTCCTGGTCATCGGCGGCGGCGTTTTGGGCGTGGAGTTCGCCTGCATTTGGAACGCCTTCGGAGCGAAGGTAGAGATGGTGAAGAGGTCGCCTCTCATCCTGCCTCCTGTGGACGAAGAGATTTCCCGCCGGTTGATGCCGATTTTCAAGAGGAAAGGCATCAACGTTAACTCGGGAATCTACATCAAGGAGATCCGGGATGAAGGTGGAGAGAAAGTGTTGGTCGCCGATACCAAAGAAGGCGGCCAGAAGGAGTTCCGGGCGGATCTTGTCCTGGTGGCCATGGGCCGGGTCCCGAACTTCGGCGGCATCGACCTCGACTCGCTGGGAGTAGCCTACGACAAGAACGGCATCAAGACCGACGAGCGCATGGCTACCAGCGTTCCCGGCATATACGCCATCGGAGACGTGGTCGGAAAGACATTCCTGGCCCCCGTGGCTTCTGTGGAAGGCATCGTCGCCATGGAGAACATCTTCGGGCACGACAAGACCATGGACTACTCGGTGGTGCCTTCGTGCGTCTTCTCCATCCCGGAGTGCGCGTCGGTTGGTCTCAAGGAAAGCCAAGCCAGGGAACAGGGCTTTAACGTCAAGGTCTCCAAGTTCCCCTTCAGCGCGAACGGAAGGGCCGTCAGCATCGGAGAGACCGATGGCCTTGTCAAGGTGGTTGGAGACGCGGATACAGGCAAGATCCTCGGCATGCACATTCTCGGTCCTCACGCCGACGACCTGATCCACGAAGGCGCTTTGGCCATGAAGGCGAATCTTACAGCGAGAGAAGTGGCGGAGATGATCCATGCCCATCCGACCCTTCCCGAAGCGGTGCTTGAAGCGCTCCACGGAGTGCAAGACAAACCGTTGCATCTACTAACCAGATGAAAGGCGGAACCGAGATGAAGACCTTAGCCCAGCTTGATCCGGAGGTTTTCGGCGCGATAGAGGCGGAGAAAGCCCGCCAGATGGAAGTCATCGAGCTCATAGCTTCGGAAAACCTTGTGTCCAAGGCGGTGCTGGAGGCCGCCGGGTCTGTAATGACCAATAAGTACGCCGAAGGCTATCCTGCCCGCAGGTATTACGGCGGCTGCCAGTGTGTGGACGTGGTGGAAGACCTCGCCAGGGACCGCGCCAAGAAGTTGTTTGGGGCGGATCACGTCAACGTCCAGCCCCACTCTGGTTCCCAGGCAAACACGGGCGTGTATTTCGCTTGCCTAAAGCCCGGAGACACCGTGTTGGGCATGAACCTGTCCCACGGCGGCCACCTGACCCACGGAAGCCCGGTAAACCTATCAGGCAAATACTTCAACTTCGTCGCGTACGGGGTTGACAGGAAGACTGAGCTTATCGATTTCGACGCGGTGCGCGAACTGGCTCTTCAGCATAAACCAAAGCTGATAATCGCAGGCGCCAGCGCCTATCCAAGGACCTTGGACTTCCAGGCGTTCAGGTCGATAGCCGACGAAGTAGGGGCCCTGTTAATGGTGGATATGGCCCACATCGCGGGACTGGTCGCCGCGGGACTCCATCCCAGCCCGGTTCCTCACGCTCAGTTTGTGACCACCACGACCCATAAGACCCTGCGAGGGCCCCGGGGCGGCATGATCCTCTGCACGTCCGAGTGGGCAAACGCGATCGACAAGGCGATTTTCCCCGGAATCCAGGGCGGGCCTCTCATGCACATCATCGCGGCCAAAGCCGTGGCCTTCAAAGAAGCTCTGGAACCTTCTTTCAAAGACTACCAGACGCAGATCGTAAAGAACGCCAAGACCCTGGCGGAAGAACTGATGTCGCGAGGGTACCGGCTGGTATCGGGCGGTACCGACACCCATCTCATGCTCGTTGACCTGACCCCCAAGGGGATCACCGGCCGCGAGGCGGAGCTCCTTCTGGACGAAGTAGGGATCACCGTCAACAAGAACGGGATTCCTTTTGATACCAAGAAACCTACGGTTACCAGCGGCATAAGGATCGGCACCCCGGCGGTTACTACTAGAGGGATGAAAGAAGAAGAGATGAAGGTTATCGCCCGCCTCATAGACGAGACCTTGACCTCTCGAGACGACGAGCAGGTCAGGGTCAGGGTGGCGGCCGAAGTGAAAGAGCTTACCGGGAGGTTCCCGTTCTACCTGGACTAGCGCTATGTGGTAGAATTGGCAAGTGAATTCTTGGTAGCTGCCCGGCGCCGGGCGAGTGCCGTGTTCCCGCGCCGGGCAGTTGAATGGATATGGGGCAGCTGGAGGTGGGCGAAAATGAGTTCTTTGAGCTCTCGTTTGGAAGCGATCCGCGCCAAGATGGGCGACGAGCAGGTTGACGGCTTCCTTGTGACTTCCATGACAAACTGGCGGTACGTCTCTGGGTTTACCGGGGACGCAGGATGTCTCTTGGTGACCCACGACAAAGCGTTTCTCTTGACCGACTCGCGGTACGTTGAGCAGGCAGAAAAGCAGTGCCCGGGATTCTCGGTCAAGAAGACCACCCACGACGAAGACGTGCTGAAGGACGTGGTCCGCAAAGAAGGGGTGAAGCGCCTCGCTTTTGAGAAGCGCCATACCTCCTATGAAGAGTGGGAGAAGCTGCGGGACCGGCTTTCCGACGTAGAACTCAAAGGGATTACCGGGTGGGTCGAAAACCTCCGGATGGTTAAGACCCCTGAGGAGATAGAACTAATCGCCCGGGCTCAGGAGATAGCGGACGACGCGTTTGCTCTTTTGTTCCAGTCCATCCGCAAAGGCGCGCGAGAAGAGGACCTTGCTTTGGAACTGGAATTCACCATGAGGAAGATGGGGGCCGAATCTGTGAGTTTCCCCATTATCGTCGTCTCCGGGGAGAGGTCGTCTCTGCCCCACGGAACGCCCACCGGCAAGACCTTGGCGGACGGAGACTTCGTCACGTTCGATTTTGGCGCCACCTATCAAGGGTACCATTCTGACGAGACCCGTACATTTGTGATTGGGCATCTAGACAAGAAGCATGAGGAAGTTTATGGTATAGTGCTGGAAGCGCAAGAAGCGGCTCTTCGGGCCGTGAAGCCCGGGGTGTTGGCAAGGGATGTAGACTTGGCCGGCAGAAAGGTTATTGAGGACGCCGGCTACGGCGAGTATTTCGGGCACGGGATAGGCCACGGTGTGGGCCTGGAGATCCACGAGGGTCCTTCGGTGTCCGTGAAATCGGAGACGGTGTTGGAGCCGGGGATGGTCATCACAATAGAACCCGGAATCTACATCCCCGGTTTTGGCGGCGTCAGGGTTGAGGAACTGGTGGTCGTGACCGACGATGGAATGCGGGTGCTCACCCAAAGTCCGAAAGAACTGACCGTCATCAAGGCATGATAGCTTCAAAGTCGAGTCTTTTTGATTGAGAGGGATTATCAGATGATATCGACCAATGACTTTCACACAGGAGTCACGGTGCAAATTGACGGCCAGCCGTGGGTTGTGGTGGACTTCCAACACGTGAAACCGGGGAAAGGCTCGGCTTTTGTCAGGGCCAAGATCAAGAACGTGATCACCGGGGCTGTCCTAGAGAGGACGTTTAACGCGGGCGACAAGCTTCCCAGGGCACACATTGAGAAGCGCGAGGCTCAGTTCCTGTACGCGATGGACGACGAAATGACGTTCATGGATACCGAGACTTTCGAGCAAACTGTGATAACCAGGCAGAATGTGGGCCCGGGCGCCATGTATCTCAAAGAGAACATGAATGTCTTTATTTTGAGTTATGATAACAGGGTTATCGGTGTCGAGGTCCCCAACTTTGTGGAACTTAAGGTTGTCGAGACCGACCCAGGCTTCAAGGGCGACACCGCGACCGGCGGCTCCAAGCCCGCCAAGCTGGAGACGGGGGCCGTGATCAAGGTCCCGCTGTTCGTGAACGTCGGCGACGTCCTAAAAGTGGACACTCGCACGGGGACTTACATAGAACGCGTGTAGTGGACCGCTCGGGACACGATTCTCCAAACGCGTTAGTCTAAGGTAAAAGGAGGAAGAAGAGATGTCTGACCTAAAGGAAAGGGTTTCTTATCTACAAGGTTTGGTGGAGGGTCTGGAAATCAGCGAGGCCACCAAAGAAGGCAAGGCCATCAAGGTTATAGCCGAGGTTCTGAAGGAGATGGCCCAGGCCATCGAGGAACTCACTGAGAGCCAGGACGATCTGCAAGACTACGTAGATTCCCTGGACGAGGATCTCGCCGATCTTGAGGAAGAGGTCTACGGCAGCGATTTCGTGGAGGTGCGGTGCCCGAACTGCGGCGAGCTCATCGAGGTCGAGGCATCCGTCCTAGACGACGAGGACACGGATATCGTCTGTCCCGAGTGCGGCGAGACCTTCTCATGCGACGATGTAGAGTGGCCCGACGACGAAGACGAGGACGACGAGGAAGACGAAGACGACGAGTGCTGCTGCTGCGAAGACGAGTCCAAGGAGTAGTCCGCGGGTCTTATTGGGACGGTAGGTAAACGTAAAGCCAGGCGCTGTTCCGCCTGGCTTTTGTTCATTTCTTAGTCGTTACGCCGGTGTCTCCGTAGGGTACTGCGCGCCCGCGTTCCCTTAGGCCTGAGGTGCCGGCTCCTACTTAACAACCCTTACTATGTAAGAGATCGTGGCTAGTATCCCGTCGGACGCGTTGTGCACCAGAACGGGACCGAGCAGACTCTTTGTGCGATCGTACATTATCGCGTGGAAAATCCCGAAGGCAAAGGCGATGCCCACCTGCATCGGGTCAAGATACGTTATCTTAAACGGGACTAACGTGAAACCGACGTGAGCCAGGGCGAAGAGTATGGCGGCTATAAAGCCCGCCGACGGTACGTCCAAACCCGCAACACGGATTCTCTCTCCCCAGGATCTGGACAGCACAGTCATGATAAGGGCTCTGAACAGCAGTTCTTCCGAAATCCCCGGCATCGTGAACAAGAACAGCAGGTTGCCGACGACGTTTCGCGCCGTCATATCATGGTCTATGGCGGAAGGGACTCCCGACGGAGATATACTGAGCCACGCGACTATGAGGCTGTAGACGACGCAGCCGATGCAAAACTTCCAAGTCACGTCAAGGGACCATTCCTTCTGGTTTAGGTTTAGGCCCCACTCTGAAGCGGGCCGTTTCCACAAAACCGAGAGCACGAAAATGACTATCCCGACAAGCAACGCTTGGACGATGTGATGCAGGAAACGCCACGCGAAAACCCCGTCCGGGTCGATGCTTTGAAACGTGCCGATGGCGGCATCGGCGGAAACTGAAGAAGCCAGGGGAATCAGGTAGGCCAATAGGACTGCAAGAACCAGGTCCCGCAGCTTTTTCATTGTGTCTGGTCTCTCCTCTACTGTCCCAGATGATGTATTGCTTGGAACACGGAGCCATGTGTTTACACTAACTCAGTCATATACGCTTGTCCACCCCAATAGTGTTATGACAACGGGGAGGGACGACGATGGCACTGGCCGCCGCTGAACTGGATAGACTGGACCGCCAGGTCCTTTCCCTCTTTTCCCCTTCCGTTCGTTCGGGGCTCCTGGATTACTTCGCGCGCCGCCCTGACGCCGCTTTGACCGTCCAGGAGATCAGGCTTAGGAAGGGCCGGCCTGTCTCTATCGTGAGACCGGACGGAGATAGCCTTATCCAACCTCTGGTTACTCAAGACGATATCGACAAGACCCTATCCCTCATAACCGACTGCTCTTACTACGCTTTGGAAAACGAACTGGCCAACGGCTACATAACGGTCCCGGGCGGTCACAGGGTAGGACTGACCGGCCAGACCGCCGTCTGGGCTGACGGCTCAATCCGCATAAGGGAGGTAAGCGGGTTCTGTTTCCGCGTCGCCAGAGAGGTAAAGGGAGTGGCCGAGAGAATCATCCGCCATCTTATGGGGCCATGGCCGGGCAGACTGGCGTCCACTCTGATCATTTCTCCCCCCGGGTGCGGAAAGACCACGCTCTTGCGGGATCTCTGCCGCTTGGCCGGGGAAGGGGTTCCGGAGATAGGGTTGCGCCCGGCTCAGGTGGGCATAGTCGACGAACGTTCAGAAATAGCGGCGTGCCACAGGGGCGTGCCCCAACACGACGTCGGGCCTCGTGCCGACGTCTTGGACAGGTGCCCCAAGGCCCGCGGAATGATGATGCTCCAGCGGTCCATGGGTCCCGGCGTTATAGCCACGGACGAGATAGGAAGCGAGGAAGATGCCAGGGCGGTGGCGGCGGTCCTCGCGGGAGGGGCAAGCGTCTTGGCCACTTGCCACGGCCGAGACATTCTTCAAGTCAAGAAGCAGCCCCACTCGGCATGGCTCATCGAGAAGGGGTATTTCCAAAAGGCCGTGGTCCTGTCCAGAAGGCTAGGACCGGGCACGGTTGAGTACGTGGGAGATGTAAACGGGCATGTTTGAACTGCCGGTAGCGTTGGTGAAAGGTGCCGGGGCGTTGAGCGTGATCGCCGCGGGCACCCTAATAGGCCTCGGGCTCGCCGGAAGGCTGGAAGAGGACCTCCGGGAGATGGAGAGGCTCGAATCCCTGCTCATAGGGCTGGGCACCGAGATCTCGTATGCCCTGGTCCCGCTTCCCGAAGCCCTGCGGAAACATGGAAACAGGGTTGGCGGCGCCATAGGAAAGGTAGTGTCGCGGATCGGTGAACTGTCAGGGCTGGAGCGCCGAAGAACCCTGGCCGAAGCCGCGTCAATGGCGCTGGACGAGGCGGCGGGTCTCGGAGAGCCTCCTTTGCTTCCATTTCACGCCGCCTTGCTATTGGATCTGGCCAGGGTCCTGGGGACAACCGGGCACAAGGAGCAAGCCGCGTACATAGACCACGCCCTGGCGAGCGTCCGGGCCCACAGGCGAGCCAGCGAGGACGAACTCCGGAAGAGGGCCCGGGTGTACCGGTATCTTGGAGTCTTGTCGTCAGTATCTTTGGTCATAGTCATGCTCTAGACGTTCTATTGCGGGAGGGCTCTCCATGGTCAGCGCGGACCTAATCTTCAAGATAGCGGGGATCGCCATGATCGTGTCGGTGATCCACTCAGTCATCAAGCAGGCGGGCAAGGACGAGTACTTGTGGATGGTCACGTTAACCGGCGTGGTGCTGGTCCTGAGCCTGGTGATCAACGTCGTGGCCGACTTCTTCCGGGCGGTCCGGACAACCTTCCAACTTCCGTGAGGTGGCGACCTACGTGGAAATCGTCCAGATAGCCGGACTCGGCATAGTCGCGAGCGTGCTGCTGCTTCTCCTGCGCAAGGAGCGCCCTGAGTTAGCCATCGGCCTCACCCTGGTAGCTGGGCTCATGCTGTTTTTCCTGATCCTGCCCAGGTTGTCTCAGGTGGTCTCTGCGTTTACGAGTCTCGCTTCTGAGTCCGGGATCGGCCCCCTGTATTTTGGCATCATCTTGAAGGTCTTGGCCGTTTCCTACATCGCGGACTTTGCCGCGGCCCTGTGCAGGGACGCCGGCGAAGAGCTCATGGCCTCCCGGGTGGAGATGGCGGGAAGGGTGCTTATCCTTGTGTCGGCGCTTCCAATAGTGAGAGAGGTTTTGGATGTCATACGGAGCCTGTTGGGCTAAGAGGAAGACTTTCGGGGTTCTGCGGAGGTGGCGGAAATGAGAGTTGGCACCGGAAGGGGGCGCGGGAACCTTTTGGTCGTGGTCCTTGTCCTGGCGGCCATCGTGACCGTCGCTTGCCCCGTGGCGGATCGCCGCGCCCGCGCGTCCCATCTCGCTCAGGAAGATACCGCCATTCCCGCCGCTTCTTCCGGCTCGCCGGCCTCAAGCCTCGAAGACCTGGAAAAGCACGGGATTACCGAGCCGGTAGACAGGGTGTTTCAAGAGACATACGGCCTTAGGGAGTTTCGTTGGCAAGACCTAGTAAAGGACATCCTGTCTGGCAAAGGGATCGACTTCGCCGGGATAGGCAGGGCCTTGATCCGCGCCGCCGCCGGAGACTTCCTCACCTCCAGCGCCGTGCTCGGGAAGATCATGCTCATCGGCGTCGCCATAGCGTCTTTGGAAATCTTGTCGGAGACCCTGGCGCCCTCGGGCTCAAACAAGATAGCCATCTGGGCTTGCCACGTATCCTTGATAGTCCTCGCCGTGATGACCTTTAACGAGATTCTGGGCATCGCCAAAGAGGCAATGGCATCGCTCCGCAGCGCGTTCTTCGCCTTTATCCCCGCGCTTACCAGCTTGTCTCTGGTCTCCGCCGCGCCGGTCACCGCGTCCGTCTTGCATCCCATCGTGTGGGGCGTGGGAGTCATCGCCAGCGTTTTCATCCTGGACTTGGCCTTTCCCATGATCTACACGTCGGTGGCCTTGGACTTGGCCGGAAGCTTGGGAGGGGGAGACAGGGCGTCGGGAGTGGCTTCCATGCTCCGGCAGGTCGCCTTTTTCGCGACAGGTCTCGTCATGTCCTGTTTTGTGGGCGTTGTGGTTGGACAAAGAGCCGCGACGGGACTGGCCGACGGCATGGCTTTCAGGACAGCTAAGTACGTGAGTTCCACGTTCATACCTGTCGCCGGGAAGGCCATCGGCGACACCATGGACATGTTTTTTGTGAGCACCTACGGGCTCAGGTCCGCCATCGGGCTGGTCGGTTGCATCGGCCTGTTTGTCGTCGTCTTTTCGCCGCTCTTGAAGGTTTTGGCCAGCATGGCCGTCTGGAAGGTGTCGGCCGCCGTCTTGGGCCCAATCGCCGGGGCGTCGGTGGCCAAATCGCTCAAGGTCATGGCGGACGGAATCACTTTCGTGGCCGTGGCACTTTTTGCCACGTGTTTCGTGTTCATCATCTGTCTATCTCTGGTGGCCCAAGCAGTGAGGCCGTTTTAGGGGGGACTGGAGTTGGAGGCGATTAAGAGCTGGGCCAAGTCGGTTTTCATGCTATCGATGTTCGCGTCCACCGTAATGCTGTTGGTCCCTAAGTCCATGCAAAAGCAGGCCAAGTTCGCCGCCGAGATGCTCCTTCTCCTGTGCGTGGTGGCGCCTGTGGTGGGGCTTCTTTCAGGAGCCAGGAGCGTTCCGGCTTCGCCGGGTTTTACTTGGAGCGAATCCGTCCCTCCCTTCGCGCTGGGAGACTACCTGGTTTCGGAGACAGAGCGCAGGGTGACTGAAATGGCATCCATCGCGGGCATCCCTTTGGACCGGGTTTCGGTCGTGCCGTCGCGAGAGGGGTACGGGATCGAGGAAGTTCGAGTCGTTCTGAAAAGCCCGGTGTCAGACCAAGAAGGAGAGGCCTTCAAGGGGACCTTGGCCGCTTACCTTTCCATCCCGGCCGACAAGGTCTTTCTCGTGGTGAAGGAAGCTCAAGAAGACTCAAGATAGGAGGGAGGCTCCGCTTGTAAAAGCAACGGAGCGGCGAGTATGAGAGAACCGGAGGCAAAGTACAAGAAAACGGGCTTATCCCAGCTTCTCCGTCCCCAGAACCTAAAGCTCTTCTTAATCGGGGCCTTGGGAGTATGCCTGCTTATCCTTGGGAGCATATTGGGCAGACCCGCGGGAGAAAAGCCGGTCCTCCCCGAGACCGACTCTCTGGCAAATCTCGAAGCCGCCATGGCGGCAAATATCGAGAGAGCCGTCAGCGCCATCAAAGGAGTAGGCAAAGTGCAGGCTTCGGTGGTGCTGGCCGCCGGACCCGAGAGCCTGTATGCCAAGAACGTTCAGCGGTCAAGGACAACCCAGTCTGAAGTGTCCGGGTCCGGAGAGATAAGGGAAAACGCCACGGAGAACGAAACGTCCCAGCCGGTCACGGGACGTTTTGGGACGTCGGAGTCGCCCCTGGTCGAGCGCGTTCAGGGAGCCGAGGTGGCGGGATGCCTCATCGTGGCCGAGGGCGCCTCGTCGTCCGCTATCAAGGCCGAGATCTACCGGGCGGTCCAGACCCTCTTGGATATACCCCTGTACCGGATTCAGGTGGTTCCTATGAAAGGAGGCGGCTAAGGTGAAAGCCACGAGTTTATCCTTTAGGAAAGACGGTACGAAACAAGGCGAAAGGACCCAAAGGAGGTTCCCCCTTCGGCGGCTATGGAAGCTGGCGGTGTTCCTAATCGTCGTCGGAATGCTGGCGTACTACGCCACCGTCCACTGGCCCGAGATATCAGCAGTGTTCTCGCTGGATGAAGGTGTTCCCACCACCGCTGCCCCTCCGGCCGGCGAGGACTTCTTCATAGAGTTCAGGCTCGACCGGGAGAAAATGGAGAAAGAGCAACTGGACCTCGTGAAGCAAGTAATGGACGATAAGACCGCTTCGAAAGAAGCCCGGGACGCCGCCCATGCCCAGTACCTGCAGATAGTGGACACGATGGGCAAGGAACTCAAGATAGAAGGGATCCTTAAAGCCAAGAACATGGAGAGTCTCGTTTTCCTGTCGGGGGACTCTTGCACCGTCGTAGTGCGGAAGGCCTCCTTGGACGCCAAGGACGTGGCGGCCATCGCGGATACCGTGAGGAGGATCGCCAAGGTCAAGCCTGAAAACGTCACGGTCATACCCACCGACCGGTGACGGTGGCCAAGAATCTTGGTTCCGCCAAGATCCCGCCCGGCTCCTCGCTTTGCAGGTGAGTAGGGAAACCTTGTATAATGAGAGCAGACAAGTTCCACCGGGAGGCCACAACGTGTCCGACGACACACTCTTTGGGAGCGGACAACAGAACAGCGAAAACCAGAGTTCCCAGGTTAACATCTCAGACGAGGTGATCGCGGCGATAGCCAGCACCGCCGCCACGAGCGTGCAAGGGGTCGCCGCCATGACCGGGAGCATAGTTGGCAGCATCGGCGGGGCGATCCTGGGAAGAAGGAACCTCACCAAAGGGGTTCGCGTCTCCTCAGGAGAGAACGACGTGGTGCTCGACCTGTATTTGTCCGTTAAGTACGGCGCCAGGATTCCCGAAGTAGCGTATAAAGTGCAAGAAAGCGTGAAGAGGTCTGTGGAGGGCATGACCGAGCTCAAGGTGGCGCAAGTCAATATTCACGTCCAGGGCGTATCCTTTTCTGAACCCGGCAAACCCGAGAGCGACGAATAATCTGTGCGGGGTGGTCAAGTGGGTATAGTAGACCGAATTGTGTTGAGCCTCTACGCGTTTGCTCTGACAGTGGTATCCTTCTTTTTCCTCTTGGCCTCGTTCGGGTGGAACGCTCCAATGGACCTGATCTCGGAGACCCTGAGCACCTCGTCAGGCAGGTCTACGGTGGGGATCATCTCCGGTTTTCTGTTCCTGGCGGGGATTCGGTTCATATACTACGGATTCAAGAGAAGCCCGGTACAAGCGGTCATACACGATACCGGCATGGGTGAGGTCCAGATCTCACTTATGGCCATAAAGAGCCTCGTCACGCGCGTGGCCGCCCGCATTCCCGGGGTAAGGGAAGTAAGGGCGAGGGTGCGCCTCAACAAGCTGGCTACGGGCATCTTGGTCTTTCTTGAGCTTAAGGTGGCCGTTGACGCCAACCTTCCCGATCTGGCCGACAAAGTGCAAAAGGCCATATCTTCCTATGTCAAGGACATAGTTGGCGTCAACGTGGAATCGGTCAAGGTATCTGTCTCCGACATCGGGCTGGAAGGACGCCGATAGGGGGTAAGGGCATGGAAGCCGACGGGGTCTGGTCTGTGGTGGTGAGGTACCTAAGGGAGCATCCCGGGAGGATTCTCGGAACGCTGGCCGGATTTCTCGTGGGCCTTTCATTCATCTGGCTCGGCTTCTGGAGAACGCTGGTGCTGGGCTTGGTGACTACCCTCGGGTATGCTATAGGTAAGTGGACCGATGACGAAGGCAAGGGGCTCAAGGAGTTCCTAGAGGAAAAGCTCCCGGGGAGACCTGATTTCCATTGACGACAAAGACCATGAGAAGGCACGACGCACGCATTATGGCGCTGTCGGCGCTTTTTTGTTGGGAAGTAGGAAAGTTTTCTCCTGAAGAAGCTTTCTCGGGGGTCGCCAGAGACTTTTTCGACGCCCCCGGAGCGGCCGACAAAGTGACACACTACAACTACGCGGGCAAGTTGTTTCTTGCCGCCGTCAATAACGTTTCTGAGATCGATAACGCCATTTCCCGCGCTTCCCAAGGCTGGCCGATTTCAAGGATGCCCAGGATCGACCTCTCAATCCTGCGGCTCGCTTTGGCTGAAGCCAACTACCTCAAAGAGGTTCCCCTTGAGGTTGTAATTGACGAAGCTCTGGAACTATCCAAAGAATTCTCCACCCACGCTTCTCCAAGGTTCGTCAACGGGGTCCTAATGGGGATCTTTCGGGAGATGGGGTATGTGCCAAAAAGCACAAAGTAGTGTACACTGTTAAGTGGGACTAAACGTCCGTAGCTATCGGAGAAACAGGAGGATAGGCCAGATGAACGAGATTTTGGCAAAAAGGGTGTTGACGCCGGTCACCAAACTCATCGTCGTCAAGACCCCCTACGTGGCTCAAAAGGCGCAAGCGGGCCAGTTCATCATCTTGCGGGTTCGCGAGAACGGCGAGAGGATACCTCTCACCATCGCCGATTTTGACAGGGAAGCGGGCACCATCACTTTGGTGTACCAAGAAGTCGGCTTGACGACCAAACTCTTGGGACAGCTGGAAGTGGGCGACTGCATCCTCAACCTGGTTGGGCCCTTGGGCGTGCCGGCCGAGTTGCCGGAGAAAGGCACCGTGGTGGCTGTCGCGGGAGGCGTCGGCGTGGCTCCTGTGCTTCCCAAGTGCAAGGCCATGTACGAGCGCGGAGTGAACGTTATCAGCATTATAGGAGCTCGCAGCAAAGATTTGATCATCCTGGAAGATGAGATGAGGGCCGTTTCCCACGAAGTCCACATCTGCACCGACGATGGAAGCCGCGGTTTCCACGGCTTTGTATCGGACAAGCTTAAGGAGCTCATCGATAGCGGCCTTAAGATGGACGAGGTAATAGCCATCGGACCCATGCCCATGATGAGGGCTACCTGCGAGGTTACCCGCCCCTACGGAATTAAGACCTGGGTCTCCATGAACCCGATTATGGTCGACGGAACCGGTATGTGCGGAGCCTGCCGCGTCACCGTCGGGGGAGAAACCAAGTTTAGCTGCGTCGACGGTCCCATGTTCGACGGGCATCTGGTTGACTGGCAGGAAGCTTGGCGGAGGGCCAACTACTACAGGGACGAAGAGAAAGCGGCAAATGACCATCATTGCCAGTGCGGAGGTGGGAAGTAATGGCCGTCAAAGACAGAGTACCTATGTCCATGCAGGATCCTAAGGAGCGGGCCAGGAACTTCCTCCCGGTCGCTTTGGGATATTCGGAAGAAGAAGCTTTGGCTGAAGCTTCCAGATGCCTTCAGTGCAAGAACCCGCTTTGCGTTGGCGGCTGCCCGGTCTCGGTCAACATTCCCGGTTTCATAGGCCACCTCAAGAAGGGTGAGTTCAAAGAAGCCATTGACGTGATCAAAGGCACCAACAACTTGCCCGCCGTCTGCGGCAGGGTCTGCCCGCAGGAACATCAGTGCGAGTCCAAGTGCGTGTTGGGCAGAGCCGGAAAGCCGATAGCCATCGGCAGGCTGGAGAGGTTTGTAGCCGACTGGGAAAGCCGACAAGGCGAAATCACAGTAGAGAAGCCGGCTTCCAACGGAAAGAAAGTTGCCGTAATCGGTTCCGGTCCCGCGGGATTGACGTGCGCCGGCGACCTAGCGAAGCTCGGATACGAGGTCACCATTTTTGAGGCCCTCCATACTCCGGGCGGGGTGCTCATCTACGGTATTCCCGAGTTCAGGCTCCCCAAAGACGTAGTCAAGCGCGAAGTGGACTACGTTCGGAAGCTGGGCGTCAAGATCGAAACCGACGTGGTTATCGGCAGGACCATGACCGTGGAAGACCTTTTCGATGACGGTTTCCAGGCCGTGTTTATCGCGAGCGGCGCGGGCCTGCCCATGTTCATGCACATTCCGGGCGAGAACCTAAACGGCGTGTACTCGGCGAACGAGTGGCTTACAAGGATCAACTTGATGAAGGCGTACCAGTTCCCCGAGTTTGACACCCCCATTAAGCGGGGCCGCAAGGTAGCGGTGATAGGCGCCGGCAACGTGGCAATGGACGCCGTCCGCTGCGCTTTGAGGCTCGGCGCCGAAAAGGCTATGATCGTCTACAGGCGCGGAAGGCAAGAGATGCCTGCCAGGGCAGAGGAAGTGGAGAACGCCGAGGAGGAAGGCGTCGAGTTCTACCTGCTCACAAACCCTGTCAGGATCCTTGGAGACGACAAGGGCAACGTCACGGGAATCGAATGCGTAAAGATGGAGCTGGGAGAGCCGGACAAGTCAGGCCGCAGGCGCCCCGTTCCTGTTAAGGGTTCCGAGTTCGTTATGGACGTGGATATCGTCGTCATGGCCTTGGGGACAAGCCCCAACCCGATCCTTGCCAAGACTACCAAGGGCCTTGAGGCCGAGTCTTGGGGCGGCTTGAAGGCTGACCCGAACACCGGCCGGACGACCCACCCGAGAGTGTGGGCGGGCGGAGACGCCGTTACCGGTTCGGCCACGGTTATTCTCGCCATGGGAGCGGGCCGCCAGGCGGCTAAGGATATCCACGAGTACCTGGCTAGCGGCAGAACAGACTGGTAGAAGAAAGGACAAGGTGGTCGCGGATGCTTTTAGCTGAAAACGCGATTTCTGTCAGTCAGCTAAACGCGTATGTCCGCGAGACGCTCTGGAAAGACGAATTCCTGCGCCAGGTGTTGGTGCGCGGGGAAATCGCCAACCTGAGAAACTACCAGGGACACCTGTACTTCACATTGAAGGACGAAAAGGCGAGCGTGCGGGCCGTAATGTGGCGGTCCGACACGTCTCGCCTTACTTTTGTGCCCAAGGACGGCGACCAAGTCCTGGTGGCGGGGTCTGTCTCAGTGTTCGAGCGGGACGGCATTTATCAGGTGTACGCCACTTACATGGAGCCCTCGGGCTTAGGCGCACTGTACGCGGCTTTGGAGAAACTGAAAGCCAAACTCGAGGCGGAGGGGCTTTTCGCGCCGGAACGAAAGCGTCCGCTACCCGCTTTTCCGAGGAAGATCGGACTTGTTACCTCCGTCCGGGGCGCGGCCATCAAAGACATTGTGACGTGCGGGAGAAGGCGGTACCCGGGCGTCTCCTTCGTCGTCGTGGATACCAAGGTGCAGGGAGAAGGCGCGCCGCAAGACATCGCCGCGGGACTACGGATACTGGACGCCATGCCGGACGTGGATGTTATCATCGTGGGGCGTGGCGGCGGCTCTCAAGAAGATTTGTTTGTGTTCAACGATGAAATCGTTGCCAGGGCGATATATGCCTGCAAGACCCCTGTTGTATCGGCCGTCGGACATGAGAGGGACATCACCATCGCCGACCTGGTGGCCGACGCGAGGGCAGCCACCCCAACTCAAGCGGCGGAACTGGTGGTTCCCGACGCGTACCAGTTGAAAGCCGGCATTCGAAAGCTCACCGAGTCTCTTAGGAACCAGATGCTCACCCTGATAGGAGGGAGCAGGCAGACTTTGAGTCTCTTGCGCTCGAGGCCCGCTTTGACCAGGCCGGACTGGTTCCTCGTCTCATCCAGGGAGACTCTTGTGAGGCTGCAAGATGATCTTCAGGATTCGGTTACGACGCTGCTGGAGAGGCACAGGCACCTCTTGTCCAACGCGGCTTCCAAACTGGACGCCCTCTCGCCCTTGCGGATACTGGGCAGGGGCTACAGCCTTGCCCGCTTGGAGCCCGGAAAAGAAGTAGTGACCGATTACCGTCAGGCGCCCAAAGGAGCCAGGATTACGGTTACCTTGAAGGAAGGCCAGCTCGCGTGCCTTGTGGAAGAATCGGGACCCAGAGAGGAGGATAGCGGCGATGAGCAGTGAGGACATCCTGTCCAAACCGGAGGAGGTTTCTGAACCCGAGTCTTTGGGCGACGCCGGGTTCGCGGAGAACTTAAAACGCTTGGAAGCCATCGTGAAGTCCCTGGAGAGCGGCGAGCTTTCTCTTGAGGATTCTCTCAAGAAGTTTGAAGAAGGTATAAAACTTGCCAGATACTTGGAATCTATCCTTGACCGGGCAGAGCGGAAGGTCGAGCAGATTCTGAATCCGGAGAAGTCCCGAGACTCGAAAGGTGAGGAAAGCGGCGGTGGAATTTGAGAAGCGCCTGGAGCGCTACAGGTTCCTTATCGATACGGCGATGCGGAAGTACTTTGAAAACATTGAGCCTTTCGCGCCCGCGCTTAAAGACGCCATGGTCTACGCCGCCATTGGAGGCAAGAGGCTTAGGGGGGCCACTGTCCTGGCCGTCCACGAAGAACTCGGCGGGAACGTCGAAGACGCCATAGGCCTTAGCATCGCTATGGAAATGGTGCACGCGTATTCCCTCGTTCACGATGACCTTCCCTGCATGGACAACGACGACACCAGGAGAGGAAAACCCACTTGCCACCGGAAGTACGGCGAAGCCTTGGCGCTTTTGTGTGGGGACGCCTTGCTTACGGCCGCTTTTGAAGCCGCCGCCTCGTCGGGGAACCTCCCTGACTCAAGACGCCTTAGGGCGATACAGATCCTGGCCAACGCCGCGGGAGCAGCGGGCATGGTGGCGGGCCAAGTGCTAGACCTTGGACTGGACGGCGACCTGGCAGACGCCGGGAGCGTGGCCCGGATGTACAGGCTCAAGACCGGGAAGCTATTTGAGGCTTCGGCCCGGATGGGAGCCGTCGCGGCCGGCGCGCCCGACGACATCATTGAGGCTGCCGGTTCCTGGGGACTCTATTTCGGATACGCGTTTCAGATCGTAGACGATCTGGACGACATGGAAGCCGAAGAAGAGAAGACGACCCTGGCTCGGGTGACGTCGTGCAAAGAAGCCGGGGAAGAAGCGGAAAAGTCTCTTAGGGCAAGCCTTGAGGCCCTATCTCCATTCTCAGCGAAACCCAGTTTCCTGGAATCCCTATCCTCCCGTTACCTCGATTTGTTGTCCGGCCGAAACCTGCAAAAGTCTTCTGTGTAGTCCCCAAGCGATGGTCCTCGACTTGCCACAACCCCTCGTGAGCAGGTATAATGATGCGTGGCTCTCCGGGAGGGCGCAGTATTCTAGTGGGCTCTCCCGCTCCAAAGGCGGGGCTAAAAATCCGTCACGGGCCGGGCCGACGACGCCCTGGAGGGGCCGGTTGCGCCCAGCTTCCGGCTTCTTTAGGGAGAAGGAAAAAAGGGAAACCTACAATGGCATGTAGGTCAGAACATCAAAAGCCCTTTTTTCGCGGGATCCGGATGCGGGTCCCTACGGCAAGTTTCTTGTCTGGCCTGCCTTGAGTGGCCGCGCAGGAAGGTTCCTCCTGAAAGCGCGGTTGCAATAGAGGCTAGGAGCGGGTGCCCTTGAGGAAATCTCCTAGACTGTCCTAGCCGGGCGTCTCGCGGGGTTGCGGTGTGAACTAAGTGGTGATCCAGCTCTGCAAAGGGTGACCTTGCAGGGTGGCCTTAAAGGGGAACCGCCTTTCGCGCAAGCGGAGGTTGGCCATCGGGAAAACCTGCTGGACCTCAAGTCACAAGATTTACCGCGGACGCCGCCCCTCGGAGGCGGATTTTCCATTTACCCATGTCGCAAAGAAGAAAGCGCGGAAAGTCAGGTTTACTCCTGGAAGTCCTAGGGCTCGGCACAGGAGCCTTCCTCTTAAGTTTCGTCATGAACGCCTCTTTTGAAGGGGTATTCCGGGGCGTTTCCCCCAGAGTCGGTATACCTCTGGTATTATCCGTGATCGGCTTAGGTATCTTAAGCGACGGATTGGGGCTTGCCAGCGCCCGGGCCAGCGAGAGCGCCCTTTTGTCTATGGCTTCCAAGAGAGTGCCCGGAGCCAAAGAGGCTGTCTGGTTCGTAAGGAACGCCGCGAGGGTTTCATCCGTCTTCAGTGATGTGTTGGGGGATGTCGCCGCGACGATATCCGGGGCCTTGGCCGCCGCTATTTCCCAAAACGTTCTGGGCCTATATCCCGGGGTAAGCGGTTTTCTACTGACGGGAGCCGCCGTCGGACTGGCCTCAGGCTTAAGCGTTGGCGGCAAAGCCCTGTTCAAACCGGTAGCTTTGAAGTACGCTGAGTCTATGATCCTGTTTCTCGGAAGAATCCGGTATTATGTGAACCGGGCTTTTGGGAGGACGAAGAGACAGAGATGACCGTCAAACTGAGCGATGTAAAGTCTCCCGCGGATCTTCGCCGCATGTCTTTGGCGGAACTAAAAGCCTTGGCAAAGGAAATACGCGAGAAGATAGTAGAGACCGTAGCGGCCAACGGCGGCCATTTGGCTTCGTCCCTAGGCGTAGTGGAGCTCACTTTGGCGCTCCATACAGTCTTCGACACGCCGCAAGACAAGATAGTGTGGGACGTGGGGCATCAGAGTTACGCTCACAAGCTTGTCACGGGAAGGTACGACCGGTTCTCCACACTCAGGAAGTTTGGCGGCCTGTCCGGTTTTCCCAAGCGGCAGGAAAGCCCTTACGACGTCTACGACACCGGCCACGCCTCGGGTTCCATATCTTTTGCCCTTGGTCTCGCCAAGGCCAGAGATCTAAGAGGCGGAGACGAGAACATCGTTGTTGTGATCGGGGACGGCGCCCTTACGTCGGGTGTGGCGTTTGAGGGTCTAAACAACGCGGGCGAGCACCGCACAAGACTTATCGTCATCTTAAACGACAACTCCATGTCCATTTCAGAAAACGTGGGCGGCATTTCTTACTATCTCACCACGCTCAGGATGGCTCCACTCTATAGGTCCACCAAGGCCCGGTTTGAGAAGGTCCTTAGGACCATGCCCAACCTCGGGACGCGGGCTGTAAACCTGTTAAAGCGCCTTAAGGGAGGGCTTAAGCACTTCCTGTTCCCCGAAGCGTGGTTTGAGTCTTTTGGGTTTAGGTACTACGGTCCTATAGACGGCCACGATATCGAGGCGCTACAGAAGGTCCTTGGGGAAGCCAAGCACCTAAACGAGCCGGTCATAGTCCATGTGGTGACAAAGAAGGGCAAGGGCTATCCGCCCGCCGAGAACGAGCCCGAGAAGTACCACGGACCGGGTCCCTTTGACCCCGCCACAGGCACGATTCGCGTAAGTGAGGGGCCCCCGTATTGGAACAAGGTGTTCGGCGAGGCAGTGAAGCACTTCGCTTCGCAAGACAAGAGAGTGGTCGCCATAACAGCGGCCATGTCAGACGGGACGGGACTGGACGCGTTCAAGAAAGCTTTTCCCGACCGCTTCTTTGACGTAGGGATAGCCGAAAGCCACGCGGTCACCTACGCGGCCGGATTAGCCCAGGGCGGGATGATTCCGGTCGTCGCCATATACTCCACTTTCCTCCAGAGGGCCTACGACCAAATCATTCAAGACGTCGCCCTGCAGAAGCTAAAGGTTGTGTTTGCCATTGACAGGGCAGGGATAGTCGGCGAGGACGGCGAAACCCATCATGGTGAGTTCGACCTAAGCTATCTGCGCCCGGTACCGGGTATGACCGTGATGGCGCCCAAGGACGAGCGCGAGTTGGTGGACATGCTTTATACGGCGCTGAACCTTCCGGGACCCAGCGCCATAAGGTACCCGAGAGGACGAGCCACGGGCGTTCCCTACAAGGAGGCGTTGGAGGCACCGAGCCTCTTGGAAGTAGGGAAGGCCGAGGTGTTGGCGTTGGGCAGAGACGCCAACCTCGTCGCCATCGGAAGCATGGTGGTTCCGGCCTTAGAGTGCAGGGAACTCCTAAAACAAGAGGGCATTTCTTGCGGAGTTGTAAACGCCCGTTTCGTGAGTCCTTTGGACACCGAACTCATGGCGAGCCTTCTGCGTTCGGCTCCGCTTTTTGTGTTGGAGGAGAACGTTTCCACCGGGGGGCTCGGCGAGGCGGTTGAGGCAGTGGCCGCTTCCATGCCGTCGGCCTCACACGGTGTGTTCAAGATGGCCTTGCCGGTTGCCTTCCTGCCCCACGGCAGCCAGGAGGTCCTAAGGCAATCGGTCGGGTTGGACGCGAAGTCTATAGCAAAGAGGGTCATGGAGGCTATCGGGAGAAAAGATGACCGTTGATACGGGGCCAGAGGCCATAGGAATCTATCCAAACATAACGAAAGAAGGAGCCCTTCAGGCGTCCATAGACTTATTGGACTGGCTACCGGGCCATGGGTTCAAAGGCTATCTTCCGCCTTGTCTCGCGGCTATGGTAGGGCGGCCGCGAAACGGCTTGTCCCTTTCGGAATGGGCTCATACCGTGCGTTTCGGAGTGGTGCTGGGAGGAGACGGCACCTTGCTGGGGGCGGCCAGGGTCTTGGGGTCGACAGGCGTCCCGTTGTTGGGAGTAAACCTCGGTCACTTTGGTTTCTTGACGGAAGTTGAGGCGGACAAGCTTTTTGAGACCTTGCCCGGGTTCCTAAGCGGGCAATTTCAGAGAGAAGAACGGATCATGTTGTGGGCGGAGGTCGAACGTGAGGGACAAGTGGTCTTTTCCAGCCTCGCCGTGAACGAGGCCGCCGTCGTGAAGGGGCCTTTCGGGCGGATGACCGCGCTTACGCTCAGGGTGTCAGGACTTGAGGTAGACACCTATTTTGCCGACGGCATCATCATCTCCACCCCGACAGGTTCCACGGCGTACTCGCTCTCGGCCGGAGGACCCATAGTGTCTCCCCAAGTAAACGCGTTCATATTGACGCCGGTGTGCCCCCACACCTTATATTCCAGATCGATGGTGGTACCGTCCGGCGATACCTGTGAGATCCAGGTGGAGGAAACGAGCCAGTCCACTATGCTTTCCATTGACGGACAGGAATTCCTGTCGCTTCAAAGAGGCGACAAGGTCAGGGTTTCCACTTCGGGCAAAAAGGTGACTTTGTTGAGGAGTAAAGACTGGTCCTTTTACGAGGTCTTGCGAAGAAAGCTGAAGGAGGGGGCAGATAGGCTCCCGCGGTGATTTGGCGCCCTGAACACCTCTTTTCGGGGGGAGTTTGTTTTGAAATCCAAGAGGCAGATGAGGATCATAGAGCTCGTGTCCCAAAACGTGATCACGAGCCAGGAAGCGCTGTGCGAGGCCCTTGCCAAGGAAGGAATCAAAGTCACTCAAGCCACTGTGTCCCGGGATGTCAAAGAACTTAACTTGGTCAGAGTCCCCGCGGGAGACGGAAGGTACAAGTACGCGCTTATGCCGGGCGACCCTTCCACGGTCTACAGGGACAGGTTCCGCCGCCTGTTTGCCGATTGCTGCATCAGCATCGGGAAATCAGGTAACATAATTCTGGTCAAGACCTTAAGCGGAGCCGCTTCGGCCGTGGGTGAAGCGGTGGACGGTTTGAACCTGGACGGGATCCTGGGGACTGTCGCCGGGGACGACGCTCTCTTGGTGGTAGTCGCCGAAGAAGCGAATCCTGAGGACGTTCTTGTAACTTTGCGGAAGATAGCCGGGTTATGACGTTATGCTGCAGTATCTACGGATAAAGAATTTTGGGATATTCCAAGACGCCGAAGTTGAGCTTGGCCCCGGCTTGTCCACGTTCACCGGCGAGACAGGCGCCGGCAAGTCAATGATCGTGGACGCAGTGCTGTCTTGCCTTGGGCAGAGGACCTCCAAGGATTTCATCAGGGCGGGGGAAGAACGGGCCGTGGTTGAGCTGCTCGCGGGCCGTCCTCCGGCCGACGCCGGCACGGAAGAAGATGATATCCTGTCCTCGATCTTAGGGGACCAGGAAGACTTGGTGTTGCAGAGGGACATCCTCCTAGACCGTTCTTACATGAGGGTGAACGGCAAGATCGTGTCCTCCGGGATGGCCCAGGAAATCGGTTCACGGTTGGTAGACGTCCACGGGCAACAGGAACACCATTCTCTCATGCGGCCCCAGAACTACCTGGCCATCCTCGATTCCATGGACCGCCCGCGCCTCGCTCCCCTTCGACGAAAGTTTCTCGAGCTGTACCGCCAGAGGCAGAGCATTTTGGCCGAGATTCAGGAGCTGGGAAGGGGAGGGCCCGAGAGGCAGCGGGAGATAGACCTTCTCACCTACCAGGTTGACGAGATAGCCTCCTCGAAGATCCGCGTGGGCGAAGAAGCGGAACTCCGCTCCGAGTATCAGGTGTTGTCATCTCAAAAACGTTTGATCGAGCTCGCGCAGACCGCCTACAGCTTGCTGTACGCGTCCCCGCGCGGGCAAGAGTCCGCCATTGACCAGGTAAGCCAAGGGTTGTCCGCGCTAAAGAAAGCTTCCGCCATCGATCCTGCCGCGTCTTGTGCCTACGAATCGCTTGAAGAGGCCTATTATACATTGGAAGCGGCTTTGGATTCTTTGCGGGATTACCAAAAGAAGCTTTCTCTGCAGCCCGACCGGCTGAACCAGGTCAGCGAACGCCTAGACTTGCTCCAAAAACTAAAATCCAAGTACGGAGAGACCGAAGAGGCCATCCTCGCGTACGAAAAAACCGCTCGCCAAAACCTTCACCGGCTCTTGCACGCCGAGGAGGCCCTGGGAAACCTCAGAGATGAACTGAGGCAGGTAGAGGAGCAAATGGCGAAGGCGGGTTCCGCCATAACCGCCATACGGAAAGAACTGGCCCAAGATATGTCTCGTCACGTCACTGCCACAATAAAGGAACTGGGAATGCCGGGCGGCACGTTTATTGCCCGGGTGGACCACGAAGAGGACGCCCAAGGAGTCCTAGTGGAGGACAAGAGGCTCAGGGTTTTCCCCGAAGGCTTCGACAAAGTGAGTTTCCTCTTCTCGGCCAACTTGGGGGAAGCGCCCTTGCCCGTAAACAAGGTGGCGTCGGGCGGAGAGTTATCCCGGCTCATGCTGGCCATAAAGTCGCACCTGGAAGAAAACGACCCTGTGCCGACTCTCATTTTTGACGAAATTGACGCCGGCATAGGCGGTGACGCTGGACAAGCCGTGGCTGAAAAATTATGGAAATTAGGAAGGCGCCACCAAGTCCTCTGCGTTACCCATCTTGCTTCTATCGCCGCTTTCGCGGACCATCACTACGTCGTTGAAAAAAGCGAGATAGATGGTAGAACGGTCGCCAACGTCAGGCTCTTGTCTCAAGAAGGCAGAGTAGCCGAGATCGCCCGCATGCTTAGCGGCTCCAGTTTGTCAATTTCCTCGGATCATGCCAGGGAGCTTCTGAGATCAGCCCAGGAAAAGAAGGCTCTTTTGGACTGAGCCCATCCTCCGCTTTCCATCGCTTACTCTCTCTGACGCAATAAATGACCTACTTACGGTAAACCTTATTACCTGTAGTCATCGGCGGCGAGAGGAGAGTGGCTCAAAATGCCAAAAGAACGCGCAAAAAGAATCGCCGGTATCATTATTTGCGTTTTCATAGCTCTAATTACCGCTTCTAATCCGTTTCGATTAGCTTATTCTTTCCCGGAAGCCATCACTTTGCTCACGGGACAGGATTTTGTCGTTGACACGGGCTATCCGGTCGTGTCGGTATCGTCGGGCGAAAGCGGAAAAGGATCTTCATGGCCGTGGGGCGATCTCACAACCCGACTGACTATGGATACCGAGAAACCGGGCGAGTACTCCATCGTTTTTAAGCTTTTCGGCATCATACCTTTGAGAAGAGTCTCATTGACCGTGGCCGAACCCATAATGGTGGTTCCCGGAGGACATTCAATCGGTGTGGTTCTTCGCAGTTCGGGTTTGGTCATAACAGGACTGTGCCCTGTTCTCACCATCGACGGAAAAGAAGTATGGCCGGCCAAATCCGCCGGGCTGGAACCCGGCGACGTGATTCTGGCTGTCGGCGATAGGCGCGTCTCGACCAAAGAAGAGCTGGCTATCTTGGTGGACGAGGCCGGACGGGCCGGGGAATGGGTGGACCTCCTTGTGGAGAAAACTGACGGCTCCGCCGTTCACCGCGCTCTCATGCCGGTGAGGAACAAGTACGGCGGTTTTAACATTGGCCTATATGTCAAAGACGCCCTGGCCGGCGTGGGCACACTTACTTTTTACGAGCCGGGGACAGGGCTCTACGCGGCTTTGGGCCACGTCATATCGGAAGGAGACTCCAGGCGTCCCGTTACCATGAAGCAAGGGCATATTGTGAGAGCCACAGTCACCGGAGTCCAGCCCAGCAAGAAGGGCCAGCCCGGCGAGGTGTTGGGCACTTTCGTCGAGGGTCAGGATGTTATCGGCAACATATTGAAGAATGGTGATTGCGGGATTTCGGGCATCCTCAGCGCTTTGCCGGAAAACCCTTACTACCCTGAGCCCATTCCTTTGGGGTTGGAAAGCAAGCTCAAAACCGGGCCGGCCGAAGTGCTGACAACGGTGAACGGGACAACGATAGAGAGGTTTTCCATTGAGATCCAACAAGTATTTGGCAGCTCATCGCCTTCGTCAAAGGGTTTTTTAATCAAAATAACCGATCCCAGGCTCTTGTCGCTGACAGGAGGGATCGTCCAGGGTATGAGCGGGAGCCCCATAATTCAAGACGGCTACTTGGTGGGCGCCATAACCCACGTGCTCGTCAACGACCCGACCAGAGGATACGGGACTTTCGCCGAATGGATGGCCAGGGACTCTCACATGATGTCGTCTCCCGCCGCTAGAGCGGATTTTGAGGCCGCCGCGGCGACCGCGGCGAAAAGGTAAGTGACAAAATACTCATATTTCATATTGTGCTCCCCCCACAATTGGTATAATATGGGTGCTGGAGATAGGCCGGACCGCAATCGGCACGGTAACCACCAGGGCTTAGGGGGAGGAGACTTGGAGTTGCATAAAATCAGGGTACTGATCGCCGACGATAACAAGGAGTTTGCGGGCCTCTTGAAAGAGTATTTGGACAGGCAAGATGATGTAGAAGTGGTCGGAACGGCTCATAACGGTTTGGAAGCGCTTCAGGCAATCAAGGATACAGAGCCGGAAGTAGTGGTCCTCGACATCATCATGCCCTATCTGGACGGGATCGGGGTTCTGGAAAGGCTGGCCAGGACCGAGGAAGGACCGCGTCCCAAGATCGTTATGCTTACCGCGTTTGGGCAGGAATCCATAACCCACCGGGTCCTTGAGCTGGGAGCCGATTACTACATACTAAAGCCCTTTGACTTTGACATACTCGCCGAACGGCTGCGTCAGCTGTTCAACAAACAAGGGCAGGCGCCCCGAGCCTTGGCGGTAAAGGATAGAGACAGGAACCAAGATTCTAAAGTAACCGCAATCATGCATGAATTAGGGATACCGGCGCACATCAAGGGTTACTTGTACTTAAGAGACGCGATCGTGATGGTCGTCAACAGGGTCGACCTCTTGTCCAAGATCACGAAAGAGCTGTACCCGACCATCGCGGAGAAGTACCTCACCACGCCGAGCAGAGTGGAAAGGGCCATAAGGCACGCTATCGAGGTGGCGTGGGACAGGGGCAATATGGACTTCATCCAGAGGGTATTTGGCCACACCATTAGCCAAGAGAAAGGCAAACCCACCAACTCCGAGTTCATAGCGATGGTGGCTGATAGGCTACGGTTAGGTGCCTGAGCGGTTTGTACGTGAAAAAATGTGCAAGAAGGAACGCGTCTCCGCCCTGTAGAAAACTCTATAGGGCGGAGGTGTTCTAGTGTGCAGGATTCTGCAAGGACCCAGCTGCTCGACCTCATCCTGAATTCGACTCACGATGCCATCGTGGCGGTCGACAAGGATTTCCGCATTTTTGTTTTTAACCCAGCCGCGGAGAAGATATCGGGGATCCCTGCCTCACAGGCTTTGGGCAGGGACGTAAGGGACGTGATCGACACCACGCGTCTCGACCTAGTTGTCCGCACAGGGAATCCCGAACTGAACCAGGTGCAGGTCATAGGAAACACTACCATCGTCACAAACCGTGTCCCCGTGCGCGGCCCGGACGGCGAAGTATTAGGCGCCGTGGCCGTGTTCCGTGATATCACCGATGTGAAGAACCTGGCCGAAGAGATAACCAACTTAAGGCAGGTCAAAACCCTCCTGTCCGCCATAATCAACGCCACTCAAGACGCCATATCCGTAGTTGACGCTCAAGGGATAGGAATCCTCATCAATCCAGCCTATACGCGCATCACGGGGCTCACCGAGAAAGACGTTATCGGAAAGCCCGCAACCGTGGACATCGCCGAAGGCCCGAGCATGCACATGCAAGTCCTGCGTACCCGGAAACCCGTGAAAAACGTTCCCATGAAAGTGGGACCCATGCGGAGGCCGGTGGTGGTGACTGTCGATCCTGTGATGGTCGGCGACGAGTTGGTGGGAAGCGTCGGCGTGATTCGCGACGTTTCCGAGATCATGAGCCTCAATGAAGAACTGGAGCGGATGAAGAAAATCGTCAGGGAACTCGAGGCCAAGTACACCTTCGATGACATCGTCTCCAGGAGCCCTCTTATAATAGGGGCTATCGAGCAGGCGAAAAGAGTGGCGGGCACTTCGGTGACCGTGCTATTGAGGGGCGAAAGCGGCACCGGGAAAGAGTTGTTCGCCCATGCGTTGCACAGCGCTTCACCGAGAAGAAACAGGCCTTTTGTCCGGGTCAACTGCGCGGCGCTTACCGAAAGCCTCCTAGAATCCGAGCTGTTTGGATACGTGGACGGAGCTTTTACCGGTGCCAGGAGAGGCGGGCGGAGGGGCCTGTTTGAGGAGGCTGAAGGAGGCACCCTTTTCCTAGATGAGATAGGGGTCATGAACCTGGCTTCCCAAGCCAGTCTCCTTAGGGTGCTCCAGGAGAAGGAAATCGTAAAGGTGGGGGCGGCTAAACCCACCTCCGTGGACGTCAGAGTGATAGCCGCCACCAACGTTTCTCTGGAGCAACTGGTCGCCGAGGGGAAGTTCAGGGAAGACCTCTACTACCGGCTGAACGTGATCCCCATTTTCATCCCGCCCCTTCGGCAGCGGGTGGAAGACATCCCGGATTTGTGCGAGCACCTTATTAGAAGGCTTAACCAAGAGTACGGTCGTAGGGTTACCGGCATTGACCCCCGGGTGCTGGAGATGTTCAAGAGCTACAAGTGGCCGGGCAACGTGCGGGAACTGGAAAACGTCCTCGGGCGGGCCATGATAAACATGCGCTACCAGGAAGAGATAATCGAGCCCCGCCACGTGCCTCCGATGGTGTCGCCCGCGGATGGACCCAGCGCCGTTGTTTCCGGGGACATCCCCGATCATCCCGTGGGAACTCTCGCCGAGACCATAAACGAGGCCGAGAAGAGGGTCATTCAGAACGCGCTCCAGAAAACCCAGGGCAATAAAACAAAGGCAGCCAGGCTTTTGGGCATAAGCATCAGGAGTCTCTACAACAAAATAGACAAGTACGAAATCGTTTAAGCATTGTACGATTCTGCATGCAGTATTGATGTACCGTGAAGGAATCTACATAGTCCCTCCCTTTCGCGTTTTGGCGGAACGGGTCGCCGGTTTGAACACGACGCGGGCAAACGTAAGGGAACCAGGTTTTTGACTTGAGCGGCGAGTCCATAACCGGCGTTCCGACTCTTCGGTATCCTTGGCACGATTCTTGCATTGGACGTACGTGGGCACCGATTGGAGGGATGACGTTGGCGCGCGCTGACGTAATACTGACAGTAAACCCCGGGTCAGTATCAACCAAACTCGCGGTTTCCGTCGCGGGCGAACTGGTCGCCTTGGAGAACGTCAGCCACACGTCTCAAGAATGGGCAGTGACCCACAAGACCGTGGCGCAATTGCCCTTTAGGACTCAGGTAGTCCGTGAATTCCTCTCGCGCCGGGGCTTTCAGATATCCTACTTGACCTGCGTGGTCGCGCGGGGAGGTTTGTTGAGGCCTGTTAGTTCGGGTACCTACCTGGTCAATGAGACCATGGTTGAGGATTCCCGGTCCGAAATAGGCGGAAGGCACGTCTCCAACCTCGGACCGCTCATCGCTTGGGAGCTTACGGGCCACGGCAGCATCCCCGCTTTCATTGTGAACCCGGTCTCAGTCGACGAGTTTTTTCCCGACGCGAGGATTTCCGGCCATCCCGAGATCCCGCGGAGGAGCCTCTTGCACGCCCTCAACATGAAATCCTCGGCCCTTATGGCATCCTCGGACCTCGGACGCCCCCTGGAGGAACTGTTCCTCGTAATAGCCCACCTGGGCAGCGGGTTTTCGGTAAGCCCTTGCTATCAGGGCTATCTCAGAGATGTCAACAACTCAAACGAGGAAGGTCCTTTTACCGTAGAACGTACAGGCACTGTGCCTTCGGTCTTGCTGTGGGAACTCCATCGGGAGTCCCGTGACCCGGTTTCGGTAAAGATGAGGTTCTCCACCGAATCAGGCATGTTTGGCCATCTGGGCACCAAGGACGCCAGGGAAGTGGAGAAGCGGATCGTTTGTGACGAACATGCCGCCCTAGTCTACAGGGCCATGGCGTACCAGGTAGCCAAGGAGATCGGGGCTATGGCCGGCGCCTTTCCGCAGAGACCCGACGCGGTAGTGATTACCGGGGGCTTGGCAAGGTCAGAGGTCATAACCGGACTGGTGCGAGAACGGACCTCATTCATCGCTCCCCACTTGATATACCCCGGGGAGGATGAGATGGCGGCGCTCATTGCCGGCGCGCGCAGAGTGCTTATGAACGAAGAGCCCATTCGAGTCTATCCGGAAGGAGAGGTGGCCGAGCTTGGTCGCCTTGTTTGAATCCCTGCTTTCAAAGGTCAAGTCAGAAGGCCCGGTAGGGGTCAGTTTGGTCCAAGCGCAAGACCCCGAGTCCCTTTCCGCCCTTGCCGCGGCGGAGGAAGAGGGTTTCGCGCGGCCGTTTCTGGTGGGAGACCGGGCGGATATCGAGAAGGTACTGGAAGAGAGCCGGATTTCTTTCCGGGACCCGGTCTTTGTCGATGCCTCTGACCAGGAGGAGTCTGTGAGGGCCGGGGTGTCTTTGGTGAGAGACGGGTCTTGCGGAATCCTCATGAAAGGAAAAGTCCCGACCCCCACCCTTCTTAGAGCGGTTCTCGACAAAGAAAAGGGTCTCCGCAAGGGAAGCCTCATGAGCCACGTGGCCTGCTTGGAGGTACCGGGTTACGACAGGTTCATCTTCGTGACCGACGGCGGCGTAAACCTCATGCCCGACCTCGACAAGAAAGTGGAGATCGCCAAAAACGCCATAGCCGTAGCCAAGATGATGGGCGTGCGTACCCCGAGGCTCGCGTGCCTTGGTCCCACTGAAGTCCCTACCCTGGACTCTGATGCAAGCGTCCACGGGGCCATTCTGGCCAAGATGGCCGACCGCGGGGCTTTCCCGGGAGCGTACGTGGACGGGCCCATGGCGCTGGATGTGGCCGTTTCCGCCGAGTCGGCGTCAATCAAAGGCGTAGGGGGCGAAGTCGCCGGAAAGGCGGATATCCTCTTGGCCCCCGACCTGGTCTCAGGAAACAGCGTGGCTAAGAGCATGCAGTATTTCGCGAAAGCGGTGTTGGCAGGGGTGATTGTGGGCGCCAGCGCGCCTTTGGTGGTCATCTCCCGCGCCGACACCAAGCCTTCCAAACTCTACTCCCTGGCGATGGCCAGGATCCTAATCACGCGAACCTAAAGGAGGATGGACCGTTTGAGGATGTTCGAACTCATGGCCGAGTACGACCACGAGCAGATTGTTTTCTGCTACGACAAAGCCTCCGGCCTTAAGGCCATCATCGGCATTCACGATACCACCTTGGGCCCGGCTCTGGGCGGAACGAGGATGTGGCCGTACAAGACTGAGGAAGAGGCACTCACCGATGTGCTGAGGCTGTCCCGCGGGATGACGTACAAGAACTCGTCCATGGGATTGGCCCTGGGCGGAGGAAAGGCGGTCATCATAGGGGATCCCAGGACGGACAAAAGCGAGGAACTTTTTAGGGCTTTCGGCAAGTTCGTTGAGACCCTGGGCGGAAGGTATATTACCGCGGAAGATGTCGGGACCACTACCGACGACATGAACATCATCAGGAACGAGACAACTCATGTCTGCGGGCTCGAAGGCTCAGGAAAGAGCGGAAACCCGTCGCCCGTCACGGCCTACGGCGTTTTTAGAGCGATGGCGGCATCTCTCAAGGAAGCCTTCGGCAGCGACAGTTACGCCGGGAGAAGAGTCGCGGTCCAAGGGGTCGGGTCGGTAGGATACAACCTGGTAAGCTGCCTCCTGGAGGCCGGCGCGAAAGTCACGGTGACCGATATCTTCTCGGAGAAAGTTCAAAGGGCGGTGGAACTGGGCGCCGAAGCGGTCCCGCCTGAGAGCATCTATGACGTGGAATGCGACATCTTTGCCCCGTGCGCCTTGGGAGGAGCCATAAACGACGACACCATCCCCCGGCTTAAGGCAAAGATAGTCTGCGGAGCGGCAAACAACCAGCTTCTGGAGAGCCGGCACGGGGACATGCTGGCGGAGAGGGGAATCCTGTACGCGCCCGACTTCATCGCCAACGGCGGCGGCGTCATCAACGTGGCGGAAGAGCTTTCTCCCTACGGCTACAACCGCGAACGGGCGATGGCCAGGGTGTCGGGCATCTACCACATCCTCTTGAAGATCTTCGCCATCTCCAAAGAGATGAAAATCAGCACTCACCAGGCGGCGGAAGTATACGCCGAGGCCAGGATAAAGAAGGCCCTGGAACAGAAGAGGATGTACCTTCCCAAGTGAGGACTGTACTCGCGGTAAACCCGACTTACTTGGGAGTGGAGGCTATCCTTGTTGAGGAAGGAGCCTCTCTTCCCGATGCTTCGGGCAGGTGGGTATTCCCGCCCGGCACCTGCGATTTTGCCGCAATAGAGAGGGAGGCCGGAATCCCTCCCTCTTTGGTAGCCATACCCGGAGGGACGTACAAGCCGTCAGAGCCGGGAGTATACCTCATCAACGAGAAGATGGCCTCGGAAGCGTCAGAAATAGACCCGTTTCACCCTAGAAACCGGCTTACTGTCCTGGCGTACCGGTACTGCTCCGAGCGTCGCGTGCCGGGCATAGTCGTAGAGCCCATGAACACGGGCAAGCTCTTGCTCGAAGCGGAGGTGTCGGGTTTGGCGGAGCACCGGAGAAGAGGCGTTTACTACGCGCTTCCCCAGCGCCATGCCTGGGAAGATTCCTGCCGCAAACTCGGGCTTCCTCTAACAGCCCGGGGCATTACGGCCTACTTGGGAGAAGAGTCGTGCGTATCGAGCCACATTGGAGATGAAGTAGTGGACACGTCAGACCCTGTCCTCGGAGAAGGGCCGTTTGGGCTTACGGCCGCGGGTACCTTGCCCGCGGGAGGCTTCCTCGCCTATCTGGCTGAGCGTCCAGGCTCCGAACTGGTCTCAACCCTGAAAACCTCAGCGGGAGCCTTCGGTTACGCCAAGACGCGTACCCTCCCCGAACTGGAGCTAGCTCTTTCCCGGGGAGATGAGAAGGCGGCGAGGGCCGTGTCCGCCATGGGGTATCAAGTGGCCAAAGAGATAGGCAGGCAGGCGGTGGCCTTGTCGGGCAAAGTGGACATCATCGTCCTTTGCGGGGCCGGAGTTAGACTCAGCGCTTTGAGGAACCGAATAGAAGAGCTTTCGCGAAAGTGGGCGGAGGTTACCGTCTATAAGGAGACGACGCCCGACTTGCTCATCGCGAAAGGAACGGCCGTTCTAAGGGGAGAAGCCCTCAAAGAATATTAGCGCAGATAGGAGTTTTCAGTTTGCCTGATGTCACAGTCTTTTACGGGCTGTACGGAAGCGGGAAAACGGAGATATCCCTGAACTATGCCGTAAGGCTAGCCGGATCCGGCCGTAGTGTCACGTTGGTCGATCTGGACGCGGTTACCCCGTATTTCAGGGCGAGAGACGTCCGGGAAGAGTTGGCTCTCCGGGGCGTCCGAGTCGTAGCGCCAAAGGAGTCATTGAGGAGCGCGGACCTGCCCGTCCTGCCGGAAGGTGTGAGAAGAGTGCTTCGGCAGGGCTCCGACCACGTAGTCGTAGACGTTGGAGGCGACCCCACAGGTTCAAGAGTGCTGGGAGGCCTCAAGGACGCGCTGCCCCCCGAAACCAGGGGCTTGTTCGTGGTCAACTCGCGAAGGCCCTTTACCAGGACCGTCAGGGAAGCCAAACAGGCATTGGAATCGGTCACGAAAGCCGCGGGATTGGAAGCCTCGGGCCTAGTGGCCAATACCCACTTAGCCGAGTTGACAACTCTGGAGCACGTCCTGGAAGGTCTGGGCTTCGCCAGGGAGCTTTCGAAAGAGGTGGGTCTTCCCGTCCTCATGCTCTGCGCTCCGGCGGAACTCAAGGACAAAGAGAGCGAGATCCGTTCCAATTTGAGGAGCCTGGGGGAAACCGACTTGCTGTTCCTCACCAGGTTCCTTTTGAAACCATGGGAAGTCGAAGCCTAAACCGTATGCGGGGAGGGAGAGGCGTGGATAAACGAGTCGTCTTCAGAGAAGAGCACTGCAAGAGTTGTGAGCTATGCGTTTCAGTATGTCCCAAGAACATTATCGGGTTTAGAGATAGCCTGAACCGGCAGGGATACCGGCCCGCGTTCGTTAGAGACGAGGACCAGGAAAAATGCATTAGCTGCGCGTTGTGCGCGCGCATGTGTCCCGACGCGGTCATAGAGGTTTTCCGCCCATAACCAGGAGGTGAGATCCCATGGCAGACTCAGTGCTAATGAAAGGAAACGAGGCGCTAGCCGAAGCCGCCATCCGCGCGGGCTGCCGCCACTATTTCGGTTACCCCATCACTCCGCAAAACGAGATATCTGAATACATGGCAAGAAGGCTTAGGGATGAAGGCGGCGTTTTCGTGCAGGCGGAAAGCGAAGTCGCCGCGATCAATATGGTTTACGGGGCCGGCGGCGCCGGGACCAGGGTCATGACTTCATCCTCAAGCCCCGGGGTTAGCCTCATGCAGGAGGGACTCTCCTACATCGCGGGCGCCGAGGTACCGTGCGTCATAGTGAACATGTCCAGGGGAGGCCCGGGCCTGGGAGGCATTCAACCTTCCCAAGCCGACTACTTCCAGGCAACTAAGGGCGGCGGACACGGAGACTACCGGTTGGTGGTCTACGGCCCTTCCAGCATCCAGGAAGCCTGCGACCTCATGTTCAGGGCTTTCGACGTGGCAGACAAGTACCGCACGCCGGTCATGATCTTAGGCGACGGCAACATAGGCCAGATGATGGAACCCGTTACATTCCCCGAACCCGTGGACGTTGGGTCCTTGCCTCCCAAGCCTTGGGCTACGACGGGACGCAAGGGCAGAGAGCGCAACAACCTGATAAACTCCATCGTCTTGGACCCGGAACAGTTGGACGCCCACAACTGGCGCCTGTACGAGAAGTACAGCAAGATCAAGGAAAACGAAGTGATGTACGAGATCCTTCACGCCGACGACTCAGAGTGGTTCTTGGTTGCGTACGGCACCGTCTCAAGGATCTGCCGCCTGGTTGTGGACAGGGCCAGGAAAAAAGGGATAAAGGCCGGGCTGATACGGCCGATAACGCTTTGGCCGTTTCCGGACGAGGCATTCCTGAAGGTCATCGAGCGCGCCAAAGGTTTTCTCTGCGTGGAGATGTCCACCGGGCAGATGGTGGAGGATGTTAGGCTGGCTGTCTCAGGGAGGGCGCCGGTGCGGTTCTACGGCAGGACCGGAGGGGCAATCCCCAACCCGCGGCAAATCGAACAGAAACTCACCGAGATGGTGACCGGAGGTGAGGCCCAATGAAGGCTGTCTACCAGCGACCCAAGTCTCTTGCGGACGTTGTGACCCACTACTGTCCCGGCTGCACCCACGGCATAGCTCACAGGCTTGTGGCCGAAGTAATAGACGAGTTGGGGATTCAGGATAGGACCATCGGTGTTGCGTCGGTAGGCTGCTCGGTTTTTTCCTACAACTACTTCGAAGTTGACTTCCAGCAGGCCGCCCACGGGAGGGCGCCGGCTGTGGCTACCGGCATCAAGAGGGTTCACCCGGACGCCGTGGTCTTCACCTATCAGGGAGACGGCGACCTGGCTTCCATCGGGGCGGCTGAGATACTCCACGCCGCGGCGCGAGGCGAAAACATCACCGTGGTGTTCATCAACAACGCCATCTACGGGATGACGGGAGGACAAATGGCCCCGACCACGCTGGTCGGACAGAAGACCACGACTTCTCCTTTCGGACGGGACGCCAAGCTTCAGGGCTATCCGGTGAAGGTCAGCGAGCTGTTGGCCACGGTGGAAGGGGCCGCCTACGTAGCGCGGTTCTCACTCCACAATCCCGCCAACATCGCTAAGGCGAAGCAAGGAATCAAGAGAGCTTTTTCCACCCAGATGGAAGGTAAGGGATTCTCTCTAGTCGAACTTCTTTCGACATGCTCGACAAACTGGGGGATGACTCCGGCCCAAAGCCTTCTGTGGCTGGAACGGAACATGATCCCAGAGTATCCGTTAGGCGAGTTCAAGGTAAAGGAGGGGGAGTAGCGGTGCTGCATGAGGTGATTATGGCCGGATTCGGCGGCCAGGGCATCATGCTTATCGGGACTCTCCTGACCTATGCCGGCAAAGAGGAAGGCAAATCGGTTTCCTGGCTCCCGTCCTACGGCCCGGAGATGAGGGGCGGGACCGCGAACTGCGCTGTTTGCGTGTCTGATGAACCCATAGCCTCACCGGTCGTGGTTGAGCCGACGTCGGCCATCGTCATGAACGGTCCTTCGTTCCACAAGTTTCACAAGGCGATAGTCTCAGGCGGCGCTTTGATCGTAAATTCATCCCTGGTAAATGTCGAAAACACCAGGGAGGATGTCAGACTATACCGGATTGCCGCTAACGATGAGGCGAAAGCGTTGGGATCGGACCGGGTTTCAAACATGGTGTGCCTGGGCGCGCTTGTGGGAGCCACCGGAGTAGTGGAACTGGATACCGTTCTCAAAGTCCTTCCCAAAGTCATAAGCGCCCGGCACCACAATCTGCTCCCTCTAAATGAAAAAGCCTTACGAAGAGGTTTCGAGCTCGTGGAGAGTCTCAAGTAACCGGGCGTTAGGGCTTGCCCCTTTCGCCCCAATGGGGTGGGAGTTTGAGTAACGAGAAGACGGTGAGCGTCAAAGACATCGAGGCTCTTTTGACCTGCCTTCCCGGGATTCAGAAAGCCCGGGTTGTGATAAGCGATTGGGGAGCTATCGAGGAAATACACATCCTCACCGGATTGGGCAGGAACCCAAAGCAAATCGTAAGGGATGTTCAGAGCGCTCTCAAAGCGCAGTGGGATATTACCGTTGACCGCAGGAAGGTTTCGGTCGCCCAGGTCCGCGTTGGGCTTCCTGAGCCTATGGGCAGGTTGCGCTACTCGGGACTGGAGACAAAGACCGACGCCAAGACCGGAAAGACGGACTTAACCGTCACTTTGGAGCGCCCTTACGAGGGGCAAATGGCCGTGTACGTAGGCCGGGTTCAGTGCGAGTCCCACGAAGACTCAGCCCTTCTCGGCATAGCCAAGGCGACTTGTCTTGCGGTGAACTCTGTATTGGAGCCGCCTCACGCCTTTTTCGTCGACGACGTGGGGGTCTTCGAAGTGGGCGGTCAAAAGGCGGTTGGAGTCTTGGTTAACCTCCTAACTCCAAGGCGCAATCAAGAGCAGATGATAGGCAGCGCTTTGGTCCGCCGCGACGTTAAGGAAGCCTGCGTAAGGGCGACTCTCGACGCCCTAAACCGGCGCCTCGAGGTCATTCCCCAGAAAGGTTCCGTCATAAGAGACGGGGAAACGGCCGAAGAAGCAGAAGAAGACCAGCCGGAAGAGGAACTGGAGCCTCTAGACGGACACCCGGGCCTGTTTGCGGAAAAGGAACCCGCGGCGGCCAAACCGAAAAGGGAATCCAAGGGCAAGTCATAACGGCACACGGCCCCCTCATAGGTTTCTCTTGAAGTAGAGAAGAGACATGCCATGAGGGGGCCTTTCAGTGAAGAAAACCGCGGGATTTTCCCCTCTAATCCTCTGCGCGCTCCTGTTCCTGACGGGGATAGTCATGGGGGCCTTGAGCCTCAAGGTGCTTTCGGTCAACGAGAAAGCCGAATTGGTTTCGTATCTTGAGGTGTTCATGAGAGGGCTCCGAAGCCCGGGCATTGAACCGGGAATCGTCTTCAGGCTTTCTTTGGCGCAGAACCTGAAGGCGGCTGCCATGATCTGGGCATTCGGCCTTTCCATAATCGGCGCGCCCCTTTGCTGCGTAATGCTCATGATCAGAGGGTTTGTGCTCGGCTTCAGCGCCTCTTTCGTCATAAGGGAAGTCTCTCCGGGAGGAGCGCTCATGTTCATAGCGGGGATGCTGCCCCAAAACATCATCTCGGTACCGGTGATGGTACTGCTTGCCACCTTCTCCCTTACCTTCAGCCTGGTCCTGTTTCACGAACGTCCTTGGACCTACGGCGGCCTTTGGAAAAAGATCGCCTCGTACACTTGGAAATGCGCGGTCCTGACTCTCCTTTTTGTGCTGTCGTCGTTGATAGAGGCGTACGTCTCACCCCTCCTGCTCATCCGGGCTTCAGGAGTATAACCCCGCTTTGGACGGTTGACATGATACCAAATAGCCTGATAGATCCCATAAACCTGACTTATGGCAGGATAACGGACAAGCGTGTAGAATCAATTTGGTTGAGTATGTTCGGTGTCGGAGTTTGAGAGAAAGGGATGAGCCTTGTGAAAGTCGGAGTTCCGAAAGAAATTAAGCCGGACGAAAACCGAGTGTCGCTTACGCCCGCGGGCGCGCAAGCCTTTACCGAGGCGGGGCACCAGGTGCTCTTGGAGAAGGGAGCAGGATTAGGAAGCGGGTTTGACGACAAGTCCTATGAGGCCGCCGGAGCCAAGATCCTCCCGGACGCCGAGTCCGTATGGACCGAAGCAGACATGATCATAAAGGTCAAAGAGCCTCTGCCGTCTGAGTACCCACTTATGCAGCGCGGTCAGCTCCTGTTTACATATCTCCACCTCGCTCCTGAACCCGAGTTGACCCACGCTCTCATGGAAAAAGAAGTGGACGCCGTAGCGTACGAGACGGTCGAGTTGCCCAACCGGACCCTGCCGTTGCTCACTCCTATGAGCGAGGTAGCCGGCCGCATGTCCATACAGATCGGCGCGCACTTCCTGGAGAAGCGGCACGGCGGTTCGGGAGTCCTTCTCGGGGCTGTCCCGGGAGTGCTTCCCGGTCACGTCGTGATCATTGGAGGCGGAGTCGTCGGCACCAATGCCGCCAAGATGGCGGTCGGTCTGGGCGCGAAGGTAACCATCATTGATGTGAACTTGGACAGGCTTAGGTATCTCGACGATGTGTTCGGCACCAAGATTCAGACCCTGGCGTCAAACGCTTACAACATAAACGAGGCCGTGAGAAGCGCCGACTTGGTCGTGGGCGCCGTGCTGATCCACGGAGCCAAAGCGCCCAAGCTGGTTACCGAGTCCATGGTAGCCGGCATGAGGCCGGGTTCGGTTCTGGTTGACGTCGCGATAGACCAGGGTGGATGCATCGAGACCATGGACCATACCACGACCCACTCGAACCCGACATTCATGAAGCACGGCGTAGTTCACTACTCGGTACCCAACATACCGGGAGCGGTTCCCAGGACCTCGACTCTGGCTCTGACAAACGCTACGCTGCCCTACGCGCTGCTCTTGGCCAACAAGGGTTTCAAGGACGCCGTAAGGTCCAATCCGGCGCTGGCGAAGGGCGTGAACGTGACCCAAGGGAAGATCACTTACAGCGCTGTGGCCGCTGCCCACAACTTGCCCTACACTCCGTTGGAGGAAGTTTTGGCGTAAAGCGCGGCGACGGTCCTTTGGGCGGCATCGAGACAGAAGAAATGGGGGCTTCCTTGGAGGCCCCCTTTCATGTCTACGGAATAGAACGACTGTATCTGACATAAGACTTGTAGAGGAATGTTGTTCAACATGTAGGATATTTCTCCGGCAAAAGGGGAATATAGGTAAGCGCGGAAGGGTTTGTCCTTTTCGGGTCGAAGAATAGACTTCTTGAGTGCGCCCTTGGGGGAGGATGGTGGAAGTGGAAAGCCTCATACAGGAGTTCATAGACTACCTGGGGCATGAGAAAGGGTTGGCCTCCAACACTCTCGAGTCTTACAGCCGGGACCTAAAGCAGTATTATGGCTTTTTGTCAGGGGATTCCTCGCTGTCGTTGGAGAACGCTTCCCAGTCCACCATTGTGGCTTACTTAATGTATCTAAGGAAACAAGGAAAAGCCACCGCTACCATCGCCCGCAGGTTGGCCGCGCTTAAAGCCTTCTACCAATTCTTAGTCAAGGAAAACTATGTAGAGAGCGATCCAACCGGAGAGCTGTCTTCGCCTAAGCTTGAGAGGAAACTTCCCAAGGTGCTCACCGTGGAAGAAGTGGAAAGGCTCTTGGCGCAGCCGGACTTCTCCACCCCGGCAGGGAAGCGGGACAAGGCCATGCTTGAGCTCCTGTACGCGACGGGAATCCGCGTCTCCGAGCTTGTCAATCTCAACGTGCAAGATGTGGACCTCCAGGAAGGTTTCGTGCGGTGCTTGGGGAAGGGCTCAAAGGAACGGGTTGTTCCCATAGGAGAGATGGCCATAATAGCCCTTCGGAGTTACCTGGAAAACGCGAGGTCCAAACTCATCGCCGACCCCAAGGAAAAGGCGCTGTTCGTTAACCACCACGGGCGCAGGCTTACCAGGCAAGGGTTCTGGAAGATCGTGAAGAAGTACTCGCAGCAGGCGCTCATCAGAAAAGAGATTACTCCCCATACTCTGCGGCATTCTTTCGCGACCCACCTCTTGGAAAACGGCGCGGACATAAGGGCCGTCCAGGAGATGTTGGGCCATGCCGACATTTCCACTACCCAGATATACACTCACGTCACGAAAGACAGGCTAAAAGACGTCTACGCGAAGAGCCATCCCCGCGCGTAGCCGGTTATCGCGGCCGGTCCGTTGCCCTCTAATAACACCGTGACCCTCTTGGAACTATAACTCCAAGGACTTAAACTTTGGAGGCGTTCGTCATGGATTCCAAGAGCCAAACGCGAAAGACACGCATCTCTGGGGCGCGGAGATGGATGGCCCTTGCGGTCGCGGTTCTAATGACCTTCGTTTCGATGCCTACGGCCCCGGCGGCGGCCGCTCCGCCCGGGATCGAGTCGGTTCCCCCGCCGAGGGTCGATTCCCCGTCGTGCGTCGTAATGGACGCGGTATCCGGAGAGGTCTTGTTTGAGAAGGACGCCCACGTAAAGAGAACCCCCGCCAGCGTGACAAAGATTATGACCCTGGTGTTGGCGTTTGAGGATGTGGCTTCCGGCAAGGTCAAACTCACCGATGAAGCCGTCGCGTCTGAAAACGCCTGGGAGATGGGGGGCACGGAAGTATGGGCCGAGCCTGGAGAGACCATGCCTTTGGACGAATGGCTGAAAGCGGTGGCGGTGGCGTCGGCCAACGACGCCGCTGTGATCGTGGCTGAGCATTTGGCGGGCACTGAGGAAGCCTTCGTCGCCAGGATGAACCAAAGGGCAAAGGAACTGGGAATGGAGAACACCACCTTCAAGAACCCTCACGGGCTTGACGAAGAGGGACATGAGACCACGGCCATGGACTTGGCCATACTGTCCAGGCACGCCGTGACGGTTCCCCACCTCTTGGATTACACCAAGATATACATGCAGGAATTCCGCGGCGGCAAGAACATGCTTACCAACTTCAACAAGCTGGTCTACTTGTACCCGGGTTGCGACGGCCTTAAGACCGGCCACACCAGCAAATCGGGATACTGCATTTCGGCCACAGCGGAAAGGGACGGTTCAAGGTTCATCGTCGTCCTTATGGGAGCCGAGACGCCTGACCAGAGGCAAAATGACGCCTGGCGCCTTTTGGACTGGTGTTTTGCCAACTTCCGGTCTCTTAAGATCCTGGAGAAAGACGAGTGTGTCGGGCAGGCCAGGGTCTTAAAGGGCAGAACCGACACCGTGGGCTTTATGCCGGAGCGCCCCGTCGCCGTCACCCTTACCAAAGCTGACAAAGGAGAGGTCCGGAGGACGATAGTACTGGACCAAGTTGTCGCTCCCGTGAAAAAGGGAGACGTTATAGGGAGCGTCCAAGTGGAAGTGGACGGACGGGTGATGGCAACCGTGCCGCTTGTGGCGGCGGAAGACGTGGCCCGGGCCAGTTTCTTGGACTACGCGTTAAGGTATTTACGGGCTTTCACCATAGGCAGGTAGCCTAGGCCCGTTGAGGCGGCCTGTGGTTCAGGCCGGTCGCGTAGAGGCCGGCAACATAGGCAAGTAACAAAGAGGAATCGCCTTCGCGCCGTCGAAATGTAAAAGGAAAATTTTAACATGGGCGGTGCGAGGGCGATGCATTTGTCGTTCAACAGAAACCCGGCTTGCGTTATCGCGGAAGTTTCAGGAGAACTGGACTTGTCCACCGCCGGGTCATTTAGGGACAGGGTAGACCAAGAACTCATGCGGACGGGTTCTCCCAACCTGGTCCTTAACCTGCAGAACCTGGAATTCATAGACTCCACCGGCTTGGGGGTGCTGCTTGGGCGCCACAGGCAGGTGACGGCGGCGGGAGGCAAGCTTATCCTCGCCGGTCCCCCTCCCAAGGTGCTGGCCATGATCGAAATGGCGGGCCTCTCATCGGTCCTTATAATCGCGCGAAGCCAGGAGGAGGCGCTTAGGCTTTTGGGAGGTGCCTTGTCGTGAAGAGAGAGATGTTCATGCGGTTCTCAGCCCATCCTTCCAACGTTTCCGTGGCGCGGATCGCCGTCGCCACCTTCGCCGCGGGCGCCGACTTTACCATCCCTGACATTGAGGAGATAAAGGTGGCGGTTTCCGAGGCCGTGTCCAACGCCGTGCTCCACGCGTATCCGGGAGGCGAGGGCGAGGTGACGGTCTCGGTTACAAGCCAAGGGGACGAACTGGTGATAGAAGTAAGAGACCAGGGATGCGGCATCCCGGATATCGAGAAGGCCAAAGAGCCCGGCTTCACCACGGTTCCCGAGCACATGGGCTTGGGGCTCTCGTTCATCGAGTCGTTCATGGACTCGGTGTCACTGGAGTCCGAAGTGGGTTCCGGCACTGCCGTCAGGATGGTTAAGAAGAGATGCCCTTAGATAGAGCAGTTTTTGAAAGAGCGAGGGGCGGCGACCAAAAGGCAAGGGAAGAGATCTTCAACGCCAATACCGGCCTCATTTGGGCCGCGGTCAACCGCTTCGCGGGGCTGCTTGAAAAGGAAGACCTTTACCAGCTGGGCGCCATAGGTCTCTTAAAGGCCATAGACAGGTTTGATCCCGATTACGGAGCTCAGTTTTCCACGTTCGCCGTTCCCCACATAATGGGCGAAATGCGCCGTTTCCTGAGAGACAACACCCCGGTTAAGGTCGAGAGGCGCCTTAAGGAGATCGCTTCTATGGCCAAACGGTTCAGGACGGCCTACCGGTCAAGGCGGGGTCTTGAGCCTTCGTTGGAAGAGATGGCGAAAGCTCTGGAAGTGGAAGTGGACACGCTGATATCCGCCTTGGACGCCACACAAACTACGGTCTATCTTGAAGACCTGCCTGCCTACAGAGAAGAGGCCGCGGCATCCACAGAACACGCTCCCGAAGGAACCCTTGATTCCATGGACCTCCACAGGGCTTTGGAACTCCTCGAACCCAAGGAACGGGCTATCATTGAGTCCAGGTTCTTCTACGACAAGACCCAAGCCGAAATATCGAAGGACATCGGCATATCCCAGGCTCACGTCTCCAGGCTTGAAAAAAAGGCCCTATCGGTGCTGAAGTCGTACCTCGAGGCCCGCGGCGACCGTTTTGACCGGGTGCCGGAAGGGGATACTACGGAACGTGAGAAAAATCGTGGGGCCGTAACCGCGTAGACAAGGCTCCTTGAGGGAGATGACCGATGGCCAAAGCCACAGTCAGGGAAGCCGAAGCCTACAACATGCTGGTAAAAGGGTTTCACCCACCCCGTCAGGTCGCCAGGAACTTCATAAAAGCCTATATGGTCGGCGGAAGCATCTGCGTGGTGGGGCAAATAATCTTGGATTATCTGGTCGCCAAAGGCGTTCCTTTCGTCCAGGCCAGCAGTATGACCTCCTCAACCATGGTGTTTTTGGGCGCGCTCCTCACGGGGCTTGGAATTTACGATGAGATCGGCCGGTTTGCCGGCATGGGCAGCGCCCTGCCCATCACCGGGTTCGCCAATTCCATCGTTTCGCCCGCCATGGAGTTCAAACGTGAGGGCTTCGTTCTCGGAGTCTCGGCGAGGATGTTCCAAATAGCCGGGCCCGTTTTGGTCTACGGGGCTCTTAGCAGCATCATTGTCTCAATCCTGAAAGTATTCGTCTTCTAAAGAAAAGGGTTTTCGGGGGGCTTCATGTTGGAATCAATGCGGCGTGGCTCGTCCACGTGCGTTTTTAGGGAGATGCCGGTGATCGTGTCGGCGGCCGCGGTGTGCGGCCCCAAAGAAGGCAAGGGACCGCTAGGACCCGGTTTTGACCTGATATACAAGGACACGCTTGCCGGCGAGAACTCCTGGGAGAAGGCCGAGTCCAGGATGGCGCGGCAAGCCGTGGAAATCGCCCTGGCAAAAGCGTCCCTTAGCAACAACGATGTGGATTTTCTCTTCGCCGGAGACCTTCTTAACCAGATAACCGCCTCCGGGTTTATGGGCAGGGAGCTAAACATTCCGTTCCTGGGCATATACGGGGCATGTTCGACGATGATTGAAGGGATGGGGTTGGCCGCGGCTTTGGTGGCAGGCGGTTTTGCCCGGCGGGCGGTGGCGGCGGCGTCCAGCCACCACGATACCGCCGAGAGGCAATACAGGTACCCTACCGAGTTTGGGTATCAGCGAGCGCCTACCAGCCAGTGGACCGTGACGGGGGCGGGAGCCGCGGTGCTTGCCAATGAGGGGTCCGGACCCAGGATCGAAAGCTTCACCGCGGGAAGGATCCAAGACTACGGCATCATAGACCCAAACGACATGGGCTCGGCCATGGCTCCGGCTTTTGTGGACACCCTTTGCCGCCACTTGGAAGACATGTCTCGCGGTCCCCAGGATTACGACCTGGTCCTGTCGGGCGACTTGGGGAGAATCGGGTCTACCGTGGCGAGGCACTTGCTCAAAGAAAAGGGGATTGATCTCACCGGTGTCCATGAGGACTCGGGGCTTTTAGTCTACGAGATGACGCCGGAGATATGTTCCGGCGCGTCGGGCTGCGGGTGCATCGCGACGGTGTTCGCGGCCAAAGTATGGAAAGAGCTAAGTGCCGGGAAACTTAAGAGGGTGCTGTTGATCGCCACCGGCGCCCTTCACAGCCCGACAACATGTCAGCAGAACGAATCCATCCCATCTGTGGCTCACGCCGTATCCGTGTTGGGGGTGTGAACCCAAGGAGATGAAGCGATTGTGACTTTGGTAAGGGCTTTTCTCGTGGGCGGGCTCTTGTGCGGCCTTGCCCAACTGATACTGGACACGACCAAAGCCAACCCGGCCATCATCATGGTTTCGGCGGTAAGCGTCGGAGCCGTCCTCTCCGGCCTGGGGCTGTACGGGCCCTTGGTCACACTGGGAGGCGCCGGAGCGACCATCCCGCTTACCGGGTTTGGGCACTTGCTTGTGACGGGGATGGTGGAGGACGCTACTCGTTCAGGTCTTTTCGGGATCCTGACGGGGGGATTCCGCGCGGCGTCCGCCGCCCTTATGGCAGCCATCATTTTCGGTTACCTGATGTCGGTGCTGTTCAATCCCAAGGGCTAGCGGGGACAAGGTTGGCCGGGAAAGGTCAGCCCAGCTTCTTCAAACCGGCCGGGCTTCTTCAAACTGGGATAATCGTGTAGACTAGACTCGATAGAGAAGATTTTGCGCGCGGAGACCGGAGTGAGCGAAATGACCAAGACCCCTCTGTTCAGACGGGCTGAAGCTTGCTTACTGGCCCTGGCGGTTATCGGCACCGCCTTGGGAGCCGCCCTCACCTTTTGGGAGGGCAGGACCGAAGCGGCTATATGGGAACCGCCTGAACCCCGAAGAATAGACCATTCGACGCAGGGCGACCCGGAAGAACCCTGGCGCCTTGAGGACGAGGAAAACACAATCGCGGTCTTTGACTTCGCCAAACGGGGCGTCGTCATGGTCTCAACGGAACAGCCCAGCGCTCTGGCAAATATGAGTTACAAAGGCAACGGGTCTGGTTTTTTCATCGATGAGGAAGGGCATATTCTCACCAACCACCACGTGATCGCCGACTCCACTTCGATAGTTGTTCACACCTACTCCGGAAAGTCTTACCCGGCGGTGGTCGTCGGAAGCGATAGATTGACCGACCTCGCCGTATTGAAGATAGACGCGCCGGAAGATGAAATCTGGCCGCTTACCTTCGCGGACTACGACAAGGTCCGGGTGGGGCAAAAAGCCATAGTGCTGGGAAGCCCATACGCGACGGGCACCAGTCTCGGGCTGGACAGGTCTCCCACCACTACCACGGGCATAATCAGCGCCAAGGACCGGTCTTTGCCCATTCAGAGCGAGACAAAACCCGGCGTCAACGAGTTCACCATCGAGAACCTCATACAGACGGACGCCGCGGTGAACCCGGGGAACAGCGGAGGGCCGCTCCTCAACTCGTCAGGAGAGGTTGTAGGAGTGGTTACCGCCATCATGGACTCCGCCATGGGAATAGGCTTCGCTGTCCCGTCAGAAGTCGTCCTGCAAGTGCTTCCGCAAATGATGAGAGAGGGCCAAGTACGAAGGGCTTTCATGGGCATTCAGTACCACGCTCTCGACGTTTGGGCCAAGAACCTGGGAGACAAGTACTCCCTTTTGGGGCTGCCGGTGACCGAAGGAGCCCTGCTGGTACAGGTTGAGCCGGGCGGTCCCGCCGACAAAGCCGGGCTTCGCGGAGGAAACAGGACCGTGACTGTGGACGGAGAACAAGTCATGGTCGGAGGAGACATTATTGTCGGCCTTCAAGGAGTACCTATATACGGCTCGAACTTGCAGCGTGAGATCCTAAAGTACAAACCCGGCGACAAACTCGAATTGGAAATCCTCCGGGACGGCAAGAGACTGTTCGTCGAGATTGTGCTAGGATCCAGGTAGCAAAGACCTGGGAGGACTGCCCATGCCGCAGCTGGAAGCCATCTTACTGAGGATACCGGGCTTTCTTTTGGCCATCAGCATCCACGAGTATGCCCACGCCAGAATAGCGTTCGAACTGGGTGACGATACGGCCGAAAGGGAAGGCCGCATGACTCTGGAGCCCTGGGCCCACTTTGACCTCGTGGGCGCAATTATGCTCCTGTTTTTCCGGTTCGGTTGGGCAAGGCCCGTCCCCGTTAACCCCTATAGGTTTAGAAACCCCAGAAAAGGCATGGCATTGGTGTCGCTCGCCGGTCCCGCCGCCAACATGATAGCGGCCTTTGTGCTGCAGGTGTTGACGATACTCTTGTTCACCCGCATCCGGTTTACGGGCAGCCCTTGGATCCACTTACCCAGGGTGTTGGAACAAGCGGCATGGATAAACGCCGGCCTGGGCTTTTTCAACTTGATTCCGATCCCGCCTCTGGATGGGTCCAAGATAGTGTCCGTGTTATTGCCTTATTCCCTGCAGGACCTCTGGGACCAGTTTGAGCAGTACGGCTTTCTAGTGCTTATCGTGCTCCTGTACAGCGGGCTGTCGTCCAAGGTTCTCTGGCCCTTGGTCACAGGGTTCATGCAGTGGGTCCAGAACGTAGGCATCTATCTATCACTTCTGGTTTTCCGCTAAGGCGCCATGAAAGGAATCCTAAAACTCGCCCCGTTATTTCGCGTGTTTCGTGGACAAGTTGAGGCGTCCGAGATTCCCCTTGAGACGTCGGTGCGCACTTTGGCCAGGGCTTCCGACTTGGTGATCACGAAAATAAGGTGGTTGTTGCCGAGCCAAGCTCAAGAAGCCCCGGACGCGGAAGATGAAGAGATGGGCGACGTGGCGGCCGAAGTCGGAGCCACGTACCTGCCTGTAATGGAGCCGTGGGAGCTCAGCAAGGCCACCGATTACATGAAGATGCTGCTGGGGGATTCGGCGCGGAAATACCCGCGTGGAGCTACGTCTCTCATGAGCGCTCCGACCACGGTGATCACGTCTATAGACCCTCGTGAGCTTCGAGACGCCATGAGATTGGTAGTCGCCAAATCCGAACCGGTCAGGCGGACCTTGGTCATCCCCAAGTGGAACTTCGTCGCACACCTCCGGCGCTTCTGGAGCGAGGTCAAGCGTTTGGCAGGGAAGGGAGCGATTTTGAGGTTTTCCCGTTTCTTGGGGCGCGACAAGAAAGAGGCCATCCAGAACTTCCTGGCCTTTTTGGAGCTTATCAAGAGGCGGAGGTTGTTCGCCAGGCAGACCGGTCCTTTCGGGGAGATCGTCTTCGGCACGGACCGGGAGAGCGTTTTGTCCATAGACCACACGGACTACGCGGCGGACCCTCCGGACTCAACGGATTACTCAGAGGAAGAGGGGCGTGAAGAGTGAACCTTACGGCCCTGATTGAAGCCATTTTGTTCGCCTCGGACGAGCCGGTGCCGGTAAAGAGGCTCGCGACCGGGCTCCGGGTAACTGAGCAGGACGTGGAAAGAGCCGCGTCCGAGCTTCAGGAGCTGTATAAGGACAGAGGCATCTTTTTGGAACGTGTGGCCGGCGGCTTGATGATTTCCACCCGTCCTGAGTGCGCCCACGTCATCGAGGAAGTGCTTTCTTGGAAGGTCCCGGTTTCCTTATCCAGGGGCGCCCTGGAAACTCTCGCCGTGGTGGCTTACCGCCAGCCCGTGACGCGCCAAGACATTGAGAGCGCCCGGGGAGTAAACCCGGAGGCCAGCATAGAAACGCTGTTGGAGAAAGGCCTCATTCGGGAGGCCGGAAGGAAGAAGAGTCTGGGCCGCCCGAAGCTTTACGTCACTACCGACGAGTTTTTGAAGAAAGCCTCATTGAACTCCATAGAGGACTTGCCGCCATTGTCCGGTCCCCCCGATTCTGACGAAGATGAAAGGCCCAGGCAGTTGCCGCTCGGGACAGACGCCGGAGAGCGGTAGGCGCCCTTTTGGCGGGGTTTTCCATTGTAGGATCTCACAAGGGTTTACCTTGGCCGATGAATGGACATGCTAAACCGGAAGTCCATTGGGCTCAAGGTGTTAACCCATGCGGTATCTGGTGGTCATTGCCGCTCTGGCTGCGGTATCTTTATTTGTCTTGGCCCTGTTTCTGCCTGTCTGGATCCGGCTCAGGGCCAGGGTAGGACCGGATCGTTTCGGGGTTCGAATATGGGTTCGCTTGCCTCTCATCCCATGGTATATTCCCTTGCCTGAACTGACCCCCGACAAGCTGCACAGATTGCGCCAGCCCAAGACGCGACGGGCTCCTAAGGATATGGAGCCGGACTTGAGCGCGGAGCCAACACCTGACCGCGAACGCGCGAGAACGCCCGACGCGGTGCCGCTGACGAAGAAGATTCGAAGAGGGATGGCGGCGTTTCGGAAAGCATTGCCTCTGGTCAGGGAAATCCTTAGGGAAGTGGCCGGAATTGTTCGTGTGAGGAAACTTAGCGTTCGGGGACACCTTGGAGTGGGCGACGCATTCCAGACCGCTCTCCTCCTGGGCGGGTTGAACTCGGCGGCCTTTCTCCTCCTGAGGACCATGCGCCGGCAAGGGTTTCGCTTTGACAAAAAACCGGTAATTTGGTTTGCCCCCAGGTATGACACTGTGACTTTTGACGCCAAGATTGACGTCGAAACGGGAGCAAGCGTCGTCGGTTTCCTAAAACTGGGATGGCATCTTAGGAAAGCGACCCAACCTTTGTTGATGTCACGCACCGCGTGACATCGCCTCAACACAGCGTGGCAATACTACCCCTAGGAAGTTTGCGATGGGGGGTCAAGACATGGGTTGGCATCCGATTGAGACTCTCATGAAGACTACCATGGAAAGCCTTAAAGCCATGGTCGATGTGAACACGGTTGTGGGAGAACCGGTTGAGACCAAAGAAGGGACTGTGATTATCCCTGTTTCCAAAGTGTCCTTCGGGTTTATCACGGGCGGCGGCGATGACAGCATGGGCGGAGAAACGTCCGCCGAAGAAGGCCAGCGTGAAAACGAGTACGATGTACAAGGAGGAAGTGGCGGTCAACACCTGCCGTTCACAGGGGGGACAGGCGCGGGCGTGACGGTGCGGCCGGTTGGGTTCCTAGTGGTCGGCACCAAGAAGGTAAGGTTTCTGCCGGTAGATTCCCGTGCCATTTACGACCGTCTGCTTGATGAACTCCCCGACCTTCTGGAAAGAACGGCCGATGCTCTCCATACCAGAGGCCGCCCGCCAGAACCGGGCCTCTAGAACCGGGAGGTAGGGACATGCGGCCGCTGTGGAACGGTACCCTCGCCTTTGGGCTGGTGGTGATCCCGGTCAGGCTGTACGCCGCGACCGAAAGGAAGTCGCCCAGCTTCAACTTGCTTCACGCGAAATGCGGCACTCCGGTGAAGTACTTAAAGTGGTGTCCTACCTGCGACAGGGAAATCGCTCAAGATGAGATAACCCGGGCGTTCGAGTACGCGAAGGGCGAGTACGTTACCATCAGCGACGAAGAAATGGAGGCCATCCCCGGCCCGGCGGCTCACGTCATAGAGATACTGGACTTCGTGGAATTGTCCCAGGTGGATCCCGTGTACTTCGAAAAGAGCTTCTTTCTGGAACCGAGGGAAGGCGCGGGTAAGGCTTACGCGCTCCTGCGGAAGGCCATGGAAGAACAGGGCAAAGTCGCCGTCGCCAGAGTAGCGATCCGCGCGAAAGAAACATTGGCGCTTATTCGCGTCTATAAGGGCCGTTTCATCATGATGGAGACCATGTACTGGGGCAACGAAGTCAGGCAAGGCGAGGAACTAAGCATTCCCGAAGACGTCCACCTGGACGAACGCGAGATGTCCATGGCAAAGACGCTCATGGAAACCCTGACGTCTGACTTCGAGCCGGGCAAGTACGAGAACCGCCAGCGTCAGGCCCTTTCCGATTTGATCGAGAAGAAAGTCCAGGGTAGGGAGATCGTGCGTGAACCGGAGCGGGCCGGCGCGCAAGTCATAGACCTGATGGAAGCGCTGCGCAGGAGCGTGGAGAAAGCCAAAGCCGACGAAGGACGGCAAAAAGGCCGGACCGCGGCTGACGGGAAACCCAGGGCCAGAAGAAGGAGAGCTTCAGGCGAGGGCGAGGCGGCTGCCCCGCCCCCGGCATGAGCCCGGATCCCGAGCGGGGTCTAGGACCCGACCGGGTTTTCGGAATCCCGCGGCTGTTTCCCATGTTGGCCACTCCGGGCGGCGAGCCTTTCTCGGACGAGGCTTGGTCGTTTGAGGTCAAGTGGGACGGCTACCGCTCGCTGGCCTATCTCACCCGCGGCCAGTGCTACCTGGATTCCCGGAACCAAAAGCCCCTGTTGCCCAGGTTCCCGGGGCTAAGCGGTATGTGGCGGGGTCTGAACGCCCAGAGCGCCCTCATCGACGGCGAAATCGTCGCGTTTCGGGACGGCAGGGTCGATTTCTCCCATCTTAGGACCGAACCCCAAGATGTTGTTTTTGTGGCTTTCGACCTCCTCTACGTAGACGGCAAGCTGCTCTTAGACGAGCCCCTATCGGAGCGCCAAGCTCTCTTGGAGGGAGTCTATTCATGGGGCAAGGATGTTTTCAGGTCAGAGACCGTGTCTGGCCAGGGAGAAGCCTTGTTTGAGTGGGTGCGGGAGCGAGGCTTGGAGGGGATGATGGCCAAGCGGAAAGACAGCTTTTACACCCCGGGAAAGCGGTCAAAAGACTGGATCAAAGTGAAAAACGTCCAAGAGGGCCGTTTCTGGGTGGTAGGATACATGCCCGGCGCCGGAAGAACGGTCGGTTCTCTGGTCGTCGCCCGGGAAAAAGACGGCCGCTTAGACATTGTGGGACGAGTGTCGTCGGGACTCAACAGCCGGTATGAGAAGTTTTTTCTGGAGAACCTCACGCCCATCGACGCCGCCGCTGTGGATACCGGGCATGTGGATGCGGGCTCGGACCTGGTCGCTCCCCGCGTTGAGGCCGTCCGTAAGCCGGTGTTTGGAGACCTCACTAGAGCGGAAATAAAGACAATCCGGTGGGTGAGGCCCTTTTACGGCGTGGAAGTCCAGTACACGGAAATCACTCCCGACGGACGACTCCGGCATCCTGTGTTTCGGGAGGTGTGTGAATAGTGCCGGTGAAGACTCCAACCATCGCGAGGGTGGGCTCCCAAGAGGTAGCCCTAACCAATCTAGACAAGGTCTACTGGCCCGAACAAGGCTACACCAAACGAGACCTTGTGGACTATTACGCCAGCATAGCCCCGTACATCCTGCCTCACCTGAGGGACCGTCCGCTCTCCTTGGTAAGGTACCCGGAAGGCATCAAAGGAGAGGGGTTTTACCAGAAAGACGCGCCGCCCGGGATGCCGTCCTGGGTGAGCGTCGCTCCCATACGGTCCAAAGAAAGAGGTTCTTACATCAACTTCATCTTGTGCCAAAACGTTGAGACCCTGGTTTGGATGGCTAATTCGGGAGCTATCGAGATCAACCCGTGGCTATCCCGTTACTCGTCCCTGGATAACCCCGATTTTGCCGTCTTCGACATTGATCCGTCCGAAGGTACCGGATGGGATGACGTAAAGAAAGTGGCAATGATTGTGAAGTCTCTCCTGGATGAGTGGAAGCTCGTTGGGTTTCCCAAAGTCTCCGGAGCGACCGGCCTGCACATCTACGTCCCTCTGGAGCCTCGATACTCGTACAAGGACGTCGCCAGATTCGTCGGATTGGGCGCGTCCCTCATAAAAGGCGCGTTTCCCGACCTAGTCACCCTCGAAAGAAAGGTGAAGGACAGGACCGGTTACGTGTACATCGATTACCCGCAAAACGCCCGAGGACAGACGATCTCGGTCGTCTACGGTGTCAGGGCGTCTCAGGGGGCGCCCGTTTCCATACCTGTGACCTGGGATGAACTGGCTGAAGGAAGCCGGATCCACAGCCAATCGTGGAACATAAAGACGGCGCTTGAAAGGGCTCAGGCTGTAGGCGACTTGTTTGCTCCTGTACTTTCCAGCCCACAGAACATCGATCCGTACCTACGACTAGCCCCTCCAGGGAAACATAATTAGGCTACCGCCCCTAAGGGGGGATCCTTCTTGGGAAGACGACGTAACCGTCCGGTAAATCCTGACGCGGTTCGCGCTCTGGATAACCTGAAGTACGAAGTCGCCCAGGAGTTAGGATATGTGAGGGGTGGAAGTGAAGACGAGCTCCGGGCCAATTTGGATCGCATGAAGTACGAGATTGCCGATGAGCTCGGGCTTTCCGAGAAGATCCGCGCTGTCGGATGGCCGAACATGACCTCCCGGGAGTGCGGACGAATCGGAGGACAGCTTGGCGGACGCCTCGGCGGCCAAATGGTCAAACGGATGATCGAGTACGCTGAAGCCCGCATGGCTCAAGACCAACTAAGGCGGTAGCACACACGGCTCCCTGGGGAACCAGGGAGCCGGTCTAGCGAACCATGGCCCTCCAGATCAGGAAGGCGGTTATGAATCCGCATAAATCCCCGAACAAGCAAGCTCCCAAAGCATGGCGGGTCTTCTTGATGCCTGCCGCGCCGAAGTAAACCGTGACCACGAAAAACGATGTATCAGTCGCCCCTTGCAGGATGGAGGCGAGAAGGCCCATGGAGGAATCCGGTCCGTAGGTGCGCAGAATGTCGCCGGTGAGGGCGAGGGCCCCGCTCCCACTGATGGGCCGGATGACCACAAGCGGGATCACGTCCACCGGCAGCCCCAGGGGCTTAAGCAAGAATCCAAATGCCTTGGAGACCAGTTCCAGGGCCCCGGAACCTCGGAAACATGAGATGCCTACAAAGATCGCCACGAGGTACGGTAGGGTATCGAGAGCGACTCTGAGGCCCTCCTCCGCGCCCTTGATGAACGTCTCGTACACCGGGACTCCCTTTAGGTGAGCGTAGAGAGGGACCCCGATTAGGATGATCGGGAATGAGTAGACTCCCATCTTGGCAAGGAACATCAGAAAGCTCACTTGGATCGCCGCCTTCGTGAGAAAAGCCAGTGGACGGATAGGCCTCCACATGTCGCGGCCAGCCCGGCGAGGACCGTTGGCCCCGCGACGATGGCCGGCGCGGCGGAACCCGTCGCGGCCCGGAGCGCTACCACCGATGAGGGAAAGAAGCATAGACCCGCGGCGCTCAGCACCACCAGACGGATCATGGCGTTCATCTGGTCGTCTTCGTCCTTCAAGGCATCCTTTATTTCCCTCATCGCTTTGGTTCCCAGAGGTGTGGCGGAACTAAGGCCCAAGAGGTTGGAGACGATAGTCGCCGATATGGTTCCAAGAGGTTTGGACTTGCCCCGAAGTTCCGGGAATAGGACTCCCAACACGGGGCGGGTGGCTCTGGCCATGGCCTTTATTAAGCCCGATTCTTCAGCCAGCTTCTCTATACCGACCCAGAGACAAAAAAGCCCCGCAAGCCCGATGACAAGTTCGATAGCGCTGTCAGCGCCCTCAAGCACCGATGCCATCATTTCGTCAACGTTCCCGGTCAGGAGCGCCACAGCGCAACCCAAGCCCACAAGGACGAGCCACACAGCGTTCATTGAGCCCACCACCTGAGCTCGGCGGCCATGAGAGTGTGGGACCGCCGGTTCCACATAACCTTATGTGCGTGCAAGACGGGAACATGCAAAGCCTATTTGGCTGCTCTACCGCGGCCGTTCAGAGGAAATACTGTTCGTGACATGATAGCGTGGCACGGTAGACCGTGATGGTGTCATGGGGTATGATTGAAATTGGCTCCACTAAGGAAGATTGCGCTTGCCATCGCGGCCTGGGCGCGGGGCGACCATTACCCCTGGTGGCCAAGGACTTTCTAGGAGGAATGCGGAGTGCGCGTTGAGGAGAGGCTAAAGGAACTTGGGATCGAGCTGCCCCCCGTCGTGAAGCCTCTGGCAGCCTACGTTCCGGCGGTTAAGGCTGGGCAGTGGGTGTACATATCGGGACAAGTACCAATGAGACAGGGCAAACTGTCCGTGACAGGGAAAGTGGGTTCTGATGTAACCCTGGAAACTGCCTACGAAGAAGCGAAGCAGTGCGCAATAAACTGCATCGCCGCTCTAAAGAGCGTGGTCGGAGATTTGGATGACGTGGCCCAGATCGTGAAAGTCACGGGATTCGTAGCTTCTGCACCCGGATTTACCGACCAGCCCAAGGTCGTGAACGGAGCCTCCGAGCTCCTCGGTAAGGTCTTCGGTGAGCAGGGAGCCCACGCCAGGGCCGCCGTGGGAGTCGCCGAGCTGCCCATGAACGCCTGCGTCGAAGTTGAGCTTGTTGCGCTCTTGAAGTAGTTGAAGGCGGCATTTTGAGAGATGGCGGACCGCGAGCGGCCCGCCTTCTCTTTATATGAGGCATGCTTGTTATGCGAGGTGCTTTGGCCTGGAAGAGAGAATGGGAGCGGAAAATGAGGTCCGGATCTCGCGCTTCTTGGCGTCAGCCGGGGTAGCGTCGAGGCGCCACGCGGACCTCCTCATCGAACAGGGCAGAGTGCTGGTGAACGGCAGGAGAGCCCGGCTCGGGGAGAAAGTGCGTCCTTCGGCAGACAAAGTTACTGTGGACGGGCGAGAAGTGACAGCCGAGGAGCCCCGCGTCTACCTGGCCCTAAACAAGCCGCCGGGGTACTTGTCTACTTGTTCCGACCCGTTCTCCAGGCGGACGGTGCTGTCTTTAGTACGCGGTGTGAAGGAGCGGGTTTTCCCCGTCGGAAGGCTTGACCAGGATGCCGACGGGCTCCTGCTGTTGACCAACGATGGCGAGCTTACCTATCTTCTGACCCACCCCAAGCACCATGTGATCAAAGAATACGTGGTTGAGGTCATCGGAGACCGAGACGAGCGCAAGGTCAAGGAGATGCTGTCCGGGATAATTATCGACGGACGCAAGGTTTCAGCCGATTACGCGGAGTTCTTGCCTCTTAAGGGTCCCCGGGAGCGGCTTAGGATAGGCGTCCATGAAGGCGAAAAACACCTCGTCAAAAAGATGTGCGCGTGGGCAGGTTACGGCGTGTACCGCCTTACCAGGACTAAGGTGGGGAGAGTATCCCTGGGCGATTTGCCTATGGGGAAGTGGAGGCACTTAACGCCGGCCGAGGTCAAAGCGCTATACGACGAAGCGATGGCCGGAAAGGACGGGACACGGGGCAAGGCTAGCCCCAACCACGATGCCAAGCGGCGTCCAGAAAACCCGGCACAGGGGGCTAACCCCGGCCGTGGGGCCAGAAGATGATGCCGTAGATGCCCAGCCCGACAGATCCCAGCGACAGATAGCGGATCAAGTCCGCGAGCACCCGCAGAAAGGCCCTGTTTAAGCTGGGGTTAGCCAGCACGATAGCCTGGGGAAGGGCTTGTGGCGCCGAGTCGAAAAATGAACATATTATGGCGGACAGCAGGAAAACCAGAAACGATGTGAAAGTAATAACCCAGGCGAGGTCCTTATCCTTTTCCCAACGCATGCCCTCGCCTCCAGTTTCGGTGTACGTTTTGAGTATTCCAAAGGACGGCCCTTACTAAACTAGGGACGACAATTGAACAGAGCGCGGCGTTCAGGTGCCCTCTTAGGGAGAATAGGGAAGTCCGGTGAGCGAACTACGGTCCCAGCGAACCAAAGTCGCGAATCCGGCGCGGTGCCGCCACTGTAACCGGGGAGCCCCCCACAGCGTCCACTGGGCGTGATGCTCGGGAAGGAGTGGGAGCCAGGATCCGGGAGCCAGGAGACCTGCCTGAACGCGTTGGAACCTGACCTTCGAGCGAAAGGGGGGGACCTGGTGGTACGCTTGAGAGAACCCCCGGCCAAGAGCCGGGGTTTTTTGTGAGATGACTTGGCATCGGACGACTCGGCGACAATTCTGGAGGTATCGGAGTAAATGACTATAGCAAGTAAGGCGAATAAGCGCTGGACCAGGCCCGCTTTTCTAGCCTGGGCGGTCTTGTCCCTCGTCTTTCTCGTCGCGCTGGCGGGCTGCGGTCCGTCTGAGCGGACGTTCAAAGACGGCCTCGGAAACGAGTTTGCCTTGAAAGGTACTCCTAAGCGCATCGCGTCCCTATCCCCGGCCTTAACCGAGACCGTGTTCGCTCTGGGATTGGGCGACAGGATGGTGGGAGTCTCCACTTACTGTAACAGGCCCGCCGAGGCTTTGGAGGTAGAGAAGATCGGAGACGCTTACAACATCAACTTCGAGAAACTGGTGGCGCTCAAGCCGGACCTCGTCTTGGTAGCCGGAACCAAGGACTTTGAGTCCCAGGCCAAGAAGGACATGGACCGGCTCGGGCTGCCTGTCTACGTTTCCGGCCCATCCACCGTGGCCGAAGTCCTGGCGGACATTGAGAACCTCGCCAAGGTCTTGGGAGTCGAGAAGGCCGGAAAAGAACTGGTGGCCAAACTTCAAGACCAGATAGACGCCGCCACCGCTTCATCCTCGGGAGACGGAGCCAGACCCAAGGTGTTCGTCGCTATTGACCCCGAGTTGTGGACTGTCGGCCCGACGTCTTTCATAAGCGACGTGATCCGGGTGGCCGGCGGCGAAAACGTGGTGGGAGACGTACCCGACCAGTACCTCCAAATAAGCATGGAGGACCTTCTGACCAAAGACCCGGATGTTATCCTTATTGCCGTCCCTGAAGACCAGGCTCAGGCGTTGATGAACCGCCCCGGGTGGGAATCTCTGCGCGCTGTCAAAGAAGGGAAGGTAAGTTTCGTGAACCCGGACCTTATCTCAAGGCCCGGCCCGGGCGTGGCGGAAGGGATAGCTGAAGTGGCGGCGGCCCTGGCGCCGTCAGGGAAGTAAGATGAAGTACCGGTCCCGCCAAGGGAAACTCCTAGCTATATTGCTGTTCCTTTCGGGAGTCGTCCTGCCCTTGGGCTTGTGCTTGGGATCTGTCCGTTTGCCGCTGGGGGGAGTCCTTAGGGCTCTCCTCAGTGGGCCAAGTGCGTTAATAGAGACCGAGCCCGAGAGCACTTGGTCGACCATCGTCTGGACGCTCCGTTTTCCTAGGGTCGTCCAGGCGTTTGTGGAAGGCGCGGCGCTGGGCATCGCCGGGGCGGTTATGCAGGGGTTGTTTCGGAACCCAATGGCGGACCCCTATGTGCTCGGTGTGTCCTCCGGCGCGTCCTTGGGAGCGGTTTTGGGCTTGGTGCTGGGCGTAGGCAGAGCCTTGGGCATATGGGGACTTCCGGCGATGGCCTTCTCTGGCGCCATCTTGTCCACCGCTTTCGTGTACGGGTTGGCAACCCACAGGGGAAGGACCGACACCTGGACCCTTCTTCTTTCGGGCATCGCCGTGTCCAGCCTCGTGTCCTCGGCCATCGCCCTGCTCATGGTCCTGTTTAGAGAACGGGTGGACGAGATCGTCTTCTGGACGCTGGGCGGGCTTACTCGCGCGACATGGAAGTCAGTAGGCGCGTCTTTAGTCTACACTGTCCCCGGCTTATTGGTCTTGTGGAAGTCGTCTCGAGCCCTCGACGCCATTTCTTTTGGGGAGGAGACCGCCTTCCATCTGGGAGTCCCGGTCCAAACCGTAAAAAGAAGGCTTCTCTGGGCGGGGTCTTTGGTGACCGCAGCAAGCGTGGCGTTTACCGGCCCTATCGGTTTTGTGGGACTCATCGTGCCCCACGCGGTCCGCTTAGCCGCGGGTCCCCGGCACGGTTGGCTCTTGCCCCTATCCGGCCTGGCGGGAGGAAACGTGTTGGTCTTGTCGGACCTATTGGCCAGGAGCGCTGTGCCGCCTAGGGAGATCCCGGTGGGAGTTGTCACGGCCCTCTTGGGCGCCCCATTTTTCCTCCGTCTTCTTTTCAGGGCAAGGAGGGACGCGTGATGGACAAGATGGTGCTTAAGGCGCAAGACCTCGAATTCGGGTTTGGGCCGGACCCGGTGCTCAAGGGCGTGTCTTTGGAGGTTCAGGAAGGCACCGTGTGCGCGGTCGTCGGTCCCAACGGGTCCGGGAAGAGCACGCTTCTTAGGACCATATCCGGTTACCTGACCCCTCGGAAAGGATACGTCGAGGTAGCCGGCGTAAACGTCCACCAAGCTCCCTTTTCCTTGCGCAGCCGGTTAGTCACTTATTGCGGAGACGATGGCGCGCCGTCCTTCGCGTTCAGCGTCAAGGAGACGGTGCTGCTGGGAAGATACGCGGGAAGTCATGAGGACCCGTCAGTCGACTTGGCCGCCGCCGAACAGGCTATGCGAGCGGTGGACGTTTGGAAACTCAAGGACAGGGCCATTACCGAGCTTTCCTCAGGTGAAAGGCAGAGGGTCTACCTGGCCAGGGCCATATGTCAGGATCCGGAAGTGTTCTTGCTGGATGAACCTACCGCGCATCTGGACATGTCTTACGAAATCATGGTCATGGAAACGGTGGGCAGGATGGCGTCCTCGGGAAAGACGTTCTTAATGGTGGTCCACGATCTCAATTTGGCTCTTAGGTACGCCTCCAAGGTCGTCTGCATGAAAAACGGGAAGATTGTGTGGACCGCCGCTCCAGACGAAGTAACCGCGGAAATGGTGCGCGCTGTCTATGGGGTGGAAGCCCTGGTCCTGAAACACGACACCTTGGGGACCCCCATGATAATCCCCGTATCGCGGTCGGATGACGGGCGCTAGACCGGGCGGCGGACCGCGAACCTCACTTTGGCGCCAGGGCGCAGCTGGCCCGCGACTCCAAGGTACTTGGACTCCAGCACAGCGATTCGCTTGTAGCCGCCGGTCGTCTGAGCGTCGGCGGTCAAAAGCAGGGGACTTCCGTCGGACGGCACTTGGATGGTGCCCGGTACAACGGGAGACGACAAAATGTCCCCGCCGAACCCGGCAAGAGTTGGCCCGTCGAAACGGAGCCCCATCCTGTCCGACTCCGGCCTTACCGAGTAGACTCCGCCGCACAGGGCGCGAAGCGCGTCAGGATGGCCTTCCGGACCCGGGATTATGCCCAAGACTACCTCGCCTGTTCCAGAGAATACGCTTTGGTATTCTTCGGGCAAAGGCATGGAACCGGCGGGCACTCTGGGCAGTATCTCTTCGTGTTCCGCCGAGGGTCCTACGCGGACAACGTCTCCGGCTCGTAAGGGGCGCCCGGCAAAGCCTCCGAATCTCCCTCTCAAGTACGTCGACGCCGAACCCATCACTTTCTCGACGCTGATCCCGCCCGCGACAGCAAGGTACGCGCGGCAGCCTGTGGGCATGGAGCCTATCTCCAGCACTGATCCTTTCGGCACCAGCAGGGGACTGGTCGTGTCCACAGGGTCGCCGTTTAGAAACGCCGGCGCGGGAGCGCCCGCGATCGACACGGTCAAGGATGTCTCGGCACGGATTCTGGCGCCCAGCAAGGTCATCTCCAAGGCGGGCGAGTACGGCGGGTTGCCGCACATCATATTTGCCCTCTTGTAGGAGACGAGATCGGCCGCTCCCGAAACGGGGACTCCCAGTTTTCTGTACCCGTGGCGCCCTCCGTCGACTACCAACGTGAGAAAGCCCGGATTCTCGATGGTAAAGCCCGGGACCGAGTGAGGCGCCAGAGGCGCCGGGTTGGCATGTCCCGGCGTTTGACCGTGAGCGGTTTCCGGCGCGTTTGCGGGCGGGTTGAAACGCCGGTCATCTCTGTCCACAGGCACGAGCCGGATAGTATCGCCGGGGTGTAGAAGCGAAGGATCGTCCCTTAATGGGGAGAACAGTTCCAACCGAGTGCGCCCGATGATCCGCCAGCCTCCGGGACTATCCCACGGGTAAATCCCCGTCTGGTTTCCGGCGATCCCGACAGAACCGGCTGGGACGCGTTTTCGGGGTTCGGGAAGCCTCTCTAGCGCGATCCTTTCGTCTATCCCGCCCAGATACGGAAAACCCGGCGTGAACCCCAGCATGTAGACGCGGTAGTCCCGGCCGGAGTGCAGCTTCACTATCGTTTCGGGGCTCATGCCAAGCCTTTCGGAGGCCCACTGGAGGTCAGGGCCTTCCTCGCCGCCGTAAAGTACCGGTACCTGGACCAAGCGGCCAGACCGCCGGGCCAATCCTGGCAGAGAGCCGGCGAGCCGGCGCAGGAGTTCCCTCGTGAATCCTTCTATGTATGACGCCCGCACCCGGGACCTATCGAAATGCACGCAGAAAGAAGAGTAGGCAGGCTGCGCCTCGATGATCCCGGGCACCCGGCTCTCTTCCAGGGCGGAACAGGCCGCGAGCACCAGGTCATTTATCTCTTCGGATACTTCTTGACCCAGTGTGACCAGGAGGGCACCGTCGCCCAACGGACAGAACGCAGCTTCCATGCGCTACCTCCCTGCGCTCCGTGACAAGGGAAGCACGTCCACGCCCGCGCGCTCCAGGGCTTCCCGCACCGCGCGGGCTATGTCTGGGGCTCCCGGCGTGTCGCTGTGGATGCAGAGAGTATCTACGTTTATGTTCACGGGCTTGCCGTCGTACGAGATAACCGAGCCTTGGTTCACCATGGCTACCGCTCTCTCCGCGATTTGGTCCGGATCGTGCAACACTGAGCCGGGCTTGAGCCTGCTCACAAGCGAGCCGTCGCTATTGTAGGCACGGTCGCAGAAACCCTCAGCCGCGTAGGGCAGTCCCACTTTCCGGGCCGCCTCGAGGGAAAGGGAACCCGCCAGTCCGACCAGGATGATGGTTTCCCCCGGTTCAACGCACCGGGCCACGCCCCTTGCCACCGCCGCCGCGATTTTCTCATCCGAAGCCGCCATGTTGTACAAAGAACCGTGAGGTTTGACGTGGGTCAAGGGCTTTCCCAAAGAACGGGCAAACGCTTTGACTGCGCCTACCTGGTACACAATGAAGGACTCGATTTCCGAAGGAGCCATCTTGATCTCCCGGCGGCCAAACCCTTGCAGGTCGGGGTAACCCGGGTGGGCGCCTATAGACACGCCTTTTTCCGCGCAGATTCCAGAGACGCGGTCCATCACCACCGGGTCGCCGGCGTGCAAACCACACGCGATGTTCGCGGATGTGACATATGACAGGAGACGTTCGTCATCGCCAAGAACCCACCGTCCGAAGCTTTCGCCGGTATCCGTATTCAGGTCTATGTACGGCATGTCTTTCCCCTCCCGCGTAACCCTTCCACCGTCATTATACATGGGCAATACATGGGACAGGGTCCTTGCCCGTAGAATGTGTGGAAAACCCGCAGGGCGGGAGATACTACCAGGTTAGAAGGAGAAAGGCGCGTAGGTTCAGGTAGGCAAACCGGTCGGTTCGGGAGGAACAGCCAAGCCCGCAAGTGTCGGCCGGCCGCAAGGGGCAGGAGAGGCGCGGCGAAGCACGGGGTGGTGAGGAGATGGACGTTAGCCGAAGGGCGAGGGCAAAGGAGAGTTCCGATTCAGGTTTCTTGGACAAATGGCTTCCCAGGACAGCCGCGATCCTGTTGTGCGTCGTCGCCGTGGTACAGGGATTGTTGAGGTACGAAGACATGAGGACCCTCTTGAACGAATCACTCAGGCTGGAGGGCGAGCCGCTTGCCCGCGCCATCGCGGGATTGGACCGTCCCGCGTACCCGTGGCTTGATTCTATGGTCGCGTCCTCAGATGCGAAAGCCGTGGAGACTGACGAGACCGGGGAAAGCGGCAAGCCCACCGGGAACGCCGGCAAGACCGGGGAGGCCGCCCGAGGCGTTATCTACCTCCGCCTGTTGTCGAAACCCAAAGGGGAAGTATGGGCTTTGGTAAACGGGAGAGCCGTGAAGCTGATAACAGAAGACGACGGGGTCTTGGCGTGCAAAGACGGCGACCTCATAGAAATCTTGTGTGAAAAGGGAGAAGCCAACGTCCTCGTCACCTACGTAAGCGACAATCTGGCTCAGCCCGCCCAAGGAGTGTGGGTCAAAGGTTCCGGGATCCTCTTCTTATCCAGAGTGACCGCTAAGTGATCTTTCGCCGGGGAAGGATTCCCGCCGGCGTTCCTCGAAAACTACTGCTCATGAGCGACAAGTCAAAGGTTGGCAATCCTGATAAGCCGAAAATGCGTAAACTGCGCATCGCTATCGACGGGCCGGCAGGCGCGGGCAAGAGCACTGTGGCCCGGATGCTGGCTCAAAAACTAGGATACTTGTACCTGGACACCGGGGCCATGTATAGGGCTTTAGCCGTTACAGCCGTGGACAAGGGTATTGACCTTAACGACCCTGTCAAGTTGGGCGAAATGGCCCGCCAGGTTGACATGCGGGTTAGAGAGGATAACGGCGTTTTTCGGGTATGGGTCGATGGCGTCGAACTTACGGACAGGCTCCGTGGGCCGGAGACGGACAGAGCGGTTAAGCTCTTGGCCATGGCCAGGCCCGTCCGCGAAGTCCTGGTAGCTATCCAGCGCAAGCTGGCGGAGGCCGGAGGCGTCGTGATGGAAGGCCGGGACATCACCAGCGTCGTCTTGCCCGATGCCGAGGTCAAAGTGTTTCTCACCGCGTCTTTGGAAGAGCGCGTCAGGCGCCGTTGGAAAGAGCTAAAAGACCGGGGCATCCAGGTCGAGTGGGATGAAGTCAAGGAAGAAATGGTGTCCAGAGACCAGAAGGACCAAGAGAGGACCTGGGGACGTCTAGTTCAGACAGAGGACTCGGTCTTTATCGATTCTTCTAGGATGACGAAGGAAGAGGTGTGTTCCGCGATAGCGGAACTATGCGAGGCGAGGACGCGGTGCTGTACCGGTTCATAAAAGGGCTCTTCTATCTGTGGATTCGGTTGTTTATGCGAGTTAAGGTTTACGGCAAAGAAAGAATGCCCAAAGAAGGCGCCTACATCGTTTGCGCCAACCACATGTCCTGGTGGGACCCTATCCTAGTAGCCCAGTTGACGCCTCGCGTAATACACTTCATGGCCAAAAAAGAGCTTTTTGAGATCCCCATAATCGGCCCCGCTTTCAGGTTGGTCAACGCCTTTCCCGTAGACAGGGGCAAGGCCGACATCAAGGCTATCAGGGATTCCCTGGATATCCTAAAGAAGGGCGAGGTACTCGGCATCTTTCCTGAAGGGACCCGAAAACACGATCCCGACAAGCTCGCCGAGGTCCATGGCGGAGCTGCCCTGGCCGCGCTCCGCGGGGGGGCGCCCATAGTTCCTATCGCCCTGAGAGGAAGGTACGGTATCGGTTCGACCATAAAAGTCGCCATCGGAGAGCCGTTTACCCTAAGGCCCAGCCACGAGAGGTTTTCTGTGGACGTCGCGGAAGGTTCCAAGAGAATAGCCCAGGAGATAACCGAGTTGTGGCGAGAGATAGACGGGGAGGGAGCCTAGGTGGAGATAAAGCTCGCCCGGCATTACGGCTATTGCTTCGGCGTGCAAAGGGCTCTGAACATGGTGCATACCGCCTTGAAAGAAGGCCCCGGCCCCGTATGGACGCTAGGCCCCATCATCCATAACCCGACGGCGGTAGCGGAGCTTCAGGAGATGGGCGCCGTGCCCATATCTTCTCCCGGTGAGGCCACATCCGGGACCCTGGTCATGCGAAGCCACGGGACCACAAAAGAAGAAGCGGCTCTCATACCCCCAACACTGCGAGTTTTGGACGCCACGTGCCCCTTCGTGCTGCGCGCCCAGAAGAAGGCCGAAGAGTACACGGAAAAGGGGATGTTTGTGCTCCTGGTCGGAGACAAGGACCACCCCGAGACGCGGGCCATCCTGTCCCACGCGGGGAAAGACTCGGTTTGCGTAAAAGACGTAGACGAAGTTCAACCGATGCTTTCCCTTCTAAAAGGGCGAGAAGTGGCGTTATTGGCTCAGACTACGTCGAGACGGGACGAAGTGGAAAAAATAGTAGTCGAATTGAAAAAAGCAGGTATTTCTGTTCACTGCTCGAATACTATCTGCACTGCCACCCATGACCGACAGGAAGCTACTGTGGAACTGGCGAAAGAGTGCCAAGTGGTATTGGTGGTCGGAGGTAGGACAAGCGCCAATACCAGGCAGCTCTTGGAAATCGCGAGGCAGTGTGGGGCGGAAGCCCACCTGATTGAGTCGGCCCAGGAAATCCAAGCCGCGTGGTTTGTGGGTAAGGGCAAGGTCGGGATCGCGGCAGGCGCTTCTACGCCCGACCGGGTCATAAAGGAGGTTGTAGGCAAAGTGGAGGAACTAGAGAAGCCCAACTGCGAAATGGAGACGGAGAAGGGGAAAGGTTCAGAGGCACCGCCCGCGGGCGAAGAGCCTGAGACCAAAGCCCAAGAGGAAGTTGCCCCTGTGGACCAAAAACCGGAACCAGAAGCCCCAAAGGATCAGGCGGCCGGTCCCCAGGAAGAACCCCAGGAGTCGGAGGCACAGGACAAGAGTGCCGCAGACTTGTACGACGAGTCGTTCAAGTCCCTGGAGGAAGGGCAAATCGTAAAGGGTAGGGTAGTGTCTGTGGACGAAAACGGAGCTTTGGTCGATGTGGGTGCCAAGTCCGAGGGATTGATCCCGGCGTCCGAACTCCAGAGAAAAGGCGCGTTCGCCACTCCACCTCTCTCCCCCGGGGACGAGATAATGGTGTACGTACAAAGCTCCGACCCCGGCGATGGGACCCTACGCCTCTCCAAACGACGCGCGGACGAGGAGATGGCCTGGCAGCGACTTGACGAGGCTCACCGTGAGGGAACCATCATTGAGGCCCCTGTGGTTCAGGAAGTCAAGGGCGGGTTGGTAGTGGACGTCGGACTTAGGGGATTTGTCCCCGCGTCTCAGGTGGAGCGCGGATACGTCAACGACCTGTCCAAGTACGTCGGGAAGACCCTGCGGATGAAGGTGCTCGAACTGGACCGCTCAAAGAACAGGGTCGTCCTTTCCCAGAGGGTCGTGCTTGAGGAAGAGCACGAGAGGCTCTGCGCCGACACGTGGGCTACTATCGCCGAGGGGCAAGTGCGCCGCGGGGTAGTTAAAGGCATCACCGACTTCGGCGTCTTCGTGGACCTGGGCGGGGTTGACGGATTGCTCCACATCTCCGAGTTGTCTTGGGGTAGGGTGAAGCACCCGTCAGAGGTAGTCCAAGAGGGACAAGAGATTGACGTCAAGGTGCTCAGGGTCGACAAGGAGAAAGGCAAGATCTCTTTGGGAAGGAAACAGGTCCTGCCGGATCCTTGGGAGACGGTGGAAGCCAAATATCCCGTGGGCGCCGTCATTGAAGGCGAAGTCACCCGCACCGCTCCCTTTGGCGCCTTTGTCCAGTTGGAGCCTGGGGTCGAGGGACTTGTGCATATATCGGAAGTCTCGGACCGCCACGTCATCAAGCCCGAGGAAGCCGTCAATTCAGGAGACAAGGTCCTGGTTAAGGTGCTCAGGGTGCGCCCGGACGAGAGGCGGATAAGCCTGTCGATTAGGCAGGCCGCGCCTCCGGTGGAAGAGGCCGCGGCTACGGCCGGGGAGGCTCAGGCCAAAGATTCTGAAGAAGCGCCGCAGGAAGAAGTGTCCGAGGAAAACCCGGAGTAGGACGAAGACGCGGCGAAGCGCGCCGCTTAGCAGGGGATTGTTCGCTTTCCCAACTGAAAGTAAATCGAAAGAGAGCCCGGTTTGGCGCCGGGCTCTTGGTTTTTGCCCGGAATAGACCCAAGACCTCCCTGGGGAACCTACTGATTGACACATGAGGGGGGATTTATCTTGGGTTTACCTGTAGGCACCATAGTCTTGATTCTCGTGGCAGTCCTGGTGTTCTTCGGGGTCCTGCACCGCGTCTTGGACAGGATGCGCCTTTCGGACCGCGCGGCTCTGGTGATAATCATAGCCATGGCCGCGGGAACCTTTCTTAACTTCGGCATATCGGGATCTATCCCCATCCGGGTGAACGTGGGCGGCGCTCTAGTGCCCCTGGCCGTGATAATCTGGCTTGTCGCCACCGCCCATGAAGCCTCTGAGAAAACCCGGGCCATCCTTTCCGCCATCATCACAGGCGTGGTGGTTTGGGGACTCTCAAAGGTGATGAACCCGGAAGAGCAGTTCATGCGCGTAAGCCCCATGCTCCTGTTCGGCGTAGCCGCCGGCATTATTGCCGCTTTGTCGGGCCGTTCACGGCGCGCGGCTTTCGTCGGGGGCGTAGGCGGAATCCTGCTGTCCGATGTTTTCCACTTAATTGAACTGACCGTCACCGGTACTCCCGGGTCCGTGTTTTTCGGCGGAGCGGGCGCGTTCGACGCCACGGTTATCGCCGGAGTCTTGGCCGTCGGACTAATGGAATTTGTAGGCGAAGCACGGGAGCACATGGTCAAAACGCCGAAAGGGGAGAGGGAACAAGATGAACCGAGATAGGGATAGACGCCTGGCCGGCGTCGCGGTTATCTTGACCGTTGCCTTGCTGGCGTTTGCTTACTACAACTACGGTCCCGTCTGGAGGCGCGCTTCCGCGCCGGGTATGGAAGGGTCCCTGGAGAGATCCGATGGATACTTCACGGTCCAGGACGAGAACGCCAGGACTCTTTTCACCACAGGGCACATGGTTACTGTGGGCGACGAGTTTATAGACGAGAACGACGTCAGGTACATCGTTGAACGTGTTTCGGGCGATGTCGCCACGGCTAGGGCTGTCGGAAAGATGGAGGCCCTGCCGCCCTTGCCTTTCGTATCGGCGCAGGCAGGGCAAGGGGAAAACACAGGGTCCGTAGGGATCTATCACACTCACTCGGATGAGTCTTACGAGCCTACAGAGGGGACTTCATCCGTAGAGGGCAGGGGCGGGGTGTTAAGCGTCGGAAAGGCCATGGCTCAGACGCTGGACGAAAAGGGGATTGAAGCCATCCACGACGATACGCTGCACGGCCCTCACGACGCGGGCGCCTACGACAGATCCCGCCGTACGGCGACTCAGTTGCTGAAACAGAAACCTTTGGCTCTATTTGACGTTCACCGGGACGCGGGTCCGGCAGAGCCGTACCTAAAGGATGTTGACGGGAACGACGTCGCCCGGTGCATGATCGTGGTCGGCAGGACCAACCCGAAAATGAGCGCCAACCTTGATTTCGCGAGGCGCATGAGGGACGCGGTGAACGCCCAAACCCCCGGACTGGTAAAGGGTATCTTCCTCGGAAACGCTGACTTTAACCAGGACTTATACGACAGGGCGCTCCTCCTTGAGGTAGGCACGGAGAAAGTCTCCAGGGAGGCCGCCGAGAGAGGGATCTCTCTGGTCGCCGCCGCCGTACCCAGGCTGCTGGGGACTACCACAGGACAGCCAGGCCTGGGAGGCGGCACCGGCAAGGCAATAGGTTGGCTTCTCGGACTCGCGGTGGCCGGAACCTTTGTCTACTTGTGGATAGCTACCGGCAGCTGGGAAGAAATGAAGGCCAAGATCCTCGGTTGGTTTGGGACCGGAGGGGTCAGGATAGGCGGCCGAAGGCGTAACGGCGGGTCCGGGGAGGCATAGAGACTTGCCTCACGGCAACTCAATAGGGCTGGGGCTCCTTCTGGGGGCCCTGGCCAGGATCGCTATGTTGCGCTCGGATTACCGCCATTACCCGACATACCCCCATTCCTACACCAGCCATTTGTTCTTGGGGTTTATAGCCGCCTTAGCGGGGTCGGTTACCGTGGCCGCCCTCTTGGAGCAAGAATGGACCGCCGTAACTTTCTTCCTCCTGGTATCCCAGCAGTTCCGCGAGATGCGGAGCATGGAGAGGGATGCCCTGAAAGCCATGGAGGACGACGAACTGGTGGCCCGGGGCTCGGATTACATTGAGGACATCGCCAGGGTGTTTGAAGCCAGGTACTACATCGTGATCCTGGTTTCGGCGGCCTCGGCGTTTGGTTTTGAGATCGGCTCTATATGGCTGGGACTCTTGTTTGGGCTCCTTTCCTTCGCGGTGGGGGCGTTCCTGATGGTACGCAGGAGGCTCGGAGACATAGTCACAGTTGAACCTGCTCCTGTCATCGTTCAAGAGCGGAACATCTATGTGGGAGACGTTTTCATCATGAACCTTGGATTGGTGGAATCCCGTGAGATCATCCAAGAGCACGCTTTGGGAGCGATACTGGTGCCCAAGGACGACAACGCCAGGGGCACCATCGCCAATCCGGGTCAGCGCCAAGCAATAGTACACGACTTAGCCGCGGTGCTGGGAGCGCGGAAGGACTTGGACACTCCCGAGTTCACACCCATGGCGAAGCGGGACCTTAAGACGGGGAGGGTCGGGGTGTACATAGTACCTATGGAGAAGGACCAGGGCGCGTTGCTGGAGGCCCTTAGGAGGGTGCCGATCTTGGAGTCCGCCAGGGGAGGAGCTCTCAATACCCGGGCCGGGAGAAAGGCCCGGAAGGGCCGCTAGCCGCGGGGAGGGTGTTGGGTGGAAGTCACCATTCAAAAGGCTGTCTTGTGCGCCGTTTCAGATGACCTGGGGAAAGTCGCCGGCCTACCCGTGTTCTTGGCCGGAGATGACGCGTCGAGGCAAGAGAAAGCCCGTTACCTTGCCCGCATTTTGCAGGCGACCGTACATGATTTGGGAGACGGCGTCTTGATAGTGGTGAAACATTGAACGGCTTGCCCAGGCTGATCCTAGCGCGAAATCGAGCGGTAGCCGTGGCCGAACTGCAAAGGCTTTGGAGCGGCACCTTCCGGTTGACGGAAGGGTCGAGAGGGGCCGCCGCGAAGGCTGTATGCGACCGGGGACACGAAGGGACGGGCGAAGCAGTGTACCTGGCTTGGGGCTTTTGTCCGTCACCTTTGGCTTTGAAGGTCTTGGAGAGCTTTCTCGACCTGTACGACGATCCCGCTACCGCCCAACAGGGGGCAAGCTATCCGGGTGAGACCCCGGCTCCTCCGCCAAGGGTCTTCTACGTGTGCTACGCGGGGACTCACAGCTCGATCTTGGCTTCGTGTTTGCACTTGGGAAAGGTAAGGAACGTAAACGCCGTTTGCGACCTGCCGTTCTTCGACCGCCGTACACACCGGGATATCGGCATACCGGTGAAGATGGGCTACGACCGCAACGGAGCGGAGGTATACGCTTTAGGGACGGGCTGGCTCTCCAGGGCAGTGGAGTTGGCGGCCTGCGACCTTATCGAACTCGCTTCGCCGGGCGCCAGAGCCTGCCTTTGCAGCGTCAGAGGATACCTGGACTTTTTCGCGCGGGTAGGGGGCTTCGCGTCGAGGCGTTTCGGAATTGTGCGGTTGGGTAGAGGCCTCATAAGCTCTTCTCTCGCGAGAAAACTTCCGGAGATGTCCAAGGCGACCCAATTCTGTCTTGACCTCACATCTAGGTGGAAGGATAATGTAGGGCAGCCAAAAGGGGAGGTCATCTGGGTAAATGGGCCGACGGCAGGGCGGAGTTATCGCGGAGGTGGAGCGCGGCGGGCTCGGGGAATACCTGGGGCTTCGGCCGGGAGACCGCGTACTCTCCGTAAACGGGAAAATCCTTAGGGACGAACTGGACTTCCGGTTTTACGCTTCCGAGAGGTACTTATCCTTACGGGTCAAGACCCGCGATGGGGAAGAAAAGGACTTCGAGATAGACAAGGACGAAGACGACTTGTTGGGCCTGACTTTCGAGGAGCCCATCTTCGACGATATGAAGACTTGCAGGAACAACTGCGTCTTCTGCTTCATCCGCCAGATCCCCAAAGATATGCGCCGGAGCCTTCACATAAGGGACGACGACTACCGGATGTCTTTCCTTTACGGCAACTTCATTAGCCTTACCAACCTGACCGAAGAAGACTGGGAACGGCTCGAAGAGCAAAGGCTTTCCCCCATAAGGGTTTCGGTGCATTCCACCGACGGCGCGCTCAGGCAAAGCCTCATGAGAAACCCGGAAGCGGGCAAGATCATGGAGCACTTGCGCCGCTTGGTTGACATCGGCATCTGGCTCCACGCCCAGATTGTTCTCCTGAGGGGAGTGAACGACGGCCATAACCTCCTTAAGACTCTGGAGGACCTGGACTCTCTGGGACACCAGATGGTCTCAGTGGGCGTGGTGCCCGCGATATACACCAAGTACCGCCTGGAGCCCCCTTCGCCTGGTATCGACGCGGCTTGGGCAAAAGAGACCCTCGACCTCATCGAGGAGTACGCCGAAGAAGCTATGGGGCGGAGGGGCGACCACTGGGTGTACGGGGCTGATGAACTCTACTACTTGGCCGGAAAGGAGTTTCCGCCCTACGACTATTACGGCGAGTTTCATCAGTACGACAACGGGATCGGAATGGTGACCGATTTCAGGCACAGCCTTTCCGAGTTTAGGAACTCTCCTCGTCCCGTGGGCAAGAGGCGAAAGGGGAAGGTCATCGCCATAACGGGAGAAATGGCCCAAGGCGAGATCCGGACGGCTGTCTCGGAACTTCAACTGGATTCCGAGGTAACGGTCTGTCCCGTGAAAAACGTTTTCTTCGGGGATTCCGTGACCTGTTCCGGCCTGCTGACCGGTCAGGATATCATATCCTCTGTCCTGTCGGTGATGAGGAATGAAGGAGAGACGGGGAGGTTCGAGGAAGTCTTGGTGCCGTCCATCTCTCTTTTCCAGGGAGCGTTCCTGGACAACATGACTCTTCATGACATTGAACGCGCTACAGGGTTAAGAACGACGGAGGTCGAGCCTTCGCCGCGAGGCCTCTATCAGGCTATAAGAGGCCGGAGGGAGTAGCAATGCCTGACAAGTTTACAGTAGCTATCGTTGGCCGCCCGAACGTAGGCAAGTCTTCCTTGTTCAACCGCATGGTGCAAGATGTGTCTTCCATTGTGCACAAGGTGAGCGGCGTAACCAGGGACCGCTTGTACGGGACTTGCCGGTGGGGAGGACAAGAGTTTACGCTCCTCGATACGGGAGGTTTGGACCTAAGTTCAACGGACGACATGGTCCAGGCCATTAGAGTCCAGGTGGAACGCGCCATAGAGGAGGCCGACCTTCTGCTCTTCGTCGTGGACGTGAGGGCCGGTCTTACGCCTGAGGACGTGGAAGTGGCGGAAATCTTGAGGCGCACAAAGAAACCGCTGCTGCTGGTCGCCAACAAGGCGGATTCGGCCGGAGCGGAATCAAAGGCCGTGGAGTTCTACGCCCTCGGTTTTGGCGAGGTCTACCCGGTCTCGGCTGCTCACGGGTTGGGCGTTGGCGACGTCTTAGACAGGATCCTCGAGCTCAGGGGCGAGCCTTCCGAGGTTGCCTCTACGCGAGAAGCTGAAGAAGGTGCGCCGATCCGCGTGGCCATAGTAGGAAAGCCTAACGTTGGGAAGTCGTCTCTGGTCAACGCTCTACTGGGTGTGGAACGGATGACTGTGTCTTCCCGCGCCGGAACTACCGTGGACGCTGTCGATACTCCGCTTCGTTATGAAGATACGGACTATGTCTTGGTCGACACCGCGGGGCTCCGCCGCCCCAAGCTCATAGAGGAGAAGCTGGAGGGACTATCGGTTTCCCGGGCTCTTTCCGCCGTCAAGCGAGCCGACGTCGCCATACTGGTTGTGGACGGAACGGAGGCGCCTTCGTCACAGGAACGCAGGATCGCCGGGTACATACTAAGGAACGCGAAGGCGTCAGTGATCGTGGTCAACAAGACCGACCTTGGCTTTACCGACGGTGTCGCAGCCAACCAGTACAAAGCCGCGGTCCTGCAACAATGCCGCCCGATAGGCTACTCGCCGGTCATTTTCATCTCGTGCAAGACCGGCAAAGGGATCGATAAAGTCTTGCCTGAAGTCAAGAAGGTATACGAAGAGTACTCAAAGAGGATCCCGACCCCGGTGCTAAACCAGTTCATCGCTGAGGTAACCGAGTTGAACCGCCCGCCTCAGGGTGGAAGGGTCTACTACGCTACCCAGGTAGGAGAAAGGCCGCCCCACATGGTATTCTTCGTAAAAGACCCGACCCAACTCACGGGAATGTACCAGCGGTACCTGGACAGCGAGTTTCGGAAGCGTTTCGGGTTCTCGGGGTCTCCCATCGTTATGGAGTTCAAGGAAAGGCAGAGACGGAAACTGAGATGAACCCTGGCTTCTCTCTGACTGTCCTTTTGTGCGCGCTGGCCTATCTTCTAGGTTCGGTGCCGTTCGGTTTCCTTGCGGCCAAGATGGCCGGTTTGGACATTACCAAGCAAGGAAGCGGCAACACCGGCGCGACCAACGTCCTACGGACTCTCGGCCCCAAGTACGCGGTACCGGTGCTGGCCTTGGACCTCGCGAAAGGAGCAGTCAGCGCCTACGCCGGCCTCAGGCTTACCGGCATGGGTACTTTAGGCGCCCTATTGGTGGGAGCCGCGGCTGTAGCGGGCCACAACTGGTCCGTTTTCCTGCGGTTTCGTGGAGGCAAGGGAGTCGCTTCCTCGGCCGGAGTGATCCTTGTGGCGTTTCCGCTGCTGCTCTTGGCAGCGCTGGGTGTTTTCGTGCTTATCGTCGCGGTCACCCGCTACGTTTCCTTAGGGAGTCTTCTTGGCGCGTGGACCGCTGTCGCGCTGTCGTTTACGTCCGGCTATGACCTCACCGCGCAGATACCGGTCACACTGCTGGCGGCTGCCATTACCTATCAGCACCGAGCGAACATCAAGCGCCTCCTGACCGGCACTGAGCTCAAGATCACTTCAGGAAAGGGTGGGACTTCCAGGTGAAGAAAGCGTGCGTGTTGGGAGCGGGCGCCTGGGGATCGGCGATCGCCATGGTCCTTAGCGATACGGGGCATCAAGTCGGGCTTTGGGACAGGGATGCCTCGATAGTCGACCAGATAAACAGCACACACGCCGCGCCGAAGCTGCAAGGCATAAACCTTCCGGAAACCATCGTCGCGACCACTGATTATGTACAAGCTCTTGAGGGAGCCCAAGTTGTGGTCTCCGCCATCGCTTCCACAGGGATCCGGGAAGTGTCCCGCGCTGTTGCCGCGATAGTGCCGGAAGACAGCATTTTGGTAAGCGCTACCAAAGGATTGGACCCCCAGACTCTCCAGCGCCCCCTTGAGGTGTGGGCGGAGGAATCGCCCGCCTTAACAGACCGGCTGGTAGCCATGTCCGGCCCCAATTTCGCCATCGAGATAGCCCATAAACTTCCCGCGGCCACTGTGGTGGCAGCCGTGACGCTGGACGCCAGGGACAAGGCGCAGTCGGCTTTCATGACCTCGTACTTGCGGGTCTACACCAATTGGGACGTCATCGGCGTTGAGTTGGGCGGATCCTTTAAGAACATAATTGCCATAGCTTGCGGGATCATCGAAGGCATGGGACTGGGGAACAACGCCCAAGCCGCCATCATCTCCCGGGGTATCGCCGAGATAACCCGCCTCGGAGTGGCGCTCGGAGCCGAACCTCTGACCTTTGCCGGACTATCGGGTCTGGGCGACCTTGTGCTCACCGCGACCGGGCACTTGTCCAGAAACCGCCAGGCAGGCATCGCCGTTGGCAAGGGAGAGTCCATCGACTCCTTCGTCTCAAGGACAGGCTATACGGTGGAGGGCTTTACCACGGTAAAGAGCGCGGTCCGCCTGGCGGAGGCCAACGGTATCGAAATGCCCATCACAAACGTGGTGTACAAGATCCTCTATGAAGGTCTGCCGGTCCGTCACGGTGTTTCTGAGATAATGCTCAGGGAGAAACGGGCAGAGTACCGGTAGTAACCTTATCAGTCAGAGCCACCGGTCCTTCTTGCTCTCTCAGTTGTCTCCCTATCTTCCCCCAGTTGTCTCCTTGCCGGGCTTGCTCCGTCATGCTTGTTCTAACCATGCCTCTAAGCCTCATAGTCTTCTGATGTGACAATGAAACTTGTTACTTCAACTTAGACATTGGGTCAAGTTGACGGATAGCTTGGCATATGAATTTACGAACCCGGTAAGGAGGGAGAGTCAGGTGGAGAAATTCGATATCTTCCTGGATATCGCCCAAAGAACGGGAGGCGATATCTACATCGGTGTAGTCGGGCCCATGCGAACAGGGAAATCCACCTTCATTCGTCAGTTCATGGAACTCTTTGTGCTCCCGAACATCGCGGATGAATACGACAAACAGAGAGCCATAGATGCCATGCCGCAGGCTGGAGGCGGCAAGACCATCATGACGGTCGAGCCCAAGTTCATCCCTGACGAATCCGTGCGCATTGACATCCGAGACAACCTGTCCCTCAACGTAAGGTTAGTTGATTGCACAGGCTACCCTGTCCCGGGAGCTCAGGGATACATGGACGGGGATGCTCCCAGGATGGTCCGCACCCTATGGTTTGACGAACCGGTACCGTTCGCGGAAGCCGCCGAGGTCGGGACCGAAAAGGTCATCGTGGACCACGCCACCATCGGGATAGTGGTGACCACTGACGGGAGCATCGTGGATATCCCGAGGGAAGCCTACGTGGAGGCCGAGAGGCAAGTAGTCGCGAAAATGGCCGCCCTGGGCAAACCTTTTGTTATCGTACTGAACTCCAGAGATCCCTATTCCAAAGAGGCGTCGGACTTGGCAACCGACATGGAGGGCGA
>DULO01000131.1 GCA_012840345.1 Candidatus Fermentithermobacillaceae bacterium
ATCGGCCGTTTCCAGTTCATCTTCCTAGACTGGCTGGGATTGTAATAGAGAATTAGGACCGCTGCGGCAAAAGACGCAGGTAATAGGCGTTAGCCAAGAAGAGCCCCGGAAGCCGGGGCTCTTCTTTCGATGCCGTGCGCGCGCATGTCAACCCCAGACGTTGCATGCAGGGGAGATCTTGTTGACACCCCGTGCCGTTACATGACTACAATAAGGGTGCGCGAATGCCAAGCTGGCAGGCTCCGGCCGCCAGACGTACGCCGCGGATCGACCGTGGACCGGCTTCAAAGCGGGTGGCAAGCGTTGACCGCCAAACGCAGGCTGCGGATCGACCGTGGATCGGCTTCAGCACAAGAGAAAGCAGCAGGTATTAGACTCACACACCAACGGCATCCTTGGGAGAGGAGCCGGAATGGAGGTGCGCTTAATTGCGCGGCGATACCAGGTTTTCTTCTCGTCAGATAGCCTTTGCCGGGCTTCTCGGAGCAGTCACAGTCGTCCTCGGCTCTACCCCTCTAGGTTTCATCCAGATACCACCCATTTCCATTACCATCATGCACATCCCCACTATCTTGGCAGGGGTCATGGAGGGACCGGTGATCGGCGGCATCGTGGGCGCTATGTTTGGCGGATTCAGCATGTGGCAAGCCCAGACGTCCATCAATCCGATGGATAAGTTGATCTTCTCAAACCCCCTTATCGCGGTGCTTCCCCGCATCCTGATTGGAGTAACCGCGCACTACGTGTTCCAACTGGTTAGAGGAAGGAACGGAGAGAAAGCATTGGTCCTCGTCTCGTCAGCGATGGTGGGCTATACAGGGCATACTTTCCTGAGTTCGCTTGCTCCGGCCGCCAGGTTTGTAGTGGCGCTGATGATTGCCGTCGCCGCGGGCTTTGTGGTGTACGTCGTTGAGAAAAAGTCAGGGCACGGTCCCGCTCTCGCGGCAATCGCCGGGAGCCTCACCAATACAGTCCTGGTGTTAGGGTTGATCGTGGCGTTCGGATTCCTACCCGGCAAAGTTGCCCTGACCGTCGGCATAGTAAACGGGATACCCGAGGCAGCGGCAGCGATGATTCTGACCGGGCTGGTATACAGGGCGACAAGCAGGTTTGTCGAACACCGGTAAATGAGCGTGACGTGAGAGGATGGAGTTCGGTCGCGGGTGCCATTTCAGCGTACAGGGACAGGGTCACGAATCTAGCCAGGCGGAAGCAATCATAACCCGCCGGGAAGCCTTTATTAATGTGTAGCACTGTAAGTAAGGAGGAAACATCATGCTCTTTGCGCTGGACGCCGGGAATACCGTTATAGCGGTGGGCCTGTTTAGGGGTCCTGGGCTCGTAGAGCACTGGAGAATATCCACTGACCACAACAAGACGGAAGACGAGTACGGCATGGTGTTCCTCTCCCTGTTAGCCAACGCGGGAGTAAAGCCAAGCGAAGTGAAAGGAGCTGTCTTGGCTTCGGTTGTTCCTCCTTTGACCGGGGTCTTGGAGAGGGCGACGAGCAAGTGCCTTGGGCTTTCTCCGCTAGTCGTCGGCCCCGGAACGAAGACAGGCATAAACGTGAAGTATGAGAACCCGAAAGAAGTAGGACCGGACCGGATCGTCAACGCGGTAGCCGCCTTCAAGAAATACGGAGGCCCCGTCATCGTAGTGGATTTCGGCACCGCCACCATCTTTGACGCAATCTCAAAAGACGGGGACTACCTCGGAGGAGCCATCGCTCCCGGCGTCTTTACGTCGACCGACGCCCTCTTTGAGAAAGCCGCCAGGCTTCCCCGTATCGAGCTGACCAAACCCAGCGCCGCCATCGGAAGGACCACCGCCGACAGCATGCGGTCCGGAATCTTGTACGGGTTTGCCGCTCAGACGGACGGCATCGTGAGGAGGATCATGCGTGAGTTAGGCGGACGTCCTCGCGTTGTAGCGACTGGAATGCCGGCTCACCTGATCGCACCCGAGTCGTCCACCATCGATACGGTAGACCCGCTGCTTACACTGGAAGGCTTGTATTTGATCTATCAGAAGAACGTCTCCGCGAGTGACGCAGCCAAGCCGTCTTAAGAGTCTGAGGGTATGAGCGGTATGAGTCCGCTGAATCCTTTCAGTCTCTGTCCCAATCCTTACCTTCCGCAACCTTCCGCCCCAGACTTTCCAGCATCTTTACGAACGGCCCAGCTGGGTCGATTACTCTGCGAGGAATGTCCGCAGGTAACACGTCTAGCACTCTCTGAAGCGTCAGATCATTTTTCGTAACGCATGAAAGACGTATGGCGTGTTTTTTGCAGAGTTCAGCCTTAAGTTGGTCTCTTTTGTACCGCTCGATGAATTCTTTCTCCCCTTTGAACAATTCAGTTGGGCCAAAGTGCTGGGGCCCCTGATACTCTCCAACCCAAGCGTGTTCCAACGCCGCGACATCACACTCCAGATTCTGTCCCGTACTCTTGTTACGAAGAAAAGGCGGGCGTACGTTGAACGCCAGCTTGACGGCAGGATGGAGTATCCAAACCGCAAACCCCTTGAACGTGGCCTCGCCTAGAAATGGGCTCAGTTCTATAAGCTCCCGAACTTCTTGCGCCACCTTCGCTTCGACATCTGCCGGAACGATAGCTGCCGGACGTCGAAACCTGCCTTCTTCGGTAATCTTCATCCATCCGGCTTGTTCGAGTTCCTTACAGTGCCTAGTAACAGCCCATCGGCCAATCCCCAGTTTGGCAGCAAGCGACTGAATGCTGGGAGACTGCTCGGTCATCGTCGCTGCATATAGCATCTTCGCCACAGGAGGAAGTCCGCTAGTCCTGCCCAACTCCTCAAGAATGCGTAAGAAAACCCTGTGCATCTATCATCCCCCTGATCGACGGCTCCTGGCATATATTACCAAATATCTCCATGGGATGCCATAGTTTGCCAATCGTCTCGTGGGGGGATGGACGCCGATGTTCAGATTCAGGTCGTGAACCGGTTGTCATGTTGTAAGAAACACCCTGACGGCGGCATCACGCTCCGATTTCAAACACGTCCCGGTCGACATGCTCCAAAGAACACCGTGAGGACGGCATCATGCTCCGATTTCGAGTACGTCCCGGCCGACATGCTCCAAAGAACACCGTGAGGACGGCATCACGCTCCGATTTCGAGTACGTCCCGACCGACACGCTCCAAGAAACACCCTGAGGACGGCGTCACGCTCCGATTTCAAACACGTCCCGGTCGACATGCTCCAAAGAACACCATGAGGTCACCGACACGCTCCAAAAAACTACGCCAGGGAGCGAGCCCAACTCGCCACCCTGGCGCTGCAGACTATCCAAACTCAGTACTCACTAGAAACTTACCTGCTACGAACCCACTTAGTTAACCGAACCAGCGGCCCTCGCGAGCGATGCTGCGAGCAGTTCTATCCGAAACAGACTCTCCGGCCTAGAACAACCCGATTATCCGGCCCTTTTCATCGATATCCATGTGAGCGCCGGCGGGATCCGATGGAAGACCCGGCATGGTCCGCATCTCGCCCAACAGCGGATACAGGAAGCCGGCTCCCATG
>DULO01000025.1 GCA_012840345.1 Candidatus Fermentithermobacillaceae bacterium
ACCGCGGCGGGCGATACCTTCGCGGGCGCGTTAGCCGTAGCCTTGGGCGAAGGGCTATCGTTGGCGGACGCGTGCCGTTTCGCCAACGCCGCGTCAGCGATATCGGTGACCAGAGAGGGTGCCCAACCTTCAATGCCTTGGCGGGCTGAAATCGACGAGTTCGTGGCGCGGAACGCGTTCCCGTCTTGAGCTGCCCGCCAGGAGGGGTGGCCCAGAGAGTATGATCCGGCCGAATCTCCGGGAGCCAAGACAGAAACCTGCCGCGTGTTGAGCCAACCTCAGCAGAAGTATGGGGAGGACGAACTGTGATGACGACACCAGACGATTCCAAGATACCCGTTCTAATCGACTGCGATCCAGGGCACGATGACGCGATTGCCCTCATGTTGGCCTTGGGTTCACGTCGCCTCGATGTGCTTGGGGTGACGACGGTTGCCGGGAACGGAACGGGCCCCGTTACCTACAGGAACGCCAGGAAGGTGCTGAGCGTCTTGGGCGCGAACGTTCCGGTCGCCAAAGGAGCGGACCGCCCGCTGCTCCGAAAACTAGTGACCGCTCCCTCAGTTCATGGAAAGAGCGCCCTCGATGGCCCCGAGCTTCCCGAAGTACCTGAGACCGGCGCCCCAGCGGAGGCCCTCGATCTGATTACCGAGGTGTTGTTGGGGAACCCCGACCGCCGGGTTGTCTGGATAGCCACCGGTCCCCTGACTAACGTCGCCATCGCTTTGGTGGCAAGGCCTCGGATAAAGAACGCCCTGGAGAGGATAGTCATCATGGGCGGCTCCACCGGTGCCGGCAACTGGACCCCATCGGCCGAGTTTAACATCCACGTGGACCCTGAAGCTGCCAAGATAGTCTTCGACTCAGGCGTGCCGCTCACGATGATTGGGCTGGATGTCACACACAAGGCGCTGGTTTATCCCGATGAGGTTGAACGGCTGCGCGCCGCGGGCCGTATCGGAAAACTCGCGGCGGAACTCTTGGACTTCTACTCCATCTTCTACCGCAAGAGAGGTTTTAGAGGAAACCCGATCCACGATGCCGCCGCGGTCGCCCACGTCATCGACGGCTCCCTGGTTACCACCCGGAGAGCTAGGGTGGAGGTTGAGACTCACGGGGAGTTTACTTCGGGAAGAACCGTGACGGATTTCTCACCCGAGGGTCTGGAGGCGGCCAACTGCGATGTCGGATTAGACATAGACAGGGAACGTTTCGTCGAGCTTCTGTATGCGACGATCCGCAGCATGGGGTAGCCGGGACGTGACCCTAATCTGAAGACTTCTTCATGCTGAAGATTAGCTTCCCTCCTTCACATGGGCGATAGGGTTGACATAACTATGTTCTGACATCCCAGCGTTGTTGGGTTGGCTGACTGGATGTATTTAGGCAGTCAAAAGGCTGGGCGCAAGCCGCATCGCGGAGCAGGTGGGATGGGAAGAGAGGAGAGGGTTGTGGGCCTTCTTAGGTGGATCTTGAACCCGGTTAGGAGATGGTTTCGGCCCACGTGGCGGCGCATCGAATGGAGGCGGCGAAGCGGGACGCTGCGTAAGGTGCCCGCTTCTCCTATGCGCCTCGATTGCGAAGAAGCAAGTTCAGAAACAAGCCCTGAAGTAAGCCTGGCCAATTACGGGGCGTCTGACGCTGTGGAGGTCCGCCTTGATGATCTGGTTATATCCGTTGCCAGGGCAACTTCTTCAACGCTGCCCCATGAGATAACGGTAGTGGTCCCGCGGGCAGAGATCTATCGAAGGTATGAGGATGGGAAACTCGCCGAGACCAGGATCGTCTACTCCAGCGTCACCGTTTCACACGCTCCGCGGTTTCCTCCCACGCAACCCTGAGACTGAAAGCCATGGGAGGCTTTGACCGTTAAAGCTGCCTGGGTTTTCGCATTGCCCGTTTGGGTTTGGAGCCATACCGGGTATCAGCGCCTGCCCCAACGGCTGTCGAAGCGCTCGTCCCGGCGCCCGTCTCAGTGTCTCCTACAGTGTTCCAGATTTCCTCTGATGCCTCGAAGGCGCTCGCGCCGACTAGGGCAGGTTTCTGGCGTCTTGCGGTCATTTCGAGGACCTCGGTGAGGGCTCCGGTGGATTCGACCGCGTCCCGCACGATCCTTCCTGAGTCCTGCAGCTTGCCCAGTTCCTCACGGGATAGAGGGGTTTCGAGAACCCTCAGTATACCTTCGCGCCCGACGACCGCAGGCACGCCCAGGTAGACATCGTAGATCCCGTATTCGCCCTCCAAGTACGCAGAGACCGAGATGACGGTCCGGAGGTCTTTCACCACGGCTTCCGTAATCCGCATGAGGGCCATAGCCGGAGCGAAGTAGGTGGCCCCTTTTTTCTCGATCACTTCGTAGGCGGCGCCGCGGACCTCCGATTCTATACGCTTGCGGGCCGCGTCATAGAAACCGTCCCAGTCCAGGAGGTCTATCCCCGCGACGGATGCCCTGCTCCAGGCGACGAATTCGCTGTCTCCGTGCTCGCCCATGACAAAAGCGTGAACGCTTCGCGGATCGAGGCCCAGTTCGCGGCCGACCAGGTAACGGAGCCTGGCTGTGTCCAGAGCCGTTCCGGAGCCCATGACTCTGCTCGGGGGCAGGCCGGACCGTATCATCGAAACCTGAGTCATAACATCTACCGGGTTGGTGGCTACGAGGATGATGGCGTTTCTCGCGATCCTTCCGACTTCGCTGGCAACGTTCCCCACGATTTCCGCGTTTCTCCGGAGCAGGTCCATCCGGGTTTCTCCCGGCTTTTGGTTCACCCCGGCGGCTATCATAACCACGTCCGCGTCACGCACATCGTCCATGTCGCCGGCCCAGATCTCCGTCCGCTTGAGGAGCGGCATCGAGTGATTTAGGTCCATGGCTTGCCCCACGGCTTTGTCCCTGTTGACGTCTATTATGCAGATTTCGTCAGCGATGTCGTGGAGCAGCAGCGTGTACGCATAGGTGGAACCCACAAACCCCGCGCCGATTACCACTACCCGGACCGGTTTGGAGGGAACAAAATGACCAGGCGTCCGTTCCAAGAGTCACCGACCTCCCGACTAGTTAGGGCCTTCACGGTGATCTTTTCCCAAAAACGCCTGGTTTGATGAGATTTCAGGCCCGGTTCCGCCGTGCCGCGCCTGGCTGAACCACGCCGGACTGCGCTAGGCTGGCCCGGACGACTTTGAGCGGACTCAAACTGTGCCGGGCTAGATTAGCTACTCCGATGTCTTGATAGCCCAGAGGGTTCCCCTTGTGTCCGCTTGAAGTATGGCTTTCTTCGTGACCAAGGGCTCCTGGAACAGGAACGAATCCCTCACTTTGTATTCGTATGTCCCGCTTTCAGTGGTGATGGAGAGGACGCCCCTGGAACCTCCGGACACCCAAATGCCGTCGCCAATCGGGACCGAGCCGAACAACGAGCTCCGCGCCGGGCTTTGCCACGCCGCTTTCCCATCGTGGACGCCTATACAGACCGCCCTGCCGGCTCCGTCAAGCACGACGATCCATTGACCGCGTAGGCTTTGGGACCCCATCTTGTCAGGCATAATTGGAGTCAATAGGGAAGAGGCGGAGGAGTAGGTCCAGACCGTTTCCCCTGTCGCGGCGTCCAAAGCGTACAGATAGCTGGCTCCGGGTATTGAGTCGTATGGAATGGTGGCGAACACCTTTCCGGCCTGGAAGACGGGTGAATGGTACGGAGAGTAGTATATCTGCCTTCCTAACTGGCGTGTCCAAGAGATGGTCCCGGTGGCGTCGTCCACTGCGTAAAGGGTGTTGTCCCACGCGCCGAAGAAGACCTTCCCGCTTCCCGCGCACGGCGTCGAGACCACCGCGCCTTTCGCGCTGGCCGTCCACCTGCGCAAGCCCGTGAACACCGAGAAAGAGTAGACGGCGCCGGAGGCCGAACCTATGGCCACGGATTTCCCGGACCCCTGGTCGTAGACCAAGGGCGCCGAGACGAACGAGGCTCCTTGGCAACCGGACTGCCAAATCAGAGTGCCCGAAGCCGCGTCCACAGAGAACAGCCTTCCATCGGCGGTGCCGAAGTACAGCCTTCCGTCGTTGACCGTCCCGCCTCCCCAAGGAGAGCCGGCCCGGTACTCCCAGACGATGTCTCCGGTCTCAATCTTGAGGCAGCGTATGACTCCGTCGCTGGTCCCCACGATAGCCTTGTCCGGTCCCAGACGGGTTAGGTTTCCCGTGACATTGCTGCCCAGGTCCCGGCTCCATAGCAGGAGGTCGTCGGCGTCCTTTGAAAACTCGGCGTGCTCGTACCAGCTGCCGGCGGGCGTAGCCGCTCTGACCCGTAAGGTGTGCGTTCCTTTGGCATAGCCGGCTATGTCGCACGTCAACTCGTGATGGCCGGGCTGACGGACTCCGTGGTCCACGTATGCGTATCCATCCAGCTGCAGCGATATGGACGCGGGCGCGGAGAGGTCAAACCCTATCGTCAATATGCCGTCAGCGTACGAGGCGGACATGTTGGAAAGCGGGCTTGATGGAGCCGTGCCGCTTACAGAGGCCTCTAGCTTCATAACCCTTTCCGGCGTTCCCGCGTTGGTCACTGAGTAGATGGACATCTCCACTCCTTTTACTTCCACGACGGAGTAGGCCGCGTCCATGAGGGCGCCTACCATCTGGAACGTCCTTCCCTCGGTCTTCCAGGTGATGAACGAGTGCCCGTGACCGCTGAAGACTACCTGTATGGGATATCGCTTCACCAAATCGAGGAAAGCGTCGTCAGCATCCTGGAAAGCCTGGGGCTCGTAGCACAGAGGATGGTGGCTGAATACGGCTACCGGTCTGTTCTTTGGTTGGGCCGCGAGGTCCTTTTCGAGCCACGACAGCACGGAAGCATCCAGCGTGCCCAAGGTCTGCGTCGGCCAAGTCGTGTCCAACACCACGAAATGCCACGCGCCGTAGTCAAAGGAGTAACTGGACGCCCCCAAACGGGAGGAGAAAACAGAACCTGTGGGGTCTTGCCATCTGGACTCGTGATTGCCTCTGGTAGCGTAAACCTCGAAGGGAAGCCCCGGGAGATACTCGGCGAATAGGTCGTATTCACCGGGCGCTCCTGTCTCTGTGATGTCCCCCATATGTACCATGAAAGAAGCGTCCTTCACGTGCTGCGCCATATCAGAGAACGCTGCCTTGGTCTTGGCGTTGCCCTGACCCGAACCCAGGTGGCTGTCGGTCGCGACAACGAACCGGTAGTTCATCCGGATAATTCCTCCGGATAGGTATCCCAAGCTCGGGAACCTTTGACCGGCATCCGCGGCCTCTACGGGGGATGGGGAGAAAACTGCCATCGTCGCCAAGATGACTGCCAGCGTTAAGACGGCGGCTTTTTGCCCCAGAGGACTTAGAGGCCGGATTCTGCTCCGGGTCTTACTTGAGAAAATCCAACGCATGCTGATAAACCTCCGGTCAAAGCGATTTGGGCGTGACCGCTAGCGCCCACATAGGTTAGGACGAGCCCGGAGCCAAAGTGTTCCTCAGTTGGCAGCTTTGCTCGGGTTTGTGGACGATGAGTTGGATGGGATGTTGGATGACAAGCCGGATGATGGGTGGGATGACAAGTAGGTTTTGATCGAATCGATGTCTTCCCGCATGCCCTTGATGTCCTCGTCTTTCGGGGTAATCCCGCCATAGAAGAACCTGGAGAATTCCCGGGATACACGCAGCACCTCTGTGGAGACCGGGGAGATGAGAGACGCGAGAGATTCGCCGAATTCCATCGGTGTCTCGTGAGGTTCCCGCTTGCGTCCCGCTTTCTGGGCAATCGAGAGGAACTCGGAGTAGGCGGACAACAACGGGTCTCTAATGGTTGTTCTCGCGCCAAGGAGTTTCCCGGCAAAGTCCGCGGCTGATGCCAGGAGATCTTTGCCGGTGTCCAGGACCCACCGGAGAGCCTTTTGCCTGGACCAGTCGCTGGAGGTTTCGTCGGAGTCCTCGTGAAAAGCCTTGTCAGAACGGTTCCTCAGGATCCTCCACAGGAGCCACAACGCCAAGAGGCACACAAGCGCCAGCAGAACATAGCCTACGATCGCCATACTCTTGGGCGGTTCCCACGGCTCCACGGGTCGTTCTGTCCATTCGCCCGGCCCAAAGTCCAGCTCGGGCCTGTCTTCGTTTCTTGACATGAGCGACCTGAACAGTTGGATTAGATACTCCGCGATGGACCCTGTCGGTTCCAAGAGCTTAATGAGGATCCAGCCAAACGCCCTGGCAGCAAAACCGATGACGGCTCGGGCGGCGGCGAACGTGAAAGGAGCGATCAGAAAGACCAGGAGACCTGTGAGGACCGCCGAAGAAGCAAAGACGAGCCAGGCGGGAAATGTCTTTTCCAGGTTCCATTTAGCCGACCTTGCCCGGAAATCGCCTTCCGGTTCTCCCCACAGGTAAAGAGTGCTTCCCAGCGTCATCAGAAAACCGAGGGACAGGATTCCGGCTGTTCCGAGACTTGTGAGGAGTGAGCGGTGAGCGAAGACGGCCGGTAGCGCAGCGATCACGAATGAAAGGAATACGCACCGGCGCCTGCCGTATCCGGTTGTCTGGAGCTGCCACAGTATCGCGGCTATGGAGAGTGGACAGAGCATTGCGATGTAAGAACCGGTGACGTTATCGACAGGCACAGCCCCAATGCCCACAAGGACGGCGCCTCCCATGCTCAAAGCAGCTATCAGGAGGAGGACCGGCTTCCTGCCCGGTTTTTCATCCGCCCTCAAAAAACAAACCGCTCCTGAGAACGCCAGCAAGCCTACAAGAGCCCGCCAATCCGCCTTCGAGAAGGCCGCGCCCCATATAAACGCCGTGACTCCAAGGAGGATGGAGGAGCCGAGCGCTTTAGCTAACTCTAGATAACTTGATTTCCCCGGCATGCTCCCACCCTCCTTTCAACGAGGCGTAGAGGACGGGACCCGGATAGTCCAGGTCGGCCGGCAAGGAGGCCAGGTCTGTTTCGCCCGCATCACCCACCACAACCAGGAGGCTGTCCTTCCTGGCTTGAGGAGACCGGAGCAACTCGCGAAACTCCGGGTTAAACGACGCGGTCAAGATAACCTTGTACGCGCCGCCATGGGACGCCCAAGCACGGTCTGCTGCAGTAGACAGGTGTTCAAAGGTGTAGTAGCCCAAACCGGCGAGGCAAGAGAGAAGATTCTTTAAGCCCTGTTCTCCGTTTCCGGGGGAGCACTCCGCCACGAAATGGTACCCTTGTCTGTCTACAGAGATCCCGTTTGAGACCAGGCCGACGCTGAATCCTTGGGACACGAGGCGGTAGGCCATTGACGACGCCGCGGTGACGAGAACTTCAAACAGGGACGTGTCAACTGCGTCCCAAGGGTTTTTCACGGTTGTGAAGTTGACGCACAGCATAACCCGGTGCCCGAACGCCATGTCGAAAACTCGCGACTGGAGCTGCCCTGTCCTGGCCGTGGCTTTCCAGTCCACGTACTTTAGCGGGTCCTGGGGTTGGTAAGGCCGCATCGTCTTGAGGAACAGGGGGTCCTGGTACACCCACGAGGCCTTCGGATTCTTTCCGAAGGGGTACAGGTCTTGTAACCCTTGGTCGTTTATGGGCAAAACCTTTGGGTACACGATAATCGTATCCTTTTCGGCCACTTCCGTCGAAGAACGGTACAGTCCAAGCGGGTCTTGAGACCTCATGGTGGCGGGGCCGAAGGCAAAAACCCCTCGCTTTTCACAAGTCAGAGTGAACTTGCGGTTGACGGTCTCGTACCCGCCCAGGTGGACCTCATTAGCGAGTATGGCTCTATAGGGAAGATAGTGGGGTTCCAGGTCCTTTTTCTCGAAGCGCCACGTGTTGTCCACCTCATCGAGGCAGACAACGTCCACCGGCAGCGGCTTATTGTTTTTGATCTTTACCTCCAGTTCGACTTGATCCCCGAAGAAAGCGAACGGAGACGTTATTTTGCGTTCATACACAAGGTCGCGGATGGACAGTTTCGAGAGGAGAAGCGCCACCATCGAAATGGCCACCAGGGAAGCCCCAAGCAAGATGACCGCGGGCTTCCTTGAGAAGCCGCCTATGATGAGGACGGCCAGCCCTAGATCGCGATAGCTACGCCCCATTAGGGTCGAAACCTACCGGGACGGGAACTTCCGCGAGGATTTCGGCGATTACGTCTTGCCCGGTCTTGCCTCGCAAAGCGGATTCCGCTTTGGGTATCACCCTGTGGGCGAGACAGGGGGGCGCCAGATACTTGACGTCGTCCGGGAGGACATATTCACGCCCCCGGATGGCGGCGAGGGCTTTTGAAAGCTTCGCCAGGTAGAGGGCACCTCTCGGGCTGGCGCCCAAACTGAGGCCCGCGTGCGTCCTGGTCTTTTCGACAACGGAAAGGATGTAAGAAGTGACGGCTTGGGATATGGTTACAGAGTTGAGCGAGTCTTTAAGGACAGCAAGCCACCCGGCATCGGAGGCGACCAAACCGGTCGGGGCCGGCACATCATCCACGAACCTTGCCAGCACGCGCTCTTCCTCTTCTCTCGTCGGGTACCCCAGGCTTAGCTTCAGGAGGAAACGGTCCAGCTGGGCCTCGGGCAGCGGAAAGGTGCCTTCCATCTCGACGGGGTTCTGCGTGGCGATGACCATAAACGGCGACGGTAGAGGGCGCGTCACGCCTTCGGTCGTTACCTGGCGTTCTTCCATGGCCTCCAAGAGGCTGGACTGGGTTCTGGGAGTCGCCCTGTTGATCTCGTCGGCCAACACGATGTTGGCGAAGATAGGGCCCGGCCGCCAGTGGAACTCCCCGTCTTTTTGGTTGAAAACCGAAACGCCGGTCACGTCGGCGGGGAGGAGGTCGGGAGTAAACTGGATCCTCTTGAAAGACAGTCCGCTCACGCGAGCGAAAGTCCTTGCCAGGAGAGTCTTGCCGACTCCCGGGACATCTTCGAGCAGGACGTGTCCCGAAACGGTCAGCGCGGCCAAGAGCAGTTCGGTTTGAGCCCTCTTTCCAACTACGACCTTGTCGACCTCGTCGAGAATGCGGTCCGCGACCGCCTTAGCCTCTAGGACGCTAGCCAAAAGTACCACCCTTTTCGTATCTTGCCTTCGCGGCTCCTACGGTGTCCGGACATACTTTACCGCCAAAGTCAAAATCTCCTGCGCAAAGGCAGGAGATTCGGGTTTTGTCGTGTTAACTACGTCAACTCTGTCCGCCGGCCGCCTTAGCGTAGCCGTCGCTCTCGTCGTCTAAGGTCGCTCTTTGGCCTCTCACCAGGTCGGCCAAGGTTTGCCTCTCGACAACCAGGTACGCCCTTCCGTCTCTTACATGGACTACCGCGGGCCGGAGCGCGCCGTTATAGTTGGACGACATGGAGTAGTGATACGCCCCCGTGACCAACACGGCAAGGATGTCTCCGGTCCTGGGTTCGGGCAGGCAAATCTCTTTGATCAGGGTATCGCCTTCCTCGCAGTGCTTTCCTACTATTCGCACACGGCAAAGAGCTCTGCCTTTCTGCCCGTCGCAGAGAAGCGCCTGGTACTTGGCTCCGTAGAGCATCGGGCGGGGATTGTCGGACATCCCGCCGTCCACCGAAACCACAAGCTCGCCTCCGGGCAGTTCCTTTACCATGCCCACTGTGTAAAGGGTTACGCCGGCTTGCGCGACTATGGAACGGCCTGGCTCCACAAACATGCGTGGCACCCGTAAGCCGAATTCTGAAGCTTTGGCCTGCACTTCTTGGGACATAACCCTGATGTAGTCTGAGACCGGAATCTCCTCTTCGTCTGTATAGGAAACGCCCAGACCGCCTCCCAGGTTCAGTTCCTCCACAGCGATACCGGTTGTCCGCCATAGAGCCGAGATGAACTCCATCATGATGTCCGCGGCCATCACGAAAGGATCGACTTCGAAGATTTGGGAGCCGATGTGGCAGTGAATGCCCTTGAAATCCAGGTGAGGGCAGAGGCTTATCTGATAGGCCGCTTGTATGCCCCGGTCCTCGTGCAAGGCGATGCCGAACTTGGAGTCAATTTCGCCTGTGGTGAGGTACTCGTGAGTATGAGGGTCGATGCCCGGTGTGACCCGGAGGACTACGGCTTGGACCCGTTTGCGGGCTTTAGCCACCGCTTCCAGCATGAGGATCTCGTCCAGGCTGTCTACAACGATCCTGCCGACGCCCGCTCGCACGGCCATGTCCAGCTCTTCCACGGTCTTGTTGTTCCCGTGAAACACCACGTTCTCGGCCGGAAACCCGCCCGCTAAGGCTATATGAAGTTCTCCTCCGGACGCTACGTCCATCCAGAGTCCTTCTTCAGCGACCAGGCGGGCCATGCGCATGTTGAGATAGGCTTTACTGGCGTACACCACTTGTCCGTCACCGGCGTAGGCTCTCACGGCCGATGTGTACTCACGCATCTTGGCGATCATTTCATCTTCTGAATATACATACAGTGGCGTGCCGTAACGTTTGGCTAGTTCCACCGCGTCGATTCCGTCTATGAAAAGGCGATTATGGTCACACATCGGGTTAACGGCCATCGCGAGTCCCCTTTTCCGCAGACTGAAAAAGAACAAGTTCTTCTGAATATAGGACATGCAGCTCTACAGGTCAACCCAACATTTTGGCTTTTCTAGGACGTTGCCGTAGGAACCCCACTGGAAAATTCTCGTCCTAGTAACGCAGGAGGGATGAAGATGAACGCTAAAAAGAGCCTCGCGGCGCTCTTGGCGTTAGCGCTTTTGACGGTTTTGCTGTCTGCTTGCAAAGCTAAAGACATCGTTGCTCTGGCCGGCTTGGACAAGTCCGGATTAAGAGTTGGCGACAGGTTTGGCAATAAAGTGTCCGTTCCAAACGCCGAGGAGTTCCTGGCGGCGATGAAGGAGGCGAAAGTCGTCTCCAAACCTAACCCCGAGGACGTGAAACCGGAGACTTTGGCCGACTACATTTTTACTTCGGGAGAAGGCAAGGTCTACTACGACTATGACGGCAAGTACCTGATTCACGTGGACAAGAATCAAAAGAAGACTGTGTATTCGTGCGATCTGACGTCGCTTTTGGAAGGTGTCCCGGGGCTGCCTCCCAGGATAAGCGTGGGGCTTAACCAGGATTCAAGTATCTCGCCAATGCTGGCCGAGTTGTCCAAGGTAAAGATGCCGTCGGCCGCCTTGTTTGAAGCGCCGGGGAAATCGGTGCTGATGGTGGCGGCGGGCGAGAAGCCGACGGGCGGGTACGTGATGAGCCTTGACGGGGTTACTTACACTAACGGGACGCTCATAGTGAAAGTCAGGCTGACAAACCCGGCCAACCCGACGGATACCGTTTTGTCCTATCCCTACATCGAGTTAGGCATCTACGGCCAACCCGATGTGGAAGTCCAGCTGATCTCTCAAGGTTCGTCGGGAGACAAAGTGGAGCATGTGAGCCTCGGCAGGGTCGCCCAAGGCCAGAACGTGATCATGCTCCATCCCGAAAGGGGCGCTCTTCTTACAGAGAGAGTGAGGATAACCGGGTTCGCTAGAGTCCCCGACGGTACTTTCACCATAGAGGTGCAAGACGCCAACTACATCCTTGGCAAGAAAACCGTGAACGTGACTGAGCGTGCTCCTGACTGGGGGTACTTCGAGTTCGACATGGACTTGATCTCGGCTTCCAGCGCCAACGGTTTGGTCGTCATCTACAGGACCGAAGGCGGGCGGCGTGTTGAAGAGTTAATCGTGCCGGTGTCTTTTGGAGGGAAGTAGTAAGTAGCGAGAAGCAGGGGCTGTCAGCTTGGAAACTGTCAGCCACGGAGTTGTCAACCCGCGAGTTACCAAACCGTAAGCTGTAAACCGGAGGCCGGTGAGTCTTCGTTGACTCCGCCGGCCCTTTTCATTACTTCCCGCGCTTACCTCCTGCGCCGCGACTTTCGTAACCCTGTCAGCAGATATACCGACAAGGCCACCAAGAACACGGAACCCGCCCAGCCCACCAGGGGGTAGACAACGCGGACAAGATTGGAGAATCCCGCCGACGCCGCCCAAACGCCCACGACAGACGACAGAGTCGCCGTGAGCTTGAACGCGGGCGTGTCTCCCGGAGCCAACCTTATGGCGAATCCGTAGAGGTTGGCGACAGCCGTAGTGTAGACCTCCGCGAGAAATATCACGGTGTAGAAGGGACTTCCCAAACGGTGGACGGTGCCCGCCAAACGGGCCATGGGCACCTCGTAAGTCACGACATCAGGAAACGAAGACACGATGGAGAGGAAGACTAGCGTCAAAGCTATCCCCAAACCTAACGCCCCAAGGAGAGTGGCTGCCGTCACTTGTTTTCGATCCTTAAGCGTGGTGCCCAGTACCGCCAAGACTGGGGTAGACATAATGACGTTGTAGGATATGTAGGTGAGACCCGCGGCGGGCCAAGTGGTTACTACCGGCTTAACCTCGGGAGGAGGCGTCCCCAAGGTGAGTCCCCTTGAGTACAGCACCGCGATGCTGACTATGAGGACGCCCGCGAGCAGGAAGGGAACCACGGCCGACACAGCGCTTACCACGCCACTGAGTCCGAAGATGACGGTTACCAGGGTCACCGCGGCTATCGCTCCCGCGCCGGCTATCCACGGTATGTTGAACTCCTGGTTAAGCACAGACCCGGCCCCCGCAACCATGGCCGAGTACGCTCCAAAAAGGAAGAAGGTTATGACGAAGTCCAAGACGGGCGAAAGGAGCCTTCCCGAGGTCTCACGCAGGACGGGCAAGTGGGAGTCCGCGCCGATGCGCCTTCCGGTCTCCATCACCGCGTACCCGAATATGAAGAACCCGGCCACAGTGAGTCCGATAGCGGGGAGCCCTCTCGGACCCAGAAGGCCGAAAAACTGCAAGACTTCTTGACCCGACGCGAATCCGGCCCCAACGACAGTACCAATGTAGGTCGCGGCCGTGGTCAGGATTAATGCCAAGGCGCTTTTTTCCCTCATGGCGCTATCTTTCCCTTCATTATGCCGCTGTCTGCAAGCTGTCCGCCGGATTGCCGGCGGCTCTTATTATGGTAGTCACTACTTAGAGGATATTTAGGAGACTCGCGGGTAGAAGTGGCCGGATTGGATAGCGGCCGCGAGGGCTTGCACGGTATGGATAGGGGTCTTGAACACGGTGTATGAGCTGCCCACGTTTTCGGGGATGTGGGCGTCGCTTCCGCCGGTGCCGGCGAGTCCGAGGCTCCGGGCGTACTGGCTTAGAACTCCGCATACCAGAGGGTATTTCGCGGTTTTCCCGTTACAGATCTCCAGGGCTTTAAGTCCACTTAAGCCGCGGATCCTTTCGTCCACGTGGACGCGGGGATTCGCGTCGCACAGCCCGCACGATTCCATAACGTACGGGTGGGCGGGCACCACAACGCCCCCAAGACTCCGGACCTTCGAGATCAGTTCTTGAGCGTGAACAGATCCGGACTTGCCCCAGTCGTTCCAGTCGGCGTCGGTTACGCCGTAGACCAGCATGTGGCCGGCGTCTGTCGAGATTTCCACTCCACGAAAGACTTTAAGCGGGTAACGCTTGGAGATTTCATCGAAAGGGAGGCTCACCGAGAGGCTGTCGTGTTCGGTGATGCAGATGGCGTCGAGCCCTTTTTGGAGCGCCGCTTCGATTATGTCTTTCGGCTCGGCCAAAGACTCGCCAGAAAAGACAGAGTGAACATGAAGATCGATGGTGAAATCCCGCGCTCGCGCCATCTCGCACCTCCTTCCGTCATAAGTGACACAACATGTAATACACGGCAGAACGCCGGTCTCGGGGTTACTTAATCCAGCCTTCTCTTCCAACTACGAGTTCTCTAAGAAAAGCTCCTCTTATTATATCAATATCTTCAGACACTTGTTTGATGTTGTTCGCGACGTACTCACCGAAATAAGCGGGAATTTCCACTTTGGCTATGTTGAGTATAGTCCTTATCTCAAGATTGGGGATAGTGGAAAACGTGGCTATGGCCCGCTTCAGGATCTGACTGCGCCGTCTCGTATAGTCCATGAAATAGGTGACTATGGAGGAGACCCTCCCAAGGTTCCTGGCTTCCTCGAGTTTCAATATAAAACGAAAAACGTTTTGGCATCTCGGATCTAGACTCGCGCCAAAATCGTACCAGACCGGGATGCCTTCCACCCACGCCATGTTCCTCTCGCCGTCGTCCCAGTTCCGGACGATGGTGTCGAGCACGACCTGGTATCCTAACGCGATTTCAGGGTCCTTCAACGGAAGGTCGGACGGCTTATAGTCGTAGGCGGACCTTGAAAAGTAGAAATCAGGACCGACCGCTTCGGTGAGAATGTCCCGTTCTTCTTGAGTGAGGTCCATGTCTGAGGCGAGCCTGACGTTAACCACGTTGCACCGGTTCGCTCCCAGCAGGCTCACGATTCTTTCCACCGGTCCGTTTGAGAAGAACGTCTCCGGGATCCCCTTCCTCTTACTGTAAGGCACTTCCGCTTTGAAAACTTGGATGGAGGGGGCGAAGTTCTGTTTCACATAATATGTCGCGTCCTTGACCTTAAAGGTGACCGTGCCTTGGTCTATCTGAATCCTGCTCATGTGCCTCCGTCCATCGCTGGGGGATTTGGGCGCATGTCATGCTTCTACGGAGGGCACCCAGGCTCCTTCCCGGGGCTCCTTTTCAGGCTCCTTCCCGGGGTGCTTTGGCGGTTTCTTCCCGGCTCTGTCAGTGAAAACCGCGGCGCCAAGGACTATAATCCAAGTAACCAGACGAGGAGCGGGTTCGGTCGTACGCTGGGAGGGAAAACCGGTGGAAAGCACGCGAAGCAACCAGATAAGTCAGGGCGACCGGAGCAGCGGAAGCAGCCTAAGCGGCCCAAGTAACCAGAGCAGGTGTCTGGCTTGCCCCCGTTACTGCCGGGTTGACCGGAAAGCGGGGGAAAAGGGGTTTTGCGGGGCGGGCAGCGTGCCCGAGGTGTCCATGGCTGACCTCCATATGTGGGAGGAGCCGCCAATCTCAGGGACGAACGGTTCCGGCACCGTGTTTTTCATCCACTGCAACCTCCGGTGCGTCTTCTGCCAAAACCACGTCATAAGCCAGGGGGATGACGGGCCCGAAATGCCCGTGGAAAAACTGGCGGACACGTTCCTCTCGCTCCAAAGAAGGCGTGCTCACAATATCAACCTGGTGTCGCCCACCCATTATTCCTTTGAGATAGCCCAAGCCTTACGAGAGGCGAAGGACCGCGGCCTCCGGATACCCGTTGTCTACAATTCCAACGGATACGATTCCCCCGAGACTCTCTCCGCCATGGATGGGTTGGTAGACGTATACCTGCCCGACCTCAAATACTTCGACGATACCTTGGCGGTGAAGTACTCGGCGGCGCCAAAGTATTTCCAACACGCGTCCAGGGCGATCCTTGAGATGTCCAGGCAGGTGGGGGGCCCGGTTTTCGACGCGAATGGGATGGTCACCAGGGGCCTTATAGTGCGCCACCTAGTCCTGCCCGGACACGCGGAAGATTCCATACGGCTTCTCAAGTGGTTCAAGGAGTCCCTCCCGAAAGGGACGTATCTAAGCCTGATGTCCCAATACTACCCGACCCACAGGGCGCAAGAGTTTCCGGAGATCAACAGGCGACTAAGGCGAGCCGAGTACGACCGTGTCGTCGATGCCCTGTACGCACTTGGGCTGGAAGACGGTTTCGTTCAGGAACTCTCGTCAGCCGACTCGCGTTACACACCGAAGTTTTGACAAACCCATAGGCAAACGGTTGGGGAGTGCGGAGGAAGTCTCCACTGGGTGACGGGAGTGTCTAGATCGTCCGCGTTGCCGGAAAGGAGCGCGAGGAGAAGGCTTCCTACGAGCGCAATAAATCAATGACCTGCGATTTGATCTGTGCTATCATTCTATTTGGTTCTTCACTAACAATACTGAAAGTTGTCCGGCAATCGGGGAGGCGACGTGCATGAAGGAAATGGCCAAGTTAAGTCTCACTTTGATGATTGTATGCGCTGTCGCGGGAGTGGGACTTGCCATTGTCTATGCTTCGACCAAGCCAATCATTGACCAGAGGGCTATCGAGGATACTCTTAACGCGGCCAAGTCGGTTATCCCGGGTGCCGTCAGGGTTGAGGAGAAATCAGAAGGCGGCCAGGTATACTGGATTGGATATAAGGGCAGCGATGTCGTTGGCGCGGCTGTGAAGACGGTAGCGACAGGTTACGGCGGCCCCATCGAGATGGTGGTCGGGTTGGATTCCGCCGGCAAGATCACAAAGGTCGTAGTGCTGTCCATGTCTGAGACCGCGGGCATCGGCTCGAAGACCAAAGAAGAGAGCTTTCTCGGAAGGTTCGAGGGCGTGGAGAATCCCGGCAGCGTGGACATTATCACCGGCGCTTCGATTTCGTCCCGCGCGGTGATTGGCGGCGTAGTCGCTGCTCAGGAGTTCGCTATGGAGGTCCTCGGGCTCGGCGAGTCCAAGGCTCCAATCAACCTGGCGATTGTGCCTGACGGGACCTATGAGGGTACCGGAGAAGGGCTTATGGGACCCATCAAGGTGTCGGTGGTCGTGACGGGCGGAAAGATCGAGTCCGTGAAGATCCTTCAGCAGGATGAGACCCCGAGCATCGCGGGGCCCGCGCTGAAGGGCATTCCCCAGGCGATGGTTGACGAGCAGAAGGTTGAAGTAGACACAGTGTCCGGGGCGACGTTTACCAGCAAAGGCATTATCGAGGCGGTGAGAAATGCCCTCGCCGGCACGCAACAGTAACAAGATAACGATCCTCCTCTGCGACGACCATGCCATGGTCCGCGAGGGGACTCGAAGGCTCCTTGAAGCGGAGCCCGATATGGAAGTGGTGGGGGAAGCTTCTGACGGTCTCGAGGCGATCGAGATGGCGGCGAAGCTTTCCCCACAAGTTGTTGCTATGGATGTCTCAATGCCGCGGATGAACGGCATTGAGGCCACTAAGAGAGTCAAAGAAGCCAATCCCTCTGTTTGCATCCTCGCGCTCACTGCGTATGACGATTTCCAGTACGTGACGCGGCTCCTCGAGAACGGAGCTTCGGGATACATCCTAAAGAGCGCCAGGTCAGAAGAACTCATCGCGGCTATTCGCGCCACAGCCCTGGGGGAGTCCGTGCTCGACCAGAAGATCGCCAAAGAGGTATTCTCCCGCATAGCGCGGCGCGGTCCCCAAGGGAGCAGTCAGGAGAGCACTCAGAGCTCGGATGAAGCACGGGTGCCCGTATCACAGCGGCCCTTGGCCGAACCCGCCACGTCCGGCGCGGGAGCGACCTCAACTCGAGACGGTGATCCAAGCGTTCTGACCGTGAAGGAGAGGACCGTGCTGGCTCTTGCTGCCCGAGGGCTCTCCAACAAGGAGATCGCGCAGGAACTCAGGGTTAGCCCGCGTACCGTCCAGTCTCATTTGGCTTCCGTGTTTTTGAAGCTCGATGTCGCCTCAAGGACAGAAGCCGTGATAACCGCGCTCAAGAAAGGCATCATCAAGGAGAAAGACCTAGAGGTGACGCCCTGTGAGTGACGCTTCCGGGTGGGCAGGGACAAAACTGGTCCTTGAAATGGGCCGGATCACCAGGGACAACCTTACCCGGGACGAAGCCATGGGCAAGATCGCTTCCCTGTTGATAGAGAGTTTCCCTGTGGACGCCGCCGCTATAATGCTGTACTCGCCCAGCGCCCGGTCAGTGTACGTTTCGGCTTCGGTCAGCAAGTCCGAAGACTGTGCCCTGGTCTCCCAGGATATCACCCTCAGAGTGTACGACGATTCGTGCCTGGCGATGGCGGCCAAGTGCACGACTCGTCCTACCTACGTTTCCGGGGAAATCTCTGACTCTGTCCTAGGCAAACTGACCTGCGAGGCTTTGGCGGTGGTGCCGATGACAAGCGGGGAGGACTTGGCGGGGTTTATGTTGCTCGGGGGTTCCGGCGGCCGGATCCTGTCTTTGTCTCCCGAACTCTTGATGGCTGTCGGAAGCCAAGTGGCCATCGTAGCCGCCAAGGCGGTTCTGATAGAGAGCCTCCGCCAGTCTGAAGAGCGCTACCAGATGCTCATGGAAAACGCCAGCGACCTGGTATTCTTGTTGGACAGGGGAGGGCGTTTCCTGTACGTGAACGGGCGTTCAGAAGAAATCCTTGGATACTCTCCCGAGCAGGTGACCGGCAGGTACTTCGGCGAGTTTGTGACCCCAGAGAGTTGGGCGAAAACCCTGGCAGCCGTGAAGAAGGCCTCCCTTTCACATGAAAAGTACGTGGAATACACTTGGGTGCTGGACAAGCCCGACGGGACAGAGGTCAGCCTGGATGTAAGGGCATCCCTCATCTATCAGGATGGGGAATTGTTCAGGCACCAGGGCATCGCCCGAGACCCGTCGGCGGAGCGCCTCCTCAAGGAGGAACTGGTCAAGAGGGACCGGGAGCTGGGGCAGTTCAAGTCCCGTGAGGAGCGCATGAGAGAGTACCTGACCGTAGCCAACATGGCTCAAGAAGAGGAGCGCGCCAGGATAGCCAGGGAACTGCATGACGGGGCCGTACAGTATCTGGTCGCCCTAAGGCGCAGGCTTGACCTGATAAAACGCGAGATTGCCCGGGGGACGGTCCCTGAGTTTGGAGACGTCGACATGATGTTGGACGCGGCCGTGAGTGACCTTCGGGAGTTCGCCAGGAACCTTCGGCCTCCGGTCTTGGACGATTTCGGCCTGGTGTCAGCGTGTGAATGGCTGGCGGACCAAGCCGCCAAAGAAGGCATCCAAGTTTCGTTTTCCGTGACCGGTCACGCCAGGAGGTTGAACCAGGAGATCGAGATATCGGCTTTCAGGATCGCGCAGGAGGCCCTGTCAAACGCCATCAAGCATTCTGGAGCCAGTTCAGTTACCTTTTCCCTCGCATTTGAAGAATCAGCTCTAAGGGTTTCGCTTAAGGACAACGGTCAAGGTTTTGAGCCTCCGGTGACGCCCGGTTCTCTCGTGCGGGCAGGACAGATGGGCCTGGTGGGCATGTTCGAAAGGGCCGAGCTGCTGTCCGCCGACATAAACCTCAAGTCCGAGAAAGGACGGGGCACTTCCCTCGAAGTAGTCATCCCCCTGCGCTGATTGCCTAGGCAATAATGCCTACCCCGCGCTACGCAGTTCTGCCGAAGTATCCGGACCCGCCAAGGACTACATTACCAGTGAAGACACTTCCCGTTAGGAGTGACACCAATGGTAGCCGAGGACTTGGTGTTGGCAAAGTGCGCGTCTCAGGGCGATCAAGAAGCGTTCGAACGGATCTACGAGACCTACTACAAGCAGGTATATCACCACATTCTGCGCATGGTTAGGGATAAGTACGAAGCGGAAGACCTCACACAGGAAGTTTTCATGAGGGCATACCAGTTCATGGGTACATACTCCGGCAACGCCGCTCTCGGCAGATGGCTCAGGAAGATCGCTACAAACTTGTGCATCGACAAGATGCGAAAGCGGACTCTCCCCACGGCGGCCTGGCCCACAGTGGTATCCAAAGACGGCGACGAGCAACCGGTTGACTTCCCCGACGACGGGTTATCTCCGGCGGATATCGCTCAGGCCAAGGAAGCTGAGACGGAAATCCGCCTCGCGATAGGCCTTCTGCCCGACTGCTACCGCGACGTGGTCATCTTGAGAGACCTCATGGACAGGTCCGGGGAGGAAATCGCCAACGAGATGTCTTGTCCCATAGGCACGGTGAAGTCCAGGTTGTCGCGGGGACACGAGCTTCTCAGGCAGAGATTCGCTCCCGCGCTCGGCATCGTCAGCTGAGGTAGATTTGTCCCGAGACCTTGGAATCGTCAGCCGGCCCGCGTGAATATAGTGCGTCAGGAGGCTGATGTCTACATGGGGGAACGGAACGGTCCCTAAGAACGCGCCCTCTGTTCTGGGCCATCATAGTCGCCTGCCTTTTCGGGGTGTTCGCCGCGACGTCTTACCTTGGGTACCTGGTAATTTGGCCTGGCACTACCGTCGCGGGGATCCCGGTGGGCGGCATGACTCCGGCGGCCGCGTCCTTGAAACTCCAAGAGGAACTGGCTTGGGAATCCAGGCGTGTACGGCTGTCCGCGCCGCCCTTTGAAACCGAGGCATATCTGGACGGAGAACTCGGAATAACCCCGGACATAGAAGCTTCTGTGAAAGCATGCCAAAGGCCTATATGGGCGTGGCGTTCCGGAACGCAAGTCCCCCTCTTCCTCAACGTGGACCAATCCAAAGCATCCGCCTTCGCCTCACGGCTCGCTTCATCATGGGACGCCGCGGTGAAGGACGCGTCGTACCACGTCACTCCCGAAGATGAAGTGGTGGTCCTGCCTCACAGTTACGGCTGCGAAGTGGACGTCACGGCCCTGATTTTGAACCTTACCGGCATAGCGAGCGTCGACGAAATCCCCGAAACCATGGACGTTCCCGCGCGCGTGACGCCCCCCAACGTGCACGCGTCGGACCTGGAGGCATACCTTCCCATGGCGCTTGTGTCCCAGTACAGCACCCGTTACGCGGACAACAACAACCGCGCCCATAACATCGAGCTTGCCTCCAGCATAATAAGTCCCACGACCATAGGCCCGGGCGAAGTCTTTTCGTTCAACAAGGCGACGGGACCCCGGAGTCAGGAGATGGGTTACCTGAAAGCGGGCGTCATAGTGGGAGACGAGCTGGTGGACGACTACGGAGGAGGCGTCTGCCAAGTTTCGACAACCCTTTATGTGGCTATGCTGAAGGCGGGCCTGAAGGTGCAAGAGAGATATGCCCACGGCCTCCCCGTATCCTACGTGCCGCTGGGGTTTGACGCGACCGTTTCCTACGATTACTTGGATTTGAAGATGAAAAACACAGGCGACGCGCCGTTTGTCGTGACTATGGAGGCTAAAGACGGTGTTCTCACCGCGAAGGTCTTCGGACGGGACCCTGGGGATTTTCGTATAGAGGTGGAGTCCTCCATTATCAAAGAAATACCCGCCGAGCCGGTAACGGCGGAACTCGGGGAGGAAGGCGGCGAGCGTCCGTCCCTACGTCCCGGGTTCCTAGTAGAAACCCGCCTGAAATACATGCAAGGGGATACGGTTCTCCGGACGGAGCGCCTGAACACCAGCATGTACCCGCCTGAGAAACGCTAGCGTGGCCTCGACCCGC
>DULO01000026.1 GCA_012840345.1 Candidatus Fermentithermobacillaceae bacterium
ATCTGTTTGTGTTGCCTAACTGTTGCCAATGGGGCGAAAATCAACGGCCAAGAGCGGTCATTGGCGGAAACTCAGGCGCGAGAAAATACCTGCTCAACGGATATTTACGGACGTTAGCGAACACTCCCGAAAAGTGCCAAATCTGAATGGCATTCAGAAGGTCGTGGGTTCGATTCCCTTCCGGTCCACCAAACAAAAAACCGCCGAGAGCAGGAAGAACTCTGGCGGCGTTTTTGTTTTCTGAGCCTTTTGCATCGTACAGATGAAGAACTCGCCCAGCCGGTTCGTGACAAGTCTCCCCAAATCCAGGGATACGTCGGCTCGTACCGGCTACTGAGGAAGCTCGGTTTCGTAGCTGAAGGAGTGATCCGTGACCGGCACTTCTTCAGGGGCTCCTATTACGACCATCACCTGTTATCGCTGTTGAAAAGGGACTTTCAGAAAAACCCGGATCCACCTCGTGCCTGAGGACGTGGCGGCGAAGCCGATTGGAATGCCAGCTGGTGGTAGAGCCCTATTACCCCCTATTGCCCGGCGCAACCAAAGCCGTCAAGAGCATTGGTGATATGAGCCTATTGTCCTGAAGCTGAGCGGTCGCGGGTCACGCCACGTCGACTGTAGGCGCGGGCCAGCCCACCTTCGGATGTTTCGCGATAGCGACTGTTCATATCCAGCCCCGTATGGTACATGCTCTTGAGCACCATATCGAAGCTGATGGTGCGCGTATCGGCCAGGAAGTAGGCAAGGTTCGCGCAGTTGATGGCGCGCATGGCAGCTACCGCATTTCGCTCTATGCATGGCACCTGCACCAGTCCACAGATTGGGTCACAGGTCAGTCCCAGGTGATGCTCCAGGGCGATCTCGGCGGCGTACTCGATCTGGTTGAGATCATAATGGAAGATCTGGCCTAAGGCCGCTGCCGCCATAGAACACGCCACCCCGATCTCCGCCTGACAGCCGCATTCGGCACCGGAGACGGAGGCGTTTCTCTTGGCAAGCTCCCCAAACAGGCCGGCGACGCCGAGCGCGTGAACGATCTCTTCCTCGGAGAGCTTGCGCTTCTCCTGGAAGTAATATAGTACGGCGGGTAGCACACCCGCGGCGCCGCAGGTCGGCGCGGTAACAATAGTGCCGTTATCGGCGTTCTGTTCGCTGACCGCGTACGCGAAAGAGCAGACCTTCTGGCATTCCACCACCTCGGGGTGGGCGGTTGGCAGGATGTGCTCATAGAGGTACTTCGCCTTGCGGGCGATATTTAGGCCGCCCGGAAGGCGTCCCTCACGAGAAAGTCCTTCTTTAATCGCGTTTTGCATCGTCTTCCAGATTTCCGCGAGGAAGTCCCAGATCCCCTCGTCTTCGTTGATATGGATGTATTCGACAAGGTCAATGTTACGGTACTGGCAGAACTGCTTGATCTCGGCAAAGGAGTTCTCCAGGTAGACCTCTTCTCGGCCGGTCTCGTCCTCGTCGCGGCCGTCGATGACGATATCCCCGCCTCCGATACTGTACACCCTGATGCGGCTGACCTCGGTCCCGGCACGGTAGGCAATCAAGTCGAGCGTATTTGGGTGGCGCATGCCTTCCGGATCACGTTCGGTGAATATCACTTCGGTTTCAATCGGTGAAAATGCCTGCTTCAACGCGCGGTCCGTGCCGTGTCCCCGTCCGGTCTTGGACAGAGAACCATACAGTAGGACCTCAAAGCGGTCTGCCTCCGGGTTTTCCCTCTTGAATATTGACGCTGCGAAGGCCGGGCCCATGGTGTGAGAGCTGGATGGTCCCGTTCCGATCTTGTAAATGTCTCGAATGGATTTCACAGTGTTCCCTCCGGTCGCCGCAGCAGTTCGCGGATATTCCAATAGAACGGTTTACAGCAAATAACGTCGAATGAGCTGGTACTCTCCCATGACAGATGCTACAAGAAAAGCTCGCGAACATCAACGCTATCCCAAAAGCCACGTAAAGTGGCTGTTCTGTGACGATCAACAAAGACACTATTGCTGCTCACTGACCACCTAGACCTCAACCTGCTCGCTAAACAGCAACAAGCGCGTTGCTGCCTAATAGACGGGACCGGATGCCCCAACCATGTAAAAAGTGTTTGACATTACTTCCGCTCCGATCTATTATCGGCATGTCAAAACCTTTTGACATAGGCGGAGGATCACGATATGAAAAACCGTATCCAGGCCCTACGCGAGGCCATGGGGCTGACGCAAGAGGAAGTGGCCAGGCGCGTCGGGGTTACTCGGCAGACCATCAACGCCATAGAGAACAACAAGTACAATCCCACGCTTGAGCTAGCATTTAGGCTTGCGCGGTTGTTTGGCTCCCGGGTTGATGACGTGTTTGTGTATGAGCCAAAGGAGGGTTCAAAGTGAGTTATTATGGCTTTTTGGGTTTCGTCTGCGGCATCGTCGCAGGAATCGCGGCGATTGCTGTAAGGAGTAGGATATCCGTTCGGCGCGGAGGTCCGGTGGAGGCGGACGAGATGACCCGTTCGGTATACCGGAAAGCCGCGGCGTTCAGTTTCTACTGCGCTGCTGGCGTAGCGTTGACCGGTTGGGTAGTCGACAACGTCCTCCGACACTCACGCGGAGAGGCAGTGCAGGTCTTATCGCCTTGGGGCATCATGGTGTTTACCATGCTCTACCTAATCTTCATCTCGAACCTGTTCCTATACTGGCGACACACTGGCGTGCTGATCAACACAGACTGGCCGGCTCGGCGCCTGTTTGAGCTGGCGGCGACTACCATATGCGCTTCCGCGTACGTTCTAGGTCGCCTGCACTCAAACATGAGGGATCTTGCGCTTGTTCTCGCTCCAGTCTGCGTGGCAGGGCTAATCTTCGGGGTTACTCTACTTGGAGCGGCATTTCGCAAGAGCCGTCGGGCATCCTGACGGCAACTAGGTGCCGGCCAGTTTGCAGACGTCGACCCACTCACGCGCGTTTGAGTACTTGAACAGCTCGTCGCAGGATAGCTCTATAGCGCTGTTGCCGCTGCCGACCGCGGGGAAAACCGTGTCGAAGCGTTTCATGGAAACATCGAGGTACACGGGGATGTCGTCGCTGATGTCGAAAGGACAGACGCCGCCGACAGGATAACCGACCATGTCCATAACCTCATCGGGCGTAAGCATCTTTGCCTTCATCCCAAACTTGTCTTTGAACTTCCTGTTATCAATCCTGGCGTCGCCGGCGGTCACAATCAACATGCACCCGTTGGCGGTCCTGAACGAAAGGGTCTTGGCTATTCTGGCGGGTTCCACTCCTACTGCTTTAGCGGCTAATTCCACCGTGGCGCTTGACACGGGGGTCTCAATGATCCTGTGTTCGAGCCCGTACTTCCGAAAGTACGCCCGTCCTCTTTCAATAGACACTATCCGCTCATCTCCAAGTCGTCCTCTAGCTCTGGCAGCGAAGGGTATTAGCGTGCATTGCTTCAACTATATCAGACTGTCCCTCTCTTTCGACAATCCTTGCTGTCATTCCGCCAGTCAGGCGTTTTGATGGGCGTAGCAAGTGGTGGACAGCGCGTCAGTAATGCTTGGTATAATCAGACGAACAATCTGTGGTCCCGAAGACAGTCAATTGCTCTGGGCTTCAACATCGTGTGTTTTCGCCTTCACCGGGTTACCACACCATCATGGTTCGCAAAGGGGAAGGAAGAACTTGATATACTCAACTACCTACGCGTCGCCCTTGGGAGAGATCTTAATGGCAAGCGACGGCGACAGCCTGGTCGGCTTGTGGCTCCAAAGGCAAAAGCATTTTGCGAGCACCGTGGCGGAAAGCATGGAGGAAAAGAGCGGACTGGCCGTATTCGGCGCTACGAAGGACTGGCTCGATAGGTATTTCGACGGCAAGAAACCTGCTCCACGCGAGTTGCCTTTGGCGCCAAAGGGCGGAGAGTTTCAGAGGATTGTCTGGGACCTTCTTTGCGAGATTCCCTACGGAGAGGTCACCACATATGGAGCGATAGCCAAAAAAGTGGCGGTACTGATGAACAAGGAGCGCATGGCGAGCCAGGCCGTTGGAGGGGCGGTAGGACGCAACCCCATATCCATCATTATCCCTTGCCATCGGGTTGTAGGAGCCAACGGCAACTTGACCGGCTATGGCGGCGGCATCCCACTGAAGATCAAGTTGCTGGAACACGAGGGTTTGGACATGTCCCGGTTTTTTGTGCCTAAGAAGGGCACGGCTATCTAAGTCATGAGTTGTCTGTCTCCGGTTTTCCTGTCGAACTGGCATCAGAGTCAGACGCCTATCTGTGCTTCATCGGCGAAAGGAGGTAACTCGCCTTGTGCGATACCCTGTGTGTGTTGCCTGAGTGGTCGGTTTCCGGTCACACCTTGTTGGGCAAGAATAGCGACAGGGACCCCAACGAACCCCACGTAATACTGCACGTTCCGGCTCGGACTCACGAGAAAGGCAGTCGATTACGCTGCACCTACATAGAGATACCTCAAGTGGAACGCACTAACGAGGTCTTGCTGTTCAAGCCGGACTGGATATGGGGTGCCGAAATGGGCGTCAACGAGCACGGAGTCGCCATCGGCAACGAGGCGGTGTTCACACGCGCCAAGAAGGAGAAGGACGGCCTCATCGGCATGGACCTGCTGCGATTGGCGTTAGAACGCGCGGATTCGGCCGAGGCGGCCGTAGAAGTGATTACCGGCCTGCTTGCCAAATATGGACAAGGCGGCAACTGCGGGTATTCCCATGACTTCCGTTACGACAACAGTTTCTTGATCGCCGACCCCACCAAGGCGTTCGTCCTCGAGACGGCGGGACGTGCATATGTTGCCGCCCCTGTAGAGAGGGCGGCGGCGATATCCAACCGGTTGAGCATTACCCGTGAACACACGTTAAGGCGCGGCATTGAAGCCGGCGCGGATTTCGCCCGGACCAAGACGGAACCCGTGTTTTCCTACTTCGCCCAGGGAGCTAGGCGCCGTGCTCAATGCCTGGAAGCGCTCAGTGGCGGACCCTTCACTGTCGCGGATATGATCCGGGTCCTTAGGTCGCACAGCCCGAAACTTGAGGGGCGAGAATTCACCCGGAGCGATGTCGGGAGCGTATGCATGCACGCGGGAGGGCTCATCGGTGACCATACCACAGGAAGCTTTGTCGCCGTCCTCCGTCGCGACGCGCCGGTGACTGTATGGGCGACCGGGGCGTCGACTCCGTGCATTTCAGCCTTCAAGCCCGTATTCTTCGGCAGCGGAGTTCCCGCGCATGCAAGCGACGAGGAGGGCCGCGCCTACTGGCTTGAGAGGGAGCGCCTGCACAGAGCCGTATTGGCGGGCAAGGTGGACGTTGAGGCCTTGCGGGCCCGGCGCGATGCCCTTGAGGCTGCTTGGCAGGAAGAAGAGGCGCGCATGTTCGCTTCGAGGACTCCTGACCCCGCTGAGTTGTATGCTTTCGCCGCCCTCGCGTCGGCCGAGGAGCAGGAGATGGTGGATGCTTTCTCATCCGACAAGTGGTCAGAGATGCCGGGCCGGGGTTACTTCGGGAGGTACTGGCGAAAGAAAAACTCTACCCTGGGCGCCGCGAGACGCTAGAACTTAGTTATCCCGTTTTTCGCCATCCTGTAGTGCAGAGACTGCCTGGTGATCCCCAGCGCTTTGGCGGCATCTGAGATCTTCCCGTTGTGCTCGCGAAGGGCTTTCAGGATGAGTTGCTTTTCTGTCTCTTTCATGGCTTCTTCCAGGGTCCGGGCCATCGGGACATCAGAGATAGCCGGCGACAGGGACTGCCTTACGAAATCCGGGAGATCATCGCGGGTGATGATTTCGGCGCCCGGATTCAGGCCGACGGTGGACTGTACAGCGTTTTTCAGTTCGCGAACGTTTCCTGGCCACGTGTAGTCCATGAACGCCTTCAAGACGTCGGACGAGAACCGGGGCGCGCGGGTTCCTATGGACTTCGCCGCTTGGTCCGCGAAGGCGCGCGCAAGGATAGGTATGTCTTCTTTTCTTTCCCTAAGCGGCGGCACACGCAGGCTGTACACCGACAGCCTATAGAACAGATCGCTTCTCAAAGAGCCCGACTCGACTGCCTCAATGGGATCGATGTTGCACGAGGTTATTATGCGGACATCTATGGGCGTGAGGTTGTTGGCCCCCACCCTCCTTATAGCTTTCTCTTCGAGCACCCGGAGAAGCTTGCCTTGCAGGGAAGGGCTGGCCGAGTTGATCTCGTCCAAAAAGAGAGTGCCCCCGTCCGCCTGCTCAAAGAGGCCCTCATGGTCGAGCGCTCCCGTGAACGCTCCCTTGACGTTGCCGAACAGGGTGCTTTCGATTAGGGACTCGGGCAGCGCCGAGCAGTTTATCGCCACAAACTCCTTACCCCTGCGATCGCTGGCGTTGTGAATGCCCTGGGCGAACAGTTCTTTGCCGGAACCGGTCTCTCCGTGAATCATGACGGGCATGTCGTACTTAGCTACGACTTGGGCCGTGCTCTTTGCCTTCTTGAGCACTTCGCTTTCGCCCAGAATGTCGTCCAGCGAGTACATCCTACGGAAGTCGTCCTTCTGCGCGGGGGAGCGCTTGGGCCTTGGCTGGGCTTCCACGGTGCGCGCCCGTTCAGAAAGCCTCCGGACACGGGACAGTGTCTTGGCTACTTCCATCGCGGCGACGCACTTGTTGTCGATGATGATGGGGATCGTGCTGTTGACAGTAGTGATCCTCGTGCCTTTCGGCCCCACGTATGTTTGGACTGTGTCGTAGATAGGCTCCCTGCTCTGGAGCACTCGCAGCAGCGTACTGTTTTCCGGGTTTAGGCCGGGAAACACCTCATGTAGAGGCCGCCCGAGGACTTGGTGTGGAGCGAGTCCTTCGATCCGTCCCATGGCTTCGTTGTAGAAGATCGTCTTGGCGGAACTGTCGACTATGTGAATTCCTTCGTCGATGCTGGAAAGGGCCACCAGGCCCACAACCGCTGTAAGGTCGGTTCCACGGGCCAGGCCGCTCACGTCGATCGCCTCAAGCGGATTGGATGTATCGTTTGCGTGCGCGTTATCTTGGTCCTTGCTCATCGAAACCGCTTCTTTCGAGTGAGGGAGCCGTCAAGATGTCTGACGTTCTGTCCAATATTTGAGCGATTACATATTTCTGCATTCTCTCACTCACCCCGGAGATCCTCCTTAATGAGCGGTTTGTTCGGCCATAAAGCCTTGGCAGGGCCGGTGGCATACAAATTGCTTGCTTAGTGGTTGTGATGATCTTTTTGCCTGGGCCGGTCCGCCGGCCACTTCTATCACAGGAGGGAAACCATGTCCAAAAAGATCAGAGTAATGCTTTGGGGTCTTGGCGCCATGGGCGGCGGCATGGGCCGTATGTTGCTTTCCAAAGAGGATGTGAAGATCGTATCCGCCTTGGCGAGCACGCCGTCCAAAGCCGGGAAGGACCTGGGAGCCATCTTTGGGTTGGACGAGACGGTCGGAGTCACGGTGACCAACGACCCGGAAGAGGCGTTTTCGGCTAGGCCCGATATAGTGCTGCACAGCACGGCTTCCTTCGTGACCGAGGTCTTTCCGCAGATATGCCTGGCGCTGGAGCGGGGGTGCGACGTAATCTCCATCGCCGAGGAGATGGCCTACCCGTGGGCTGCGTCCCAGGAGCTTGCCGAGAAAATGGATGCCCTGGCCAAGAAGGTCGGCAAGACGGTTTTGGGCACGGGCATAAATCCGGGGTTTGTCCTCGATACCCTGGTAATAGCCCTGACGGGTATCTGCAGGGATGTAAAGCACATCCACGCCAAGCGAGTCAACAACCTCGCGCCGTTTGGCCCCACGGTCATGAGGACTCAGGGAGTAGGCACGACTCCAGAGGAGTTCAAGAAAGGCATTGAGAGCGGAGCCATCGTCGGCCATGTTGGTTTCCAGCAGTCCGCCAGACTAATCGGAGCTTCTTTGGGCTGGAAGATCGATAGGGTCGTGGAGGAGCGAGAGCCCATAATCACCAACGTCGAAAGGAAGACTCAGTACGCCCACGTTATGCCGGGCAACGTCGCGGGCTGCAGGCACACGGCAAGGGCCTACGTGGGGGAGAGGGAAGTCATCTTCCTGGAGCACCCGCAGCAGATCTGCCCGGAGGCGGAAGGAGTGGATACCGGAGACTACATCACCATAGATGGAGACCCGCCGGTGAACCTCTCCATCAAGCCCGAGATTCCGGGAGGAACCGGCACCATCGCCGTGGCTGTGAACATGATCCCGCTGGTGGTTCCTGCCAGGCCTGGTCTACTCACCATGGCTGACTTGCCTGTGCCCAGAGCCATATTGTCCTCGTTCTCGAAAGCTTGCGGGAATTGCTGAAGGGGTGAGCGCAGATGAGCGAAAGATGCAAGCCCGGAGACATCGTCGAGATACACCAGATAATCCTTGCGGCGGGCGAACGCGCCGCCGGGGTTCCTGAAGATACGAGCAAGGTTCCCCTAGAAGCCTGGATCAAAGGAAAAGCCCTGACCGAGGCCAGCGTGGGCGAAGAAGTCACCATAGAAACCTTTTCAGGGCGGCTCACAAGAGGGGTGCTGACCACGGTGTCGCCCGGATACAGTCATACCTTTGGTCCGGCCGTGCCTGAGCTCGCGCCCATTGCCCAGGAGCTAAGGGCGATGTTGAAAGGAGGCCGCTCACATGGCTAAAGACCTCTCTTACGCTGCTGTCATGGCCCGCAGGGGCGAGATCATGAAAAAGGCCCTTGGGGTGGAATACGAGGAGTTTGAGCAAGGCGGCATCGTCTTCGACTACGAGGCCATGATGACCAAGGCCGCCTACCCCTTTGAGGAAGTAAGACGGATCCAAAGGGAAGTCGGGGTGGGAGACACCCCGCTTCTGGAACTGAAGAATATCACGGAACTGGTCAGAATGACGTCGCGGCCGGGGTACGGTGCCCGAATACTGGTGAAAGACGAAGCGGCGAACCCCTCGGGGAGTTTCAAAGACCGGAGAGCGTCCATCTCCGCATACCAGGCGAAAAAAGCCGGATATCCCGGGCTTTTGGCCGCCACCAGCGGTAACTACGGCGCGGCGGTGGCGTCTCAGGCGGCGATTAGGAACCTGGGGTGCATCATCGTGCAGGAAGTATTCGACTCCAGGAAAGTCGGCCAGCCCGAGATCATCGAGAAGTCCAGAAAGTGCGAGGCCTTCGGTGCCGAGGTGATACAGCTCACCGTAGGGCCGGAGTTGTTCTACATGGCCCTGCGTATCCTTGAGGAGACCGGGTATTTCAACGCGTCCCTGTACTCCTCATACGGCATAGCGGGAATCGAGACGTTGGGTTGGGAACTCGTGCGAGACGTGCGCGAGAGGTTCGGCAAAGATCCTGCCTACGTAGTAGTGACCCACGCGGGAGGCGGCAACGTCACGGGCACGGCCAGAGGGCTCAGGAGGGCAGGCGCTCACAACACCAAGGTGATCGGCGCCAGCGTTGACCTGTCAGGGCTGCACATGGCCTCTGACC
>DULO01000027.1 GCA_012840345.1 Candidatus Fermentithermobacillaceae bacterium
GCCCGGAGAGCGTACTTGGGAACTACAGCATCACCTACGGGACCGGTACGTTCACCATAACCGCTCGGCCGCTGGAGATCACCGCCGGCAGCGCCAGCAAGACCTACAACGGAGAACCGCTTACTGCCAACACGTACAAGATAACTGGCGGTGGTCTCGCCGAAGGCGACAAGCTGGTGAGCGTCCAGATAACCGGTTCCCAGACCAGCGTGGGATCGAGCCCGAACAAAGCCTCCAACGCGGTCATCAAACGCGGGGAGGAGGACGTGACCGCGAACTACGCGATCACCTATGTTGACGGCTTGCTCACCGTCACTAGCACGTCCACGCCTCCGCCTCCACCACCGCCGCCCGAAGAGGAGATCCCGGACGACTTCCCGCCGCTCTTGAACCTGGAGGACCACTTCGCGTACATCGACGGATATCCTGACAACACCGTCAGACCCGAGGGTCTCATCACAAGAGAGGAAGTCGCGGCGGTATTCTTCAGGCTCCTTGACCCCGACTACAGGGAAGTCATCAGAGCGTACGTCAGCAACTTCTCGGATGTATCGCCCGACAGGTGGTCGTCCAAGCACATAGCGACGCTGGCGAGGGGCCGCATCCTGGAGGGTTATCCGGATGGGACCTTCAGGCCCGGCAACTTCATCACCAGAGCCGAGCTCGCGACCATAGCGGCGAGGTTCGACGAACTGAGCTTCCTCGAGGAGAACGTCTTCCCCGATGTAGAAGGTCACTGGGCCGAGAAGTACATCAACTCGGCTGCCGCCAAGGGCTGGGTTGAAGGCTATCCGGACGGTACCTTCAGGCCGGACGACTACATCACCCGTGCCGAGTTCGTGACTCTCGTCAACAGGGTCCTGCAGCGCAGGGTGCGTCTGGAAGACATTCTGTCTGAGGCCAGGCAGTTCCCGGACCTTCTGCCCGGAAAGTGGTACTACGAGGCCATGCAAGAGGCCATCAACAGCCACCTCTACGAGCGCAAAGACGACGGGTTTGAGACGTGGCTGGAGATCACTTACCCTGAAATCGAGATGTAACCGGGGACCCTGACCCGGAATCAGGGTCGAATCAGAGTTCAGAGAGGATAGAGTTTCGGCTCTATCCTCTCTGCTTTCCTGCAGTATCACGTTGTTCGTGGGCAGTCATTGCATTGCCGTTAGTTCTGGGTAGACGACAACTCCTGGCTGACCAATTGACAGGCGTCAACAAGAAAGCTGCGAGACGCCGTCAAGACAGACATTGGTTTTCCGCCGTGCGGCCGCACTTCAATACTTGCAGGGAGTCTGTCTTTTGTGGAGGCCAGACGGCAAAGAGCTGAAAGAAACGAAACTAGTTCGCGTTGCCCGACGGCCAAACCAGGATAATCGTCCTTATTTGATGCCAGTCCGCGGCAATAGTTGCAATTTACTGTGCTCTTCCTGCAGGAGATCCTTGATGAATGTGGAAGAATGTGTTGGCAGAACTACTGCCTGTAACTTCTTGGGGGGTTGTCTGGATGATGAGACGTGTGTTGGCGTGTTTCTTGGCCGCCCTTCTTATTGCGGCGCTCGTCCCCGCGGGGGCTTTTGCCAAGGAAGAAGAACTATCGTTCTTCGGCAACGAGTTTGAGATCGACACACCTGA
>DULO01000028.1 GCA_012840345.1 Candidatus Fermentithermobacillaceae bacterium
CGGCCGACCTCAACAAGGTTACTCCGGATTACATCCCGGAGTGGCGTGAGGATGACGTGACGCTGGCCGAGGCGCTGAACGACCCGGATTTTGGAGATTACGTGCCTCATGGGGCGCCGGACGGGTTTTCCTTTGAGTCAGGCAGGCGTGTTCTCAACCAGCGGCAGGATTACTTGAGGGTTACTTGGTCTAGCGGTATGAAGTACGTCACCTGGACAGTCAGGAGGATGGAGCAACGCGATAACGCTCGCATCGTGGACGTGACCGTGCGTGAGGCGTACGACCTCAGCCTGTATCCGATTCCTCGCGCCGAGTCGGTACCAGCCGAATTGAGAGAAACAGTGGATAACCCCATCGTAAGGGCAAAGTACCTGACCATCGACTTCATCCGCGCGAGGTCGTACACGGTTGATGATGCCGGAGACGACAATACTGGATACAGGATGCGGTTTGGTGTGGTGTACGACGAGGGCGAGGTGTTGGTGGAGCTCAACGCCAAGGGTGTAACGCCGGAGGACGTGTTGGAGATGTTTGAGGGGCTTGGGGTGGTAGAATAACCCGGAGGTTGGCTTGGGCGTAATGCAACCGGGCGTAATGCGGATCGGTCGGCTCGAGCGCGGGCGGTTGACGGGTGCGAGACGGCAGCCTAAGCCAACGTCGCGCGCTGAATCTGTAACCTCAGGCGGAGTCGGTAGTCGTTGGGAGGGTGTTCCTATTCTACGCATCAGAGTTGTGATTGCCGGCAAAGTGCGTGAGAGGTACTTGAGGGAAGGTGCCGCTGAGTACCTGAAGCGGCTGGGGCCCTACGCCAAGGTCGAGTTCGTGGAGGTCCAGGATGAGCCTGTGCCGGAGCGCGCCTCCGAGAAGCACTTGGCCAGTGTCAGGGACGTCGAAGCCGAGCGCATCCTGCGAGCAGTGCGTGATGGCGACTATCTTGTGGCCATGGACATCCGTGGGAAGCAGATGTCGTCGGAGGACCTCAGCAGGTGGCTTCAGGAGCGCAGTTTGTCTGGCGACTCAAGCCTGGTGTTTGCGATAGGAGGGACGACTGGGCTGTCTGACGCTGTGCTGACGAAGGCCCGTTTGAGACTCTCGATGGGTCCGATGACCTTTCCCCACCAGTTCATGCCCCTGTTGCTGTTGGAGCAGTTGTACAGGGCGGTGAAGATAGGGGAGGGGGAGCCGTATCATAGGTGAGTGTTTTGTTCCGAATGACAGACGAATGTCTAACCGTATTAGGAGCTATGCTTCGAAAGAGACTGAACTGGCGTTCAGTGCGGTGCAGTCAATAGAGGTTCGGCCAGGACGATATGTTCCAAAGATATCAAGATCGCGTCCGCCTACAGGACATACCTCGACTGAACATCATATCTTGCAGCGCTTTTTTACGGTCTCGAGCCTCAACAGGAGTCCGGAGATATAGCCGAGAGTCTCATTTAGACCAGGGAAATACTCACTCGGATGAGCGCATTCATTTCTCTTGCTGAGCAATCCTTGAAGTGCTTTCCTCTCGTTCTTGGTGAATACCTTTGCGTCTGCTAGGGCATCAATCAGTTGAGATTCGGGATACTTCTCAACAACGATGTCAAGTGATGTGCAGTCCCAGGTCTTTCGGATTGCGCTGATGTTTGAGAGGTTCAGCGAGATGAGCTCCTGAATGAAATCTGCAAATGCAGCCCAGGCCATTACGTGTGCTGCCCTGTACAACTCACACTCAAGGCATCTAAGAGCCTGACGGAATAGGTCATCTTGGCGGATACCAAGGTTGCCAATGGTCTTATATGTCTTATCGAGAAGAATGACCCGTGACTTCGCCGATTCGCTGGTAGACAGAATTGCATGGGCCTCGGCGCAGAAAGCCTGCAGCCGCTTTGCCCAGATAACCGGATCTATTACTGCTTCGCTATTCATCTCGGCCATCACCCAGTAAACCGGACGTCATTGCTCGCCTAGCATTCACGCCACATCAAAAGCACTACACCCGCATGCTAGCTTAACGTCATAATCGCTTCCTAAACGCTAACTCACGAAGAGACTCCGCCGTTGTGGCCCTTCGTTGACATGTATTAGAGATGTGGCTTAAACATGGATAGATAC
>DULO01000003.1 GCA_012840345.1 Candidatus Fermentithermobacillaceae bacterium
CCCGCCGTGGTCTTTCGGTTGATCCTCGGCCCTATGTTGATGGCCGGCGTAGGATTCGTCGTGGGCTTGAAGGGATTGCCATGGCAAGTAATGGTCCTGCAAGCCGCGATGCCGTCCCCGGTCAACGCCACCATATTGGCCAGGGAGTTCAACGCCCACCCGTCAGCGGTATCCAAGGCAACTTTGATCAACACCATAGGAAGCGTGCTTACGCTCACTATCTGGATCGTCTTGTTGAGGCGGTTCCCAATCTCTTAACTGTGCTCTATTTCGACAGCGTACGTCACAAACGACATGGTACATAAGAATCATGGGGGGATGCGCGCATTGGCTTTGGGAAGACAAAGACAAATCCTAGGCTACCTGCGAGAACGCCAAGACGACATGGTGGATCTGCTGGGCCGCCTTGTCAGCATAGATTCGCCCAGCACAGACAAGACTTGTGTGGACAGCTTGTGCGAAACCCTTCAAGAGCTATGGACGGACGCGGGCGCGCGTACTGAGATCATCAAACAAGATACCTACGGAAACCATCTTCGCGCCGAGTGGGGCCAAGGGACAGACCAGGTTCTGATACTGTGCCACATGGATACCGTTTGGGAAAAAGGAGAAGCCCAAAGGCGGCCCTTCAAGGTCGAGGGCGGCAAAGCCTTCGGTCCGGGAGCCTACGACATGAAAGCCGGCATCGTGGAAGCTTTGTTCACCGCTCATTGCTTGGGAGACCTGGGATTCACTCCCCCACACAGAGTAGTCGTGTTGCATAACTCAGATGAGGAGATAGGTTCTCCGTCCTCCCGCGCCATCATCGAAGAAGAAGCCAAGAAGTCCAAGGCCGTGTTGGTGCTTGAGCCTTCGGCCGACGCCGGGGCGATCAAGACCTGGCGAAAGGGCGTAGGCATGTTCCAGGTGAGGGTGACGGGAAGGCCCGCTCACGCGGGGGCCAACTATGAGATGGGGGCGTCGGCCATACAGGAGGCCGCTCATCAGATCCTTTACCTACATAGCCTCACAGACCTGGACGAAGGGACCACGGTAAACGTAGGTACCATTAGAGGCGGTACGCGGGCCAACGTCGTTGCCGAGGAAGCCGTCTTGGCCGTTGACCTCCGGGTGAAGACCGTCGAGGCTGCCAACTGGGTCATCCCCAAGATAATGGGGCTCAGGCCAAAGGACCCGCGGGTGACCATCGAAGTGACTGGCGGCCTAAACCGTCCGCCCATGGAACGCAACCAGCGAAACTTAGCTCTCTTCCATTTAGCCAGGTCCGTCGGCATGGAGATGGGCATACAGCTGACAGAATCGGGAACAGGCGGCGGCAGCGACGGCAACTTCACGTCGGCTCTGGGAATACCCACCCTCGACGGGCTTGGCCCTGTGGGCGGGGGAGCCCACGCCCGGGACGAATACTTGCTTGTATCGAGCCTGCCGGAGAGGGCTTCAGTGGTGGCGGGAGTCCTGCTTAACCTTTAGCGTCCGGGGCCGGTTTTGTTAACTTCCTTTGTTCTGTAGGAGCAGCGAGGTCGCTGCTCCTACAGGCTTCCTGGGCAGAGCGATAAGCGCAAAGGAACGGCTATCCCGCCAATCCAATCAGGGCCCGCATACCCTTGAAAGCGGCTACGTAATCTTCCGCCGTAAACGACACCGTAGTCGGATCAACCATTTCGGCGTAAGGCATCCTGGCGGCGTATTCCGCTTGGCCCGCGTCTTTAAACTGGATCTTGAACGTAACCGGCGAAGGCGGGAGCCATACTTTGGCCTTGTCCAGGCCCTTCAACGCCTCAATCGTGGCCTGCTCCAACAACGCCCTGGCCTTGTCAGGCGGCAAGCATTTGGCCGAATTTCGGGTTATGGCGTGCTTGACGACCGCCGTGTGAACGTGAGGCAAGAGTTCCTTGGCTTCCTGCGCCACGACATCGTCACCGCACACCAACACCACCGGCACTCCGAAGTGCCCGGCCAGCCCCGCGTTGATCCCCGTCTCCCCGACGAGAATGTCGTTTATCCACACGTTAGCGACGCGGCCCCCGCTTATGGTGTGGCTCAAGACACCAGGGGTTCCCATTCTCGAATGGTAACCCACAAAGACGGCAGCGTCGAAGCTTGAGTCTATACCCTCCATCATCGATAGCGGCTTCGGGGAACCGGTTATCAGAGTTGCCGCCGGGTGGAGCTTTTCGATAAGGAGATTTGTCATCGGCCCGTGGGCATCGTTTACCACGATTTCGGTAGCGCCGGCCTTCACAGCGCCTTCAACCACGGCGTTGGCCTCGCCTGTCATAAGCTCCCTGGCCCTGCCGTAGTCTCTACCTTCGGGGGACGTATGTAGGGCGGCGTCAACCACTCCCGAAACCCCTTCGATGTCGCAAGAAATAAAGACTTTCAAAGTTATTCCTCCTTGTGCGTAGTGGAAGTCCCGTCAATGTTTCCAATACGCCGAGTAGGTGCCGGATTCCTAGATGAAAAGCCGGCGCCGGTTCAAAGGCCGTCTTCTGCGAAGCCAAAAGGGAACTGCCTTCCGCCCATAGAATACGCAACTGAAGCCTTAGTCTTAGGAGGTCGAGACAGTGGACGCGAGTGAGCGGCGAAAACGCATAGTGTCGCTCCTCAAGAGCAAATCGCCACTCACCGGGGCTTACCTGGCCAAAACCCTCGGTGTCACGCGCCAGGTCATCGTTTCCGACATAACCGTGCTGCGCGCGGCAGGCGAGACGATTCTTGCGACTCCTAGGGGCTATACCTTGGCAGCCGACCCCGGCAAACGGGGAGTCACCAAGCTTGTGGCGGTGAAACACGCGCCTGAGGACACCGGAGACGAACTCATGACCGCCGTCGACCTCGGCATCGAAGTCATCGACGTAATCGTGGACCACCCTGTCTACGGACAACTCACCGGGCAGCTTTCCCTTTCCACCAGAGAAGACGTGGCCTCATTCCTCCAAGTCATGAAAGGTACCAAGGCAGGCTTGCTGTCGTCGTTGACCGACGGCGTCCACCTCCACACTGTTCGGGGACGGGATGCCTCCCACATAGCGAGACTCGAGGCCGCGTTGGCCGAAAAGGGCTACCTCCTCACAGAGTAAAGAAACATCTTACCGCGACACTACTGGAATTTGCCGCAATAGCTGCCAGCGTCTCCAGAGCTCAACTAGTGAAGTGCCTGTTCCATGGTGCTATACTGGACGCCAAATGCCGAATCCCATCTTGTTCTGGCGGGTACGGAGGAACCGTCTTTGGGTGAATCCGCTCGGTTGGACGAGCGGTAGGGCTCCACCTTTCACCGAACCCTTAGCTAACTCCGGAGGCTTGGAAAGGGGACGTTAACATGAGGCTCAATCTCAGGAGAGTTTCGCCGAGAGTGTGGATCGCGATCATGGTGCTGGTTTTGGCCCTGGGCGTCGTGCCCGCGCAAGCGATGGCGTACAGCCCTTGGAGCTGGGACTACACTCAGGCTGAGCTCGACCTCATCGCGAGGACGGTCTACGCCGAGGCGGCAGGTGAACCGTACGAAGGCAAAGTGGCGATCGCGGCAGTTATCCTAAACAGGGTACGAAGCGCTGAGTTCCCGGACACCGTTGCCGGAGTCGTCTATGAACCCTGGCAGTTTTCATGCGTCGGGAACTGGATGTTTAACTCGGTACCGTCCAGAGAGAGCTACCTAGCGGCTTTGGACGCTCTCAACGGGTGGGACCCGACCAACGGTGCCCTGTACTACTGGAACTATCACATCGTCACCAACTCGTGGCTCTGGGCAAAACCCACGGCCGCGGTAATCGGTAACCACTGGTTCGCCTACTAAGAAGAACCACAGTGTTGGCCGGGAGGAGACACGCCTCCCGGCCTTTTTAACTTGGTTCGAGCTTAGTGCCCACATTCCTGAACAGCGCCTTTACAGGTGACAAGACACCTGATAAGATCCGTCTGATTAAGGCGAAAGGACGCCCGCGGTTCGACTTATGCAGACCGGAACCCCGGGCGCGTTCGGGAGAGGCAGATACCATGAAACATGATGAGGTACGCAAGCTGGTCATCGGTTCTTTGCTCCTGGCTTTGTCTTTGGTCATCCCACTGGCCATGGGAGGAATCTTGGGGGTAGTCATTGGACCGTTTTCCGCTACTTTGGCCTCTCACGTCCCGACGTTCATCGCCATGTTGTACGGTCCGCTGGTAGCGGCCGCAGTGGGCACAGGGTCGGCCTTGGGGTTCTTCATGAGGCTGGGGCCGGTTGTTGGAGCCCGCGCCGCTATGCACATACCGGTAGGCATCGCGGGTTCTCTGCTTCTCCGTAGAGGCGTTTCCTTCCCCGTCACCTTAGCCTTAATGGCCCCGCTCCACGGCTTGTTGGAATCTTTGGTCGTTCTCCTATTCAACTTCACCCTTCAAGACGCGGGTTACCTGGTGGGAGTGGGAACGCTCCTGCATCACACTATGGACTCGATTATCGCGATCGCGTGTTGGAGGGCTCTCTTTTACAGGGGAATCGGAACTCCTGAAGGCACTGCCCGGGTATAAGCGACAGGCAGCCGCCTAGTCGGTGGCTGCCTTGTCTTCTGTCTTTGACGAACTATCGGAGCTGTCGCTCGGTGGGCTACCCTTCCTGTTGTCGGTGCAGTAGAAGCCCGGCCCCTTAAAGATGATCCCGACGCCGTGGCTTATTAGCTTCTTTACCGGAGCACCGCAAGTCGGGCAGGTAGTCTTGGGTTCGTCAGTGATCTTTTGAGTAACTTCGAATACCCCGCAATTAGGGCATCTGTACTCGTAGACAGGCATCGACAGACAACCTCCCGCGCGAAGATATACTCTCTCCAACATCTAGGATAAAACCCATGTCAAGTAGGCTTTCCTCTTGCTAGAATGATATGGAACCGTTTCCAGGTATGCATGAGTCAAACCTTACCTACAAGACTACTGGATCATTACCGGTGGGGGGAGTCAAATGAAGCGTTTATGCAGGTTTTGGTTAGCGTTGATTCTCGCGCTGACCTTGGCGGTGTGCTTGTCAGCATGCAAGAAACCGGAGGTCCCTACGGAAGGGACGGTTGGCACTACGGATCCGGAACCCCTGGAACCCCCTGAACCTCCGGAGCCTCCCCTGCCCATCTCTCCTCTCACAGGATTACCTATGGAGGAAGGCGGCAGTCCGGTAGTCGTAACTATCGATAACAACCCAAGGGCAAGGATGCAGAGCGGCTTAGCCCGCGCCGACATCGTGTACGAGGTGCTGGCCGAAGGCGGAATTACCCGTTTCTTGGCTCTTTACCACAGCCAGTCGCCCGCTGTAATCGGCCCGATCCGCAGCGCCCGCCCCTACTTCGCCCTCTTGGCCAAAGAATGGGGAGCCATCTTCGGCCACTGCGGCGGGGACACCGCAGGGCTGAACCTTATCCGCGAACTGGGCGTACTTAACATCAACGAGTTCAGCCACGGAGACTTGTACTGGAGAGACTCAAGGCGGGTCGCGCCCCACAACCTTTACACCAGCGTGGAACTCTTGAGGCAGTTCGTCGATACCCCGCTTCCTGATCCCGAACCTCGTTACGAGTTCCAAGACTGGTCGGAGGACCCGGTTTTCGGGCTCAGGATCAGCTACCCCTTCTTCGGTCTCCAGTATGTTGTGGAATATCATAAAGCCGAAGAGGGCTACACACGGCATGTTACCGACACCAGCGGCACATACATGCAACAGGACCTGGATACCGAAGAGGTCATTCTAACTTCCAATGTTGTCGTTCAGTGGGCACCCCACAAAACCATCGATTCGGAAGGGCGTTTGTCCATCGACCTCATAGGCGAGGGAAAGGCTATGTACCTTCTCGGAGGCCGCCTGTTCGAAGGCACATGGAAGAAACCGTCCGCTGACGAACCCACTCTGTTCTATAATCAAGAAGGAGCTCTCATAAAACTGACTCCGGGACAGACCTGGATTCAGATAGTACCGTCAGGAACGGAGGTTACCGAGTTAAAGGGGCCGGCTACCTAGAGAACAGCTTCGCGGAGGCTTTCTGCAGGGCGTTAACCGCTATTACGGAACCGAAAGCGGTTGTGCCCAGTTTGCCTCCGGCTCCTCCCATGTAAGGAGAGCTGTACACGAAGACCAGGCCCACAAGAACCCCTGCCAAGGCCATTAGAGCCTCGTTGGGGATCCGGGCCTTAGAGGACATCCCCGCGAAAGAAGCGCAGATGCAGACGGTGGCCAACGTTGCCCCTATATCAGGGATCAAGGCCGGAAGTACCAACCCTCCCACAAGGCCCACAATGGCCGAACCCATTACGGCGCCTTTTCCGAGCCGTACGTTCACAAGATAGGCCGCGACCGCCGCGATTACCGAGGTGATGATCATCCGGGAGGCAACGTCCGCCGGAGGGACTGTTCCCGTCAAGAGCGCTTTGCCGCTGAACGCGGCTGTGAGGACACATCCCGCGCACGCGATGGTGCCCAGCTTGCCGCCGAACCCGTTGAACACGTCTTGCGCCAAAACATAGATTGCCCCCGCGATAGCCGAAGCCAGGACCACGTGCCCGGCAGTTAAGACTTTGGGCGAAGCCATCCCGACGAAGCTGCCGCAATAGAGCGGGACCGCGTACGCGGGAAGTAAAGTCCCTGCCAGCACTCCCACTAGGGCCGCCGCGACGACCGCTCCCAGTCCAATGCCCACGTTGAGCCAGTAAGAAACCACGCCGCCCGAAAAGACGGACAGGAACAAGTACAGGTCCTTGGTCGGAAATAACGGGCCATTCCAGGGCGCGGTCAACGCGCCCCTCTCAAGGTAGAAACCGTACAAGAGGCACAACGCCGCGATGCCTAGCGGGACCGCGAACAAAGGGCTTTGGTCCAGGGCTACTTTGACCGCGTAGTAGTACAGCATTCCGACTGTCGCCGCGAGCAGGATAAATCCCGCCGATCGTTTGGCAATCATCCTTCTTCGCCTCCACGGTCGTAAGATGCGAAATCCTATATGATCCGACATGGTCCGCAGCGTTATGCCTGCTTGCGCCATTGCTCCATTGTAAACAATAACATAAGACAAACAGGGTCCCAACGTTTTTCCGCCGCTGGGACCCTGCTTCGCGTCAACCTACGACCTTAGCTTCGTCGTCTCCCGGCTACGTGTCATGCCCGTTCGACGCGGCGGTTTCTTCCTCGGCGGGAGTCACGCCGTATTTCACGGTCATGGTGCCGTGCCGCGGACGCTTCTTATAGTGAGTGTGCAAGAGCTCGTGCGACTTATGGCTCAACGGATGCCCCAAGAACGTCCGGTAGAGTTCCTGAACGGCAGGGTTCTCGTGGGACTTCCTAAGAGGCAACTGGCGGTCGCCCTCATATATGGCGGCGATCCGTTTCTCTCTGATTTCCGTGTCGGTCGGTATCGGCTGCCCGCCCCCTCCAATGCACCCGCCTGGGCAGGTCATGATCTCGATGAAGTGGAACTGCTCCTCACCGGATTTGACTTTGTCCAGAAGGATCTTGGCGTTGGCAAGGGTGTGGGCGACGGCGACTTTGACTTCCGTGCCGTTGACATCGACCGTAGCTTTCTTGAGCCCCGTGAGTCCGCGTACGTCCTCGAAGTCGATCTTCTCGAGAGTCTTGCCGGTCACCAGCTCGTATACGGTGCGCAAGGCGGCTTCCATCACACCGCCGGTTGCGCCGAAGATGAGGCCCGCGCCGGTCCCTATACCGAAGGGGGCGTCGTACTCCTCATCAGGAAGGTTCTTGAAATCCAAGCCCGCTTCCTTGATCATCCGGGCCAGTTCGCGGACGGTCAGGACATAGTCGACGTCCTGGTATCCCGAGTCGCTCATCTCGGGGCGGTTGCATTCGAACTTCTTCGCCGTGCACGGCATGATGGACACCGATACGATGTCCTTGGGATCGATGCCCGCCTTCTCAGCGTAGAAAGTCTTGGCCAGAGCGCCAAACATCTGCTGAGGAGACTTGCAGCTGGAGACGTTTTCCGAGAGTTCAGGGTAGAACTCCTCCATGTACTTGATCCAGCCTGGGCTGCAGGAAGTGATCAAGGGGAGGGGACCACCCTTCTTCAACCTCTCGAGAAACTCGGACCCTTCCTCCATGATGGTCAAGTCCGCGGTGAAGTCGGTGTCAAACACCTTGTCGAAGCCCAAAGCGCGCAGCGCGGCTACCATTTTGCCCGTGCTGATGCTGCCGGGCTCCAACCCAAGAGGTTCGCCAATGGCGACCCTCGTGGCGGGCGCCGTCTGAACCACCACGTGTTTTGTGGGATCTTGCAGGGCAGCCCATACTTCGTTGGTGTAGTCGCGCTCGTACAGAGCGCCGACCGGGCAGACCAACACGCACTGACCGCACTGCACGCATGAGCTGTTGCCCATGGTCTCGCGCCAAGCCGGACCTATGACGGTGTCCATCCCCCGTCCATACGGGCCGATGGCGTAAACGCCCTGGATCTTCTCGCAGACAGATACGCAGCGCCTGCAGAGAATGCACTTGCTCGGATCCCGGACGATGGCCGGAGTTGAAGCGTCCACAGGACGTTCCTCACGATGCGCTCCCTCGTAACGCACCGTCCTTATTCCGAGCCTCTCGGCCAGAGCCTGAAGCTCGCAATTGAGGTTCCGGGGACACGTGAGGCACTCAAAGGGATGATCGGACAAGATCAACTCCACTACGGTCTTGCGGGCAGCCCGTACCTTAGGCGAGTTCGTGTGGACCACCATGCCGTTAGCCACGGGCGTCACGCACGCCGCCTGCAGGGTCTTCGCCCTCTCGACTTCCACTGCACAGACTCTGCAACTGCCGATGACGTTGATGTCTTTCAGGTAACAAAGGCTGGGAATATCAATACCAACGGTCCTGGCCGCCTCAATTATAGGAGTGCCTTCAGGAACCGTCACCTGTTTGCCGTCTATGGTAAGGGTAACCATCGCCATGAAAAGGCACCTCCTATTCCTTCACGTCGCAGCGCAGGCACCGCGATGCCTCACGCTGCGCCGTGCGCGCGTCGTACCCGAGTTCCACTTCAGCAAAGGAGTTCAAGCGGCTTACCATGGAAGCCGTCTTGCCGTGGCTTCTCTTCATCTTCTCTTCTACGACCGGCGCCGAGAGCTTGCGGGCAATGTCGAGTTTGGGAACAACATCGCCGTCTCCGCCCAGGTAGGCGTCGATAGCAGCCGCGGCTTTCTTCCCTGCTCCTATGGCCTCAACCACGGTGGCGGGCCCTGTCTGGCAGTCGCCGCCCGCGAACACTCCGGCTATGCCGGTCGCCATAGTCCTCGGGTCAACCTTGAAGGTCCGCCGCTCGATAGGAAGATCCGTGTTTTCGAAGGGTTCGGTTTCGGGGACCTGGCCTATCGCGGGGATCAACACGTCGCAAGGCAGGTCGAAATCGCTGCCCTCTATGGGCTCGGTCCTGCGCCTGCCGGAGTTGTCAAAGGCGCCCGCTTTCATAGACACGCAGGTCACGGCCTTGAGGACGCCGTCCTCTCCCTTTAGGGCTTTGGGGTTGACCATGAGGGAGAACACGATGCCTTCCTCTTCGGCGGCCTTGATCTCCTCTTCCGCCGCCGGCATATCCTCGCGACGCCTCCTGTAGACCACGGTCACCGATTCGGCTCCGAGACGCCTGGCGGACCTAGCCGCGTCCATAGCCACGTTACCGGCGCCCACGACAACAACCTTCTTGCCTCTCAAGTCGACCTTCTTGCCCATGTTGATATCTCTCAGGAACTGGGCTCCCGGTATTACCCCGTGGAGGTCCTCTCCGGGGATCCCAAGCTTCTGGTCCTTATGGGCGCCGATGGCCACGAAAATGGCATCGTATTCGGACCTAAGGGTGTCAAAGGACACGTCTGTGCCGACTCTCACTCCGGTCCGGATTTCAACCCCGAGCCCTTTGATTACGTCGATGTCCTTCTTCAGGGACGACTTGGGCAACCTGTACTCGGGTATTCCGTACTGGAGCATGCCGCCCGGCTGCGGGAGCGCCTCAAACACGGTGACCGAGTGACCCTTCATGGTCAAGTAGGTGGCCGCCGTAAGGCCTGCGGGACCGCTTCCTATGATGGCGACCTTCTTGCCTGTCGGGGGAGCCACCGTGACCTTGGGATTGGCTCCGTCAGGTCCCATGGCCCAGTCGGAAGCGAACCTCTTGAGTTCGCGGATGGCCACAGGCTCATCCAACTGCGCCCTCCGGCACCTGGACTCGCAAGGATGGTTGCATACCCTGCCGCAGACCACCGGGAAGGGGTTCTCTCTGAAGACTTCCTCATAGGCCGCCTGGAACTGGCCCTGCCTGATGAGATCGATGTAGATGGGAACATCCACATGGGCCGGGCAAGTGTTCTGGCAGGGAGCGTTGAACAACGCGGCGCAAACCGAGGCGTCGCACCTCTTGTCCCGGATGTGGGCCTCATACTCGTGGCGGAAGTACTTGATTGTCGAGATGACAGGGTTGGGAGCCGTCTGACCTAGGCCGCAAAGGGAGGTCTGGCAAATGGTCTCCCCAAGCTGTAGCAGTTCGTCAATGTCTCCCTCTTTGCCCTGTCCCCTGGTAATCCTCTGAAGGATTTCCAGCATCCTCTTGGTGCCGATCCTGCAGGGAGTGCATTTCCCGCACGACTCAGACTGCACGAACTCTAAGAAGAACTTGGCCAAGTCCACCATGCAGGTGTCCTCGTCCATAACGATGAAGCCGCCGGAGCCCATGATGGTACCCAAAGCGGCCAGAGTCTCGTAATCCACGGGGGTGTTCAGGTACTCCACCGGGATGCATCCACCCGACGGCCCACCGGTCTGCACGGCTTTGAACTTCTTGCCCTTGGGTATGCCGCCGCCGATGTCGTAGACGATCTCGCCTATGGTGGTCCCCATGGGAATCTCGGCCAGACCGTTGTTGTTGATCTTGCCGGCCAAGGCGAACACCTTGGTCCCCTTGGACTTCTCCGTGCCCATCGAAGCGAACCATTCCCAACCCTTGCGCATGATGGTCGGGATGTTGGCGAAGGTCTCGACGTTGTTCAACACGGTAGGCTTATTCCACAAGCCCGAGGTGGCCGGGAAAGGCGGCCTGGGCCTGGGCTCGCCTCTGCGGCCCATGACCGAGTTCAGAAGCGCGGTCTCCTCGCCGCACACGAAAGCGCCCGCTCCGAGCCTTACGTCAAGGTCGAAATCGAAACCCGAACCCAGGATGTTCTTGCCCAGCAGGCCGTACTCCCTGGCTTGGGCTATAGCCTTGTAAAGGCGTTCAACCGCGAGCGGGTACTCAGCGCGGCAGTAAACATAGCCATGGGAGGCGCCCACCGCGTATCCCGCGATAGTCATGCCCTCAACCAGCCTGTGGGGGTCGCCCTCAATGGTGGAACGGTCCATGAACGCGCCAGGGTCTCCCTCGTCCGCGTTACATACGACGTACTTGGGTGAACCGGTAGCTTTAGCCGTAAACTCCCATTTCAGACCGGTCGGGAAGCCCGCGCCGCCGCGTCCGCGGAGCCCGGACTTCTTCACTATATCCACTACCTCTTCCGGCTTCATCCGAAGAGCCTTAGCCAGGCCGAAATAGCCGTCCCTGGCGATGTACTCCTTGATGGATTCCGGATTGATGATGCCGCAGTTCTCAAGCACTACTCGAGTCTGCTTCTTGAAGAAGGGGATGTCTTGGAAGTCGACAACCGGCTTCTCCGTGGTGGGTTCCCTGTACAAGAGCCTATCTACGACTCGGCCCTTGACGATGTGCTCCTCGACCAGCTCGGCTACGTCCTCTTCCTGAACGCCGCAGTAAAACACGCCTTCAGGGTAGACCATCATGTTCGGGCCGAAGCGGCAGAAGCCGAAGCAACCTGTCTCTATGACCTTAACTTCCTTATCTAATCCTGTCCTGGCGAGCTCGGACTCAAGAGCAGCCTTTAGAAGCAGGCTCCCCGAAGCGTGGCAGCCCGTGCCCGAACAGACAAGGATATGGCTGCGATAAAACTCCATAGGGCCTCTCCTCTCTACTCTTCGTTGCCCGTGTTGATGATGAGCTCTTGTACGGGCTGATGGTTAATTACATGAGAGGTAACGAGCTGCCTTGCGCGAGCCGGCGTCACGTTGCCGTAAACTACCTTTTCGGCGCCCGGCAATTGGATTTCAACTATGGGCTCCTTAACACAAAGACCAATGCAACCTGTCTCCGACACAGTCACATTGGTCTGGCGTCTCTTCTTCAACTCATCGATAAGCGCTAGCATTGTCTCGCGAGCTCCCGCCGCGATACCGCAGGTGCCCATGCCAACTACAATCTTTGCGCTTCCCGAGGAATCACGAAGACCAATCTCTTCGAGGGTCTCTCGCTTGACTCGTTCAAGATCCTCAATGGACTTCATTGTGAATACCTCCTCAGTCGGGTCTGAATCCAGCTTTCGCCAGACCTTCCCGGAGTTTCTCCTCTGCGGACCAAAGGAAGGCCAGATGCCCCAAGGGCTTTCCGCCTTCATCCGTCATCTCCGAAGCGCTGTCAAACCTGTACCTACCTTTGGGACCCCGGTACTCAAACTCGGTGGCGATTCCCGGGTTGCCCGCCAAGAACGCCACGATTGAAGCCGCCGGATCTCCCATCGGCTGTCTATCCAGGTGCGAACGGCGAAACAGGACCGTCACATCGGTTCCGCGTCCAACCTCCGATTTGATGTTGACCGTCCCTCCCGCCATTTCCGCCGCCTGAATGACCATAGGTAAACCTAAGCCCGTTTTCTTGCCGCTTGACGAGTAGAATGGATCTACCGCCAATTTCAGTTCCTGCTCGCTCATGCCGCGTCCATTGTCAGAAACCGTGATGCGGAGGGTGTCCTCCTCCGGGTCGTCTTCAATTAGCACCGACACCCGGGTCGCGTTGGCGTTCTTTGTATTTTCCAGCAAATCGAGGAGGTGCAGAGATATGTCTACCATGCGCTCCCCTCTTTCCCGGTTTCCGATATGTCCTACTCCCCCGTTAGTCCCCCGCTACCTCTTGGACCTTTTCCGAAGCCGCCTGAGCTCTGTAAGTCCTTATGAGAGCCGGGACCTTATCCCCTGACATGCGGCCATAGGTGTCCTTGTTCACCGTGATGACAGGCGCCAGACCGCACGCGCCGAGGCATCGCACCACTTCCAGCGTGAATAGACCGTCATCGGTCGAGTCGCCCGCTTTAATGCCGAGCTCCTTCTCGAGTCTGGCTAGAACATCAGGAGCTCCCCTAACGTAACAGGCCGTCCCAAGACAGGCCGAGATAATGTACTTCCCTCTGGGCCTCTCGCGGAAAAACGAGTAGAACGTTAGCACGCCGTACACCTCTGATAACGACACGCCGAGGTTTTCCGCGACCTTCTTTTGAACGTCCTTTGGCACATAGCCAAGGCGCTCCTGAACGTAGTGCAGCACCTGGATTAGCGCTCCGGGGTCTCCGCGGTTTTCCGCGATGACGCGGTCAATGTCCGCGTACGCCGCCTGACACTCACACACCTGCTGCTTTTCCTCTGACATGGTATCCCTCCTTCCCCCCTTTGGCTTTATGCCTGGCCGCCCGTCTCTCGGCAAGCGGTCAGAGCACTATATATCCGTCCGGTGACTTGGAAAGCGTCATCGGCGGACCACAAAAGAGTCACTCCTTGATCTGCCGCTCTTTGGCAGGTCTCCGGCAGCAACTCCCTTTGGCAAACCAGAACGCAAGCTACGTCAAGTAGGCTGGCTATCGCTATTACGTTTTCGTGAGTCTGGACCGTTACCCACACAAACCCGGGTTTAGCGTTGGCCATCACGTGAGAGAGCACGTCGCCCACAAAGCCGCCCCGGATTTCCCGACGGCTGCCTTCTCTCGTCATCGCCATGACCTTGACTCCCAGTTGGTCCACCAGATCCTGTACAATCATGACGCACCGGTCCCTTCTAGCTCTTTGAATCCGAAGGCTCAGCCATGGCCGGAGGCCTCATGGTGGCAAGTTCTCTTACCTCGTTGGCCAAAGCCTCCAGCCTATCCCGCAACTTAAAAGTGCAATTCATAATCGAACCTCGCCCCAGGACCACGTCTTCCGCCAGCGCCCGGCAAGTGGGAGCGCCGCACGCGCCGCAGTCCAACCCCGGAAGTTCTGATTCCACCTGCTCCAGCTCTGAGAGTCTCTGCCGCGCTATCTTGGGATCCGCGTCCAGCGTCAAGATAGCCCGCGGTGTGAGACCGAGACTGAACCATACCTCGGGTTCCTTTCCGCTTATCCCGCGGATAACGGGGTTCTTCGGCGAATCTTTGTGCCTTGACGCCAGTTCTCTAATTCTTACCCTCGCGATGAACGGGTTTTCGATGTTGAGGCATCCCCCGACGCAACCGCCTACACAGGCTTGGGCCTCGATGAAGTCAATCTGGCCCCTTAGTTTTCCTTTTTCGACCTCGGTAAGCACGGATGCCACCTGATCCACCCCGTCCACGGCAAGCCCTCTTACCGCCGTCCCGAGAGAGCTCATTTCTCCACCCGAACGCCCCCATCCCATACCGAGACCGGTTGAGGCTGCCGGGGCCGGCGAGGCTCCTGTGGCGTACTCCCTGTGTTCTTGGACCCAGCGGTAAGCGTCGGCTGCCGACACTTGCGCGTCCACCAGGGAGGATCCCCTGCCCACAGGTTGCCTGCAGGCGGTTACCTTGGCGGGGCATGGGGATATGAAGACAGCTGTCACTTTCGCCGGCCTCTCAAGGTTCGTAGTCTTTTCCTTAGCAAGCCAGGCTGCGACTTCCATGGGAGCTTCACACGGGATCAAGTTCTTTAGGAGCGAAGGGAACTTGACCTGCATGAGTCTCACCACCGCGGGACAGGCGGTAGATATGAAGGGGCCTTCCCCCTTGCGCTCCAAGATGTACTCCTTCATAACGGAAGCGACCAGGTCTGCCCCGGCGGCCACGTCAAAAGTCTCGTCAAAACCCCCGGGGGCCAGGAGCGCCGCCCTTACTTCTTCTTGACTCAAGTCCCCAAACTGCCCGTAGAAGGACGGAGGTATGAGACCGATCTTGTAATCGTATTGCCCGAGGTCATCCCAAGAACCGCTCACCACATACTTGGCTTTGTTGGGGCACCGCCTGACACACTCTCCACAATCGATGCACCGGTCCTCGAGTATGAACGCCTTGCCCCGCCTCACCCTGATGGCTTCTGTAGGGCAACCTTTAATGCAATTGGTGCATCCCTTACACTTGGCAGTCGCCAGCCTCACCGAATGGAAGAACGAAATCGAACCGTCGTCCAACGGCCCGGGAGTCACAACGCACGATACGGTAGTACCGGATCCGACCTGAGAGTCGATGGCAAACTCGTCTGACGAACGTTTCGCGTTTGGAAGGCCCATGCCCGCCCCGTAGCCCATTTCACGTATATAGTCGGGGGCGGTCGAGTATCCGTCCCTCATTGCGAGCGAGATGTCAGGTATCCCAGGTCCCTCATCTTTCGCTTCTATGTGAAGGGCTCCTTTGCTCCAAAACACTGCCAGATAGCCTTTGTACGCGTGGATGACGATGTTCATGGAGAGTTCGTAAGCGGCGATAAGCGCCCTTCGCGAGGCATCTGAGGGGAAACCAATTCCCAGGAGAGCGCGCTTTAACCGGTAAAACTCATCCCCGATTTTTCGGAAGTCTCCCCTGGTCAGTTCGAACTGGCACAGAAGGCGCCTATCTGGCGGGATCGCCATCCCGTCGGAACCTCCCCAACGCTTCGAAAACGAGTACCGATTATACGGATTTCCATCTAGCAACAAACAATTCGGAAGTGTCGGAGACTATGCGATTGTGCGTTCTTGCACTATCGTACGTATTCTAGCACTCCGTACTGGTTCGCACAACCCAATATGGCCTTAATTGGACTGGCCATTTGGTCAAATATGTGGCTCTTTTGAGGAATAAAAGTATCCCAGCAGTTCTGATGAAAAGCTATCGTCTGTTAGTGGCCTTCCAGGAGGCGCTCCGGGTCCAGAATACGAACGTTTGACAGGTGGAAGTCTATGATTCCTTCATCTCTCATCCTGCACATTTCTCTGGACATGGAGGGGCGAGACACGTTCAAAAAGTCAGCCATCTGGTTCCGGTTAAGGGGAAGAACAAGGTCCCTTGAGCCGGTCTTCTTGTAAAGGTCCAGGAGATAAGCGCTGAGTTTTCCCCGTATGCTTTTCATAGTTAGGTACTTGACCTTCTGGTTAAGGAGAAGCGCTCTCTCGGAAACCGCCCCTAGAAGATTCTTTAGTAAAGCCTTGTGCCACGGACACAGCCTCTGGCATTGTTCGATCAAACGGTCCGGCGGAAGATGCAGTACACCAGAAGCCGACTCCGCCCTTATCGTCGCAGGCCACTTGGGCGAAGACACAAAAGCCGCCGTTTCGCCGAACATATCGCCCGGGCGCAGCACGTTCAGTACGACCTGGTTGCCGGCGGCGTTTTCTTTGTAAATCGTCAAGGTGCCGCAAAGAACGATACCGACCGATGTCAGAGGTTCGCCTTCTATGGCGACGCATTCGTTCCTTGGATATGAAGCCACCCTCGACTCTAGACACCGGAGGAGCGCCTCGATATCACTCTCGCTCAGGCCGCGAAACAGCCTTGCCCCAGATAAAACCGAAAGGTGTTCGCTTATCATCCCTTGAACCTCCGTTTGTAGCCATGGATACCGACCGCCTGGCTAGATTTAAGCATAATGAACTTGTGCGGACAAGATCAGCGGCTAAACGACACGGGCCGCGCAACCTAGGAGGTCAGGATACAATGTCCAACATGTTTTGTTTCCAGTGCGAACAGACCGCGGGAGGAAAAGGATGCACGGTTACAGGAGTCTGCGGGAAGAAGCCGGACGTGGCCAACAAACAGGATGAACTCACCGGAGCCTTGGTGGGTCTCGCCAGGGCGTGTCTGGGGAAGACCGCCACAAAGCGTGCCGCGGAACTCATTGTCGACGGACTGTTTGCTACCGTCACAAACGTCAATTTCGATCCGTCCAGAATTGACGGTCTCATACGTGAAGCACGTGCAGTCAAAGACTCCATGGGCGGCGCGGATGACCTGTCCCCCGATCTCCTGTGGAAAGGTGACTCTGATATAGTGTCCCTTCGTTCTACGCTGCTATTGGGGTTAAGGGGAATGGCCGCCTACGCCCACCACGCGCGAGTCTTGGGCAAAGAGGACCCCGAGGTGACGGACTGGTTCTTCAAGGGCATGCGCGCTATAGGCGAAGAGCGCTCCGTCGCGGAATGGTTGGATCTTCTCATGGAGTTCGGACACGTAAACCTCAAGTGCATGGCCTTGTTGGACGCCGCCAACACAGAGGCTTTCGGCCATCCGGTTCCAACCAAGGTAACCACGGACGTGGAAAAAGGCCCGTTCATAGTGATAAGCGGCCACGACCTTTTTGACCTTAAGCAGCTCTTGGAGCAAACAGAGGGCAAGGGCGTAAACGTCTATACTCACGGAGAGATGCTGCCTGCCCACGGGTATCCGGCTCTCAAAGCATATCCCCACCTGAAGGGCAACTTCGGGACGGCCTGGCAGAACCAGCAAAAGGAGTTTGACGGCATACCGGCTCCCATTCTCTTCACCACCAACTGCTTGATGCCTCCTAAGCCCAGCTACGCCGATCGTGTTTTCACGACTTCGGTGGTGGGCTATCCGGGCCTAAAGCACATTCCCGAGGACGAAAACGGCCGGAAAGACTTCTCGCCGGTCATTCAAAAAGCCATTGAACTGGGCGGTTGGAAAGAGGACAAGCGCTTTACCGGCATCAACGGGGGCTCTACCTTGATGACGGGTTTTGCCAGAAACGCTGTCTTGGCAAATGCCGACAAAGTGATCCAGGCGGTAAAAGCCGGGGCCATTCGTCACTTCTTCCTGGTAGGGGGTTGCGACGGTGCCAAGCCCGGCAGAAACTACTACACCGACTTTGTCAAGAACACCCCTAAGGACACGGTAGTCCTCACCCTTGCCTGCGGCAAGTTCAGGTTCAACGATCTGGACCTGGGCGAAATCGGAGGGTTTCCGCGAATCATGGACATGGGCCAGTGCAACGACGCTTATTCGGCCATCCAGGTAGCGTCGGCGTTGGCCGGCGCCTTCGGATGCGGAGTGAACGAACTCCCGTTGACGCTGGTACTCTCGTGGTACGAGCAAAAGGCGGTCTGCATCCTGCTGACGCTTCTGGCTTTGGGCTTGAAGAACATCTATATCGGGCCGTCTATACCGGCCTTTTTCTCAAGCAACGTGCTCAACGTGTTGGTAGACAAGTTCGGGATAAAGCCCATCAGCACCCCCGAAGCCGACCTGGCGGCCATCTTGAGGTAGTTTCCTGGCAAAACCCTTGTACTACAACCGGGCAGGGCGCGGGCGTACTGCCCGGTTTCTTTGAATTCCGTGACAGGCTTTCTCAGGAAAAAGTCGTCACGCTCGTCGTCTAGCCCGGAGATCGAGCCGTACTATATAATGTCTGTAAAATGTCTTTCTCAATTTCCCGTGATTCCTGCCAAAAAACCGTGGTTTTCCAATGATTGGGCCTTAAGGAGAGTGACTGTCGCTTGGCCATTCTTGCCACCAAACTAAAGGAAGTCCTGTATTCTGTCCTTCCCATCACCTTCATAGTTCTCGTACTGCATTTCACTGTTGCCCCTCTCGAAGGCCCTATGTTGTGGAAATTCCTTCTGGGGGCCGCTTTTGTGATAGCCGGACTATCCATATTCCTTTTCGGAGCGGAAATCGGTGTCGGACAGGTTGGCACCTTGCTTGGCTCCGCCCTTACCAAAACCAACAAAGCATGGATAGTCGCGGCTTCAGGATTTGGGCTCGGTTTCTTGATCTCCGTAGCCGAGCCGGACCTTCATATCCTCGCCGGACAAGTTGAGAGCGTAACGTCCGGGGTAGTGTCCAGATGGGCCATAGTCATCGCGGTATCCCTGGGTATCGGGGTCCTAATAGCCTTCGGTCTCTTGAGGATCGTATACAACCGGCTGCTCAGAAACCTGTTCGCCGTAGTCTACGCCATCATCTTAGTCTTGGGACTGTTCTCGACATCTGAGTTCGTGGCTATCGCTTTTGACGCTTCGGGGGCCACAACCGGCGCCATGACGGTCCCGTTTCTGCTTGCGTTGGGGCTGGGGGTTGCCGCTCTTAAAGGATCAGCCTCTGAAGAAGACAGTTTTGGGCTGTCCGGAGTGGCTTCGGCAGGCGCCATTGTGGGAGTCTTGCTTATGAGCTTGCTCTCTCCCCCGGCCACTTTGCAAGGTAGCCTTCCTAGCGGCGGAGAAGTGACCTCCATCTTCGCTTCTTACGCCCACGAGCTTCCGGTCGTGGCATATGAGGTGTTCCTGGCTTTGTCGCCCCTGGTCGCGCTTTTTCTCGTCTTCCAGGCGAGGTCGTTTAAGTTGACAAGACGGGCGTTCGCAAGGATTATCAAGGGACTAGGCTACACTTTCTTCGGACTGGTGCTGTTCCTGACGGGCGTGAACGCGGGCTTCATGGAAGTGGGATCCGTGGTAGGGCACAGCGTCGCGTCCTTAGGCAACAAGTGGTTGCCCATAGTGGTAGGATTCATACTTGGCATGGTTGTCATTTTGGCTGAGCCCGCGGTTCACGTCCTAAACCGCCAGGCGGAAGACGTAACAAGCGGATATGTACGGGGCAACCTGATAGTCATCGCCTTGTCTTTGGGCGTCGCCCTCGCCGTGGCCCTGTCTATGGTGAGGATCATGGTGCCTGGGCTTCAGCTGTGGCACTTTCTGTTGCCCGGTTATGTGATCTCCATCGCGCTTACCTTCTTCGTTCCCAACTTGTTCGTGGGAATAGCGTTCGACGCGGGCGGGGTCGCTTCCGGACCGATGACGGCCACCTTTATCCTGGCCTTCGCACAGGGCGTGGCCGAGGCCACCCCGGGAGCCGACGTCCTGCGAGACGGGTTCGGAATAATAGCCATGGTCGCGATGGCGCCCCTCATCGCCCTGCAAATACTCGGGTTCATATACAAGATCAAGTCAGCCAAAGGAGGTATGAAGAGCGTTGACTCCTAACGCCGCCATATCAAGCCACCAATTGGCTGTGGTAATAGTGAACTTCGGCACCGGCAGCAAAGTCCTGAAAATAGCCAAGAACGCCGGAGTGACAGGAGGCACAATATGCCTCGGCAGAGGAACGGTAAAGAGCGCCTTGCTGGACATGTTGTCCCTAAACGACGTGAGGAAAGAAATCGTGCTCATGATCTCAGACACGGAAACCGCGTTCCGGGCCCTGGATGCCATCTCGCAAGGGCTCAGGCTGGATAAACCCAATCACGGAATCGCTTTTTCCACGAACCTGGCCAGTTACTTCGGACTGCACGTGCAGTCAGACCAGAGAAAGGAGTTCGAAACCATGGAAGAAGGCTTGTACAACGCCATTTTCACGGTGGTGGACAGAGGGAAAGGCGAAGAAGTAGTAGACGCGGCCAGTGCAGCGGGATCCAAAGGAGCCACTATCATAAACGCGAGAGGCTCGGGGATCCACGAGAAGCAGACCCTCTTTTCCATGGTAATAGAACCTGAGAAGGAAATCGTTATGATCCTGGCCGAGAAGGAGCTCACCGACCCCATCGTCAAAGCCATCAGGGAAACCATGAAGATCGACGAGCCGGGCCGGGGGATAATGTTCATCCTAGAAGTAAACAAGACTTACGGTCTGTACCGTTAACGGCAGGCGGCCGACTTACGCGCTCTCTGTGACGGGCGTCCAGAGGGTGACATACCTTGCATACTAGTGTGGTATAGAAGTCACCCATTTGAGTGTTCACGCGCCCGTCCCTTGTTCTACCAGCGTTTGTCGGCGCCGGCTTTTTTTGCCCGCCCGAAGGCATCTGGTCGAAGGACTCTTGTGGCGTGAGGCTGGACTCAAAAGATTGAGCGAGCTAGACTAGCCGACCAGACCCCCGGGGGTGAGCGTATGAAGGAACTGATATTCGGACTCATAGGCGGCACTGCGCTCCTAATGTACGGTGTGGACAAGATGGGAACCGGACTGGAAAAAGCGTCCGGCGAAATGATGCGCAAAATCCTTTCTGTGCTCACGGGCAAGGTCTGGAGCGCGTTCCTTGTGGGGACCTTTCTCACAGCGCTAGTACAAAGCAGCACGGCCATCACGGTCTTGACGATCGGATTCGTAAACGCGGGGCTCATGAAGCTCCCCCAGGCCATCGGGATCATCTACGGGGCCAATATCGGCACGACTATCACCGCCCAGCTAATGGCGTTCAGTTTTCGACTCGAGCTCACAGACATAGCGCTTCCCGTCTTGGGAGTTGGTTTCGCCATCAGCCTCCTGTCAAAGAACAAGACCCCAAAGAACTTTGGCGATGCCGTGATGGGATTTGGGATGATGTTCCTCGGTCTCAGGATACTGAACTCCGGCGTGCCCTTCATGCAGAGCAACGAGACTCTACGTTTTTTCTTCTTGAACTACGCTTCCGTCCCCTGGATCGCCATACTCTTAGGCATCGTGGCAACGGCGGCTGTCCACAGCAGCGCGGCCACTGTCGGCTTGGTCATGGTCCTCGGCCAGGCGGGCCTCCTAGACCTGAGTTCCGCCATCTGCGTCATGTTTGGCGACAATATTGGCACGTGTATCACGGCTCAGTTGGCAAGCGTCCAGGGCAATGTCCACGCCAGGAGGACCGCCTGGGCCCACACTCTGTACAACATCATAGGCGTCTTGATAGCGTGGATCCTCCTTCCGTGGTTCACACACATAGTCGCCGTCGCGACCGACTACTTTCAACCCGGAGGCGACATAGCGGTCCAGATCGCCAACTCCCACACTATCTTTAACATCTTCTCCGCGGTAGTGTTCTTGCCGCTCACCAAGTACTACGTCAAGTTCCTTGAAACCGTCATCCGGGACAGAGAGGAAGACCAGGAGGTAGTCCCGGTGTTCACCGATAGGCTCCTGCTGGACACCCCAATAGCGGCCATAAAGGCGGCCATCGCCGAAACTGCTCGCACCGTGGGCATAGCTCGACGCATGTTCGAGGAAGTAATGGAAGGGTTCTACCGCAACGACCCTGCCAAGCTGGACCAAGCCGAGAGGGACGAAGAGACTCTAAACGACCTTCAAAGGCAGATAACCCAGTACATCATCGAGTTGTCCAAGAGGCCTTTAAGTTATAAGGAGTCAGCGTCGGTGCCAACGCTTATCAGGGGTATCAACAACGTTGAGCGCATTGGAGACCATTCGCTCAGCCTGTCGAGGCTGGCCCACGAAAAGATGGAGAAGAACCTGGTCTTTAGCTCGGAGGCCATTAGAGATCTCCGGGAGATCCAAGACATGATCTTCAGTATGTTCGACCTGACCGTTAAAGCCTTGGAGACCGGCGACAAAGGAGCCATCGCGGAGGTCGCGAACTTGGAGTCGCGAATGGACGGGCTGTCAAAGCGCGTGCAAGAAGGCCATGCCAAGCGGCTAGAAGACGGCAGGTGCACTGTGGAGTCGGGTCTTATCTTTCTCGATGTGGTCAATTACCTGGAGAGGATAGCGGACCATATCTACAAAGTCTGCGAGGCGCTGGGAGGCCTCACCGCTAAAATGTAGCGGGCGCCGTTTCGATTATGGCCTCCCAAGCGCCTGATTCTCCAACTAGCGCCTGCCCATCCGGGATTCTCTGACGCTGAAGCCTTCTTCCCCCAGGGCGTCGACCAGTCGCTTGAAACGCTCGGTACTTACCGTAATCTCAACAAACTTCAGGTTGACCGCTCTTGAGTCAAACGAGACGATCCCCAGAATATCGGCTTCTTCCTTCGATATCACGGAGGTCAATTTGGACAGCGCGCCCCTGAAATCATCGACCTGTACCGCGATCCGATGGGACGGTCTGTCGAGTCCGGCACCCTTGATGAAGGCGTTCAAGACATTGTTCCTAGTCACGATGCCCATGAACTTGTCTCCCGACAGGACCGGAAGGAAGTCGTATCGAGAGTTCAAAAACTGGAACAGCACCTCGTCGAGGAAGTCTGTGCCGCGGGCAACTTGAACATCGGTAATGAGGTGATCTCGGACTAAGTTCTTTGACAGGAATTCGCGGCGATCGCTCGCTTCGCCTTTGAAGAAAGTCTCGAAAATGATCCTTCTAGTTATCACGCCCGCGAAGCGTCCCTCATCCAGAACCGGGAGAGTGGTAAACCCGTATGTTTCTAGGTCGTGAAGGGCTTTCTCCAGAGTGTCGGAGGGACTAACCCAGTGCACCTCATCTCTGGGAGTCATCAAAGCTTGGATAATCATGTCGAATTCCCTCCCCGTATCTCGCATTACGTGGTTTGACACACGAGGTCGGATTTCCTGCGTGAGAGGGGGAAGGAACAGCGCTCAACTCCTCAAGATCTTCTCCAGTGTTACGGCCGGTTGTAAAATCCGCCATTGGGGATGCGGACGTTTTCTTGGACTTCATGATACGCACTTAAGGCTTCGCCTGTATTCCATCGGGCTCCTTCCACCAAGCGACATCTTGATTCGCTCC
>DULO01000029.1 GCA_012840345.1 Candidatus Fermentithermobacillaceae bacterium
AACTTTGTCCTGACAAATGTGCGAGTGTCCAAGCCCGATTTCGCGGGTGCTCGGTACTCCGGCACTGCCCTTTTGAACACCGCGTACGGGGAGCCCATCCCGGTCAAGATCGGCGCGGCTGTCATCTTGGATGGGGGCAGCGTCCCCGAGATGACTATGGGCAGCGTTTATATAGATGGGCCTCACGAGCTTTCAGGCATTGGCGTGACCCTCGTGAGCCTGGAAATCTCGCCGGCTAGCGCGGTATCCAAAGTTAGCGGGTACGTGAAGAGCACCTTGCCGGAACAGAACCTGGTTGGGGATCTGAGGGCCATCCAGTTCACCAACGCCGAGTTGACCAACGACCATATCATCCTCAGGCGCTTCCTTCCGGATATCCGGTATGAACGGTTCGTCCTACACGATGTCAGCGAGATCCGGATCAGGCTGAACGGGAACGAGCCCGGAAAAAAGGACTTTCTCTCGGTGACATCCGGCGTCGAAATGAGGTCTCACCTAGAGACGCTCAATAACGAGGGTATCGAGTTTGACCCGGGCCTGCCGGTCCGGTTCGACTTGCAGGGCAGGATGAACGCCACGTTGCACTCGTGGACGGAGCAGTTCCTCCAGTTGTTGGTGCCGGGCGGAGCCGGTATCAGAGTCGAAACGGCGGCGTTGACCTACGTCGACGGTGTGGTTCAACCGGGCGGAAGGTTAGTCGGAAGACTGATAGTTCCCTTCGAAAAGCATGACGTATATGGGCCGGTTGTGCCTGCCGACTATGTCGGGGGGCATCTGCCCTCAAGCGAGATGGACGAAATCATGTCCTCGGGCAACACTCTCCCGATCGCGCTGATAGGCGCGGTCAATGAGGGGCTCGTGAAGTTCGCGGAAACGGTACAGCAAAACGGCATGCTCATCCTGCCGGACGACTTCGATCTGCAGGCCAAGTGCTCGTACGTTCCGCTCGACATCTACGACTGGACGGGCGAGGGATTTCTCATGGAATCCTCCTACATGGCGCCCGCTAGAGTCACCGAGCGCAGCTTGGATGCCCAGAAACAGCGGGATCAGGCTATAGTCGTCTCTCCGTCGGCGGTTACCGTGGACTTGGACCGCGAGAGCTACTTGCCCAAAGAGGCGGGGTCCCAGACTCCCAACGAGACCGAAGAGCCTTTCTGGGTCGGCTTGGTGATGAAGGGCGGGGAACTGATGCTGCCTCCCGCGTTCATCCAGACAAAAGACGCAAAACCTATCGTCTTCCAGCTGGCTCCGGGCGAGATGATATACGACCTGAACGGCTTCAACTACCAGACCTACCTGTACAGCAACGAGGGTGTGCCAGCGGTGTTTGGAAAGGCACTGGGCTCATTTGACGACGTGCTGGTCTATGACTGCCTCCTGGACCTTTACGCCAACAGGGTGAACCTGGAGGTGAACGCCAAGGTCGCGGTTGACCTGTTCCAGAAGAACTGGGTGGACGTCAAACTGTACACCAACAAAGAGGACAACGCTGACGGCAAGGCAGGCGAGTTCCTCTGCTCGGTCGCTCCGACCGCTATCGAGGACGCCATAGCGGACGACATCGACGTTAGGATCGACGGCGGCTGGATGAGACCTGACGGGATGCACCTAAGCGGGGCGATACTGCTACCTGCCCTGAACTCGGAAGGCTTCGACGTAAGGTGCGACGAGGAGCTTGGTTTCACGGACATGATCGTCCCCTCAGAGCTGGCCCAGTTGAGACGAGAGGAGAACCCCGAATTCAAGTACGCCGCGTTTGCTCTAGACAAACCGACCAATATCAGTTTCCATGGGTTCACCATGGAAGTGCGATCTCTTGACATGGAGTACAGGCCCGGAGACTTTGCGAGGCCCGTACGGATCTCCCTGCACGGGGCGACGTTGCTTGCGGAGACCATCCCCCTCTCGGACGAGACCACCGACACGGTGATCATTGACTGCGGTTCGGTGATGTTTGGTTCGAGCGAGATGCGTCGCGTTCCTAAAGTGACCTACGA
>DULO01000030.1 GCA_012840345.1 Candidatus Fermentithermobacillaceae bacterium
AAAGTCATGGAGTACTTTGGCGATGTGGCTACAGAACTCAGCATCCGATACGACGGAGACGAAGGACTCATGGCAGGGTACGACCTGGTTGAGTTCAAGCTACCGGTGTGCGCGGGTGACTACCTAGAGGTCGTAGGCAAGATCGTCAAGGTGGGCAATCGCTCCCGCAGGGTGGAGATGGAAGCTTACAAGGTGATCGAGGCCGATCCTGAGTCAGGGCCGACCGCCGCCAAGGTCCTTCCCGAACCCCTGCTCGTGGCCAGGGCCCACGGAACCGTTGTGGCGCCGAAACCGAGAGGCTAGCCGAGTCCCCACCTGTCACATGCTTCTCGAGGGCTGCAGAAGACAATACCTTGGTAGTTGCCTAAGGCAAGGAGGTGATCGTCGCCGGTGATGACTGCGGATGCCTGCGCAGCTAGGGCACACTCTATCACGCGGTTGTCGTCTAGATCCTCCTTGACGATGTCAACTTTGACCTGCGGAAACACTACACGAGCAGAATCGTGAAGCCAGGCCAGCACCACCGGCAAGTCAGGATGCGAGGCCACGACGGCAAGTCTAGGTCGAGACAGGACCCTTGTTAGCTCGTCTAGGAGTGCTGGGCTGGTATACAGCTCAAGTTGATTGTTCAGGCAAGCCCTAAGCACCTTGTACGGCGATCCTCCCCAACCTATCGCCGACACGAGACAGTTGGTGTCAAGCACGACTCTCATCGGGCTCTCGTCTCTCGGATCGCTTTTTCAACCTCAGAGTCGGGTAGTTTCGCATCACAAACTGATCTGTGTATCCGATCAAGCGACTCAAGCACCTGATTCCTGGCGGTATCGGTTGCGATCATCACAAGGCGCCGGTACTCCTCGTACCCCACCAACACGGCCTTCTCGCGCGTGCGCCTCGTGATTACTACAGCTTTCCTGTTTCTGCTGACGTCGCTCACGAGTTCGCCCAAGGCGCGCCTTGCCTGTTCCACACCATATATGTCTTCCACGTGGTTCACCTCTAGGTTTAGCATAAGGTTGCAGAGGGGCAAAGTCAAGAAGCGCATCGCCGACAAGCAGGAAAGCCGCGCGCCGAAGTTGAACTATTTCCAGACCCAAGCGCGTACCTCATATCTTGCAGGAGAGATGCTGCTGTGGATCCCCTCATAATAACCGTTGCCCCTGTCGGGGCGGAAGTAACCAGGGCCGACAACCCAAACGTCCCGTATACCCCTGAGGAAATCGCCGAAGAATGCTATCTCGCATGGCGAGAAGGGGCTTCGATTGCCCATATCCACGGGCGGGACGAGCACGGTACGGCGACCCAGGACCCCAAAGTGTACCGGGAGATCATCGAGCGGGTGAAAGAGAAGACCGGCGGTGATATGATTATCCAGGTGTCCACCGGCGGAGCTGTCGGGATGTCAGCGGCTGAAAGGGTAGCCCCTGTATCGCTCAAGCCAGATATGGCAACACTTACTTGTGGGACAGTCAACTTCGGCGACGGCATCTTCACAAACTCCAGAGGCGATATGGAATTCTTCGCGGCGGCAATCAAAGAAAACGGCGTCTTGCCCGAGTTTGAGATTTTCGACGCGGGGATGATCGAGAACGCCCGGCGACTGGCCCAGAAGGGACTAATAACCTTGCCCGGACACTTCGATTTTGTTATGGGAGTGCCGGGAGGGATATCCGGAGACCCCAGGAACCTGATGCACCTTATGAGCCTTATTCCCGAAGGGTCCACGTGGACGGTCGCGGGCATCGGCAGACATGAGCTGCCCTTAGCCGCGATGGCAGTGGTATTAGGTGGCCACGTGAGGGTAGGCTTTGAGGACAACATTTACTACTCTAGGGGTATCCTCGCGAAATCCAACGCTCAATTAGTGGCCCGTATTGTTCGCTTGGCCACGGAACTGGGCAGGCCCGTAGCGAAGCCGGATGACGCCCGAAAGATACTTGGGCTTAGAAGAAAGGAGAACTGAACTAGATGCAGCTGTTCATAGACACCGCAAACATCGATGAGATCCGGGAAGCGGCCAGTTGGGGAGTGATCTCGGGAGTAACCACCAATCCCAGCCTCATCGCCAAAGAAAAGCGGGATTTCAAGACGGTGGTGAAAGAGATTTCAGAGATCGTGGACGGACCCATTTCAGCCGAAGTCCTGTCGGATACCGCGGAGGATATGATTCCGGAGGCTCTTGACCTCGCCAAGATAGCCGACAACATAGTGATCAAGATACCCATGACCCGGGAAGGGCTTAAAGCGGTCAAGGTCTTGACGAAAGAGGGCATTAAGACTAACGTTACCCTCGTATTCTCTGCTACCCAGGGACTCATGGCCGCGCTGGCGGGAGCTACATACGTAAGCCCATTCATCGGCCGGTTGGATGACATCAGCACCGACGGCATGGAATTGGTGGCCGATCTGGTTACCGTAATTGAGAACTACGGGCTCAACACGAAAGTCATCGCGGCTTCCGTGAGGCATCCGATGCATGTTCTGCAAGCGGCGAAAGTCTCCGCCCATATCGCCACAGTGCCGTTTAAAGTGCTCGAAGCCATGCTGAACCATCCGTTGACCGACGCGGGAATCAAGAGGTTCAAGGATGACTGGGCAAAAGTACAGAAGGAACTGGGCAAGTAGTCACACCGGGTTCCCTAGAATCTTGACTGTGTAGTACGCGTATGATAGTTTCGAGTAGGAGTGGAACACCGAGCCTTCACTTGCCAACCTTCCAGAATTTCGACATTAAAACCTTTTCGCGAACCTTTCATCGTGACAGTACCGTTGCGGCTTTTAGCCGTTACAGAGATATTCTCACTGCCACCCCAGACTTGTTACCGGTGACGACCAGGCGACGGGTGTAGTGTGACATCAAGGAGATGTGACCATCATGCAGGTAGATGACTCAAAGGAGCTCCTTCCCGCTGACGCGGAGCCTGGCGGTGAGCCGGCGGAGAAGCCTAGGCAGCGAAGAACGAGGACAAGGAAGGAGAAAACAGTAGACGAGGCGCCCCCGACCCGGGCGGAAGGCCCCGAAGAGCCAACCTCGCCGGGGGCTATGCCCGAGCCAAGTCAGGCGAAAGACGTACCCGCTGTCGAACCTCCGGTGGGAGAGCCTGCGGCAACCAAGAAGCCTCGCCGCACTGTAAGGAAAAAAGCAGCTCCCGCTCAAGAAGTGTCAGAACCGCCTAAGGAACCTCCAGCCAAAGCTACTGAGCCGCCTTCTTACGCAGAGCCCGCGGAAGGGCTTGAAGTACCAGAGGCCGGACGACCTGCGGCGATTTCCGCGGAACCGGCTGTCGAACAGGTGGCTATGGAACCTGTTGCCGCGGAACCTGGTGTCCCGGAATGGGCTGAACCGTTGCCGCCTCCGGTGGAACCGGTAGCGGTCGAGGAGCCCGCGAAAGCGGAACCTGCCAAAGAACAGCCCAAAGAAGCAGCTGTCAAGGAGGAAGGAGTCGCCAGAAGGGGTACAGCGCAACCGCATGAACCCGCGCAGCCGCAGCAGGCAGACAAGGAACCGGCAGCAACTCAACCTAGATATGTCATTACTCCGCCTGCCGTGGAAGTCAAGGAGACGTGGACGTCGCGGCCGACCTATTCGCAGCCGGCGACCGTCAACGGGGTCCCCACTGCCAGCATTCCCAGTTCACGCTTTACCCGGGTGACGGCGCAACCCAGGGCGGAAGCTCCGGTCGCGGTTCAACCAAGGCCGGCTTCCGAAGAACGGCCGTTCAGAGAGGCAAAGGCCGATTACCGTCCTGAAGCGCCGGTAACTGACCCTAGAATTCATGAGGCCGAAATCGAAAGGGAAGCCGGGCAAAAGCCGGACCAGTACTCCCGTTCCGTCCGGCCGTCCAGGTCCCGTCCGGACTCGGGCCCCAGCATGAAGGAACTGGGCAACATGACCCTTGTGGAACTCCAGCGTACCGCGCGTGAGTTGGGGATAGCTGGGTACTCGTCGCTTCGCAAGAAGGAGTTGGTGTTCGAGATTCTAAAGGCCAGGACTCAGGCCGGAGGGTTGATCTTCGCCGAAGGGCTTTTGGAGATCCTTCCTGAGGGCTACGGGTTCCTAAGACCCGCGTTCTACTTCCCCAGCAAGGACGATATTTACATCTCGCCCTCCCAGATCAGGAAGTTCGACCTCCGTACAGGCGACCTGGTATCCGGACAAGTTCGTCCTCCCAAAGATAACGAGCGCTACTACGGCCTTCTCAGAATTGAGGCCATAAACGGTGAAGACCCTGAGACCGCCCGCTTGCGCCCGAACTTTGAGGGACTTACGCCGATCTTCCCAAACGAGAGGTTTAAGCTGGAAACCACCAAGTCGGAGATTTCCGGAAGGCTCCTGGACTTGGTGGCTCCCATCGGCAAGGGGCAGCGCGCGCTTATCGTGTCGCCCCCCAAAGCAGGCAAAACGGTTCTGTTGAAGAGGATCGCCAACGCCATTACTGAAAACCATCCGGACACGTACCTCATGGTGCTCCTCATAGACGAGCGTCCCGAGGAAGTCACCGACATGCAGAGGTCGGTCAAGGGCGAAGTCATAGCTTCCACCTTCGACGAACCGCCCGAGAACCATGCGAGGGTAAGCGAAATGGCCCTCGAGAGAGCCAAGAGGTTGGTTGAAAACAAGCGCGACGTGGTTGTGCTTCTAGACAGCATCACGAGGATGACTAGAGCTTACAACCTGATCGAGCCTACTTCCGGCCGGACGCTGTCAGGCGGTATGGACCCGGCGGCGTTCCATAAGCCCAAGAGGTTCTTCGGAGCCGCCAGAAACATCGAAGAGGGCGGAAGCCTTACAATCGTCGCCACTAGCCTGATAGATACCGGCAGCCGGATGGACGATGTCATCTACGAGGAGTTCAAAGGTACCGGCAACGCCGAGATCCATCTAGACCGGAAGCTGTCCGAGCGCCGCATTTTCCCTGCCATAGACATAAAGCGTTCCGGCACTCGGAAAGAAGAGCTTCTCTTGACCAAAGATGAACTTGATGCCATGTGGCTGTTCCACAAGATGACCAATGACTTGGAACCTGACAAGGTCTTGGAGGGCCTCATCGAACTCCTTAACCAGACCAGGAACAACAAGGAAGCGATACCCTTGGTCAAGCGCCGGCTTTCTATGATGAGGTAGGTCTTTGGGGCTCCGAGAGCCGCCCGAAAGGGAGGAAGGTTGCCCTACTCCATTAGCCGTGCTATACTTTCTCTGTTTGGGTGCGTTATACTGTTTGTCTAGCCATGACCTGGGGTGATGTAGTTGAAGGAGAAGATACATCCGGAGTACGGGAAAACGACAATCACCTGCGCTTGCGGCGCGGTGTATCATGTTGGCTCCACCAAGAAAAACATCAGGGTGGAAATCTGCGCCAAGTGCCACCCGTTCTTCACCGGCGTTCAGAAGATCGTGGATAGCGGCGGGCGTGTAGAGAGGTTCCGCCAGAAGTACGGTTACATCCAGGGCGAGCAGGAGGCCAAAGAGTCAGGCAATCGCTAGCCGCTTAACTTCTAAGGCAGAAATCGCTGTATGGGTTTCTGCCTTTTTGCTTTGTTTGGGCGTCTTTGTACTTTGGAGGCTTCTTTCTTGCCACAAGACCTTGTGTTTACGGTTCATAGTAGAATAACTGAAAGGAGGGCTTCAAATGGCTGAACGCGCCCCATCGTACGGAGGTCAAGCGGTCATTGAGGGAGTTGTCATGCGCGGACCCAGGTTCGCCGCTATGTCGGTACGCGCCCCTGACGGTGAAATCGTCACTTTGGTGAAAAAAGCCGAAATGCCCTCCCAAAGAGGCGGGGTCTTCCGGTGGCCCATAGTGAGGGGGGCCCTTTCCTTTATAGACTCCCTTTCCCTCGGAATCGAGATGCTCGTAAAGTCCGCTGAGATATCCATGCCCGAGCAGGAAGCGCCCAGCAAGGCATCGGTGAACATAGCGGTGGCCGCGGGCGGGCTGATAGCGGTCGGCCTATTCGTAGCCCTTCCCGCATACGCAGCTCCCTTCATCCTAAACGCCCTAAGGCTTTCGGGAAGGGTGTACACCAGTCTGGTTGAACTTATG
>DULO01000031.1 GCA_012840345.1 Candidatus Fermentithermobacillaceae bacterium
ATAGGGGGGCTAGAACGCCCCGGTGGTCGATTCTGATACCTCCCCCCTCACGCGAGACCCATTCCGGGGTTTTTGGAGGGCAACCCGTCGGTCTTCAGCCCCCTACCTGCCCTTCGATGAAGGGGGGGTTCCTCCAATCGGCCCCGCAAGTCCTCGAGATTCTCCTCCGCCTCTGACAAGCGGCTCGAGACGGCATCACCGCGGCTCTCTTGGCATACCCTCGTAAACTCTCCGGTCTCCTAAGGCAAGGCGCTTCCCCCTGCCGCAGCCCCCGAACCCGTCTCTGAGGGCTTCTGAGGGCCTCCCAGGGCCACTTCTGTAAATCGCGCCCGGGCGGTTGCGTGTTGCGCCCACTGCGGCCTGTTCAACCCATCATCCTCAAGGATATAGGAGGTAAACCAGCCTCGCCCGCAGGTCCGGCACTTGAAGAACATCACCACGCCGCCCTTGGTCGGGTGGGCGTAGTCATAAGCAACCGTCTTTGTGAGGCAGCGAGGACAGGAGTCAATTCTGAGTTTCATTCGGCACCCCTCCTCTCATCCACGGAAAGAAACCTCACTCGTTCAGCGTCCCAATGCAGGGGCTCCACGCCTTGGCGCCCGTGCCGGTTCTTGGCCAGAATCAGTTCAGCCCTGGTCTGGTCTGATTTGGGATCGTAGTAACCTGGGCGGTAGAGAAACGCCACGACGTCCGCGTCTTGCTCTAGTTCGCCGCTGTCGCGCAGGTCAGCGAGGCTAGGCCGCTTCTCTTGCGCGGCATCAACACGCCTGTTTAGCTGCGAAACCAAGATGACGCCAGAGTTAGTCTGACGGCCTAGATTTGCGAAAGACTTGGCGACAATCCCCAGTAGATGATTCCGGGATAGCTGACGCTCAGAGATGGTGTCAGCGATTCTCTGAGCGTAGTCCAGGATGAGGAGATCCAGTCCGTGCCTGGCCTTGAGAGTCTTCGCGATCGCCGCGGCCTTCGCCGCCGTCACCGTGGAATCGTCGCAAATCCATAGCGGCGCTTCGTTCAGGCGGCTCAAGGCCTTATCTACCCGCGCCCAAAGGTCTCGGTCATCGCTCTGGTGGAGTCTTGCCGGTTCAACGCCCGCCTCGCTTCCCGCTTGACGTATGACTAGTGATTCTGCGGGCATTTCGAGGCTGAAGAATAAGACTTTGAACCCTGATTTGGCTGCGTTTACAGCCCATTGAAAGGCCAACACGGTCTTGCCCATACCCGGACGCGCGGCAAGGATATGCAGGTGTCCCCGCTTGAAACCGCCGCCCAGCGCCCTATCAAGCCCGCCTATCCCCGATGGGATACCCTTGTCCCTTTCTTCCCCACGCAACCCCTGAGCAATCACCAAGTCCGCCACTTCGCCAAAGCGCTTGACTGTCGATTCCTCGGGCTCGAGGAACCCCTGCAAGCCCTCAATAGCCTCTGATGCCAGTTCATCCGGGTCAAAGCGTGGGTCCTCAAGTTTCTGCATGAGCAACGCGGTGTGATGTCGAACCTTCCGTCGGCGGTAATTGTCCTTGAGCTCTTGGACGTTGCCGATCACGTTCAGCGAGAGGTACTCGCCCGTCATGTAGGTCAGATCACTCCAGCTCACCGAAATGCCTTCCTTCTGGAGGGCCGCGTGAACCAGAGTCATGTCTATCGGCTCACCGTCAAGCCAACGCCGCACTAGGAGCTTGTGGATCTGTCGGTGTAGGTTCTTCGTAAAGAAGTCATCGGGTAGGCCTGAGAGTTCGGCTATGTAGTCGGGCTCTACCATACAAGCCCCGAGAACCCCCGCCTCAATGGCTTCGATGTTTATACCCAGTCCTTGGTCTGTTCCGACAGCGTCGGCAGACATGGCTTGTCCCTCCCTTCGGGCTCGACCTCCAGGTAGTCCTCGAAAGGACGCTTCTTCCCCAGGAAGGTCGCCGGGTGCATGACGAAGTCAACCTCCGTGCCTTTGCGCTCGCAGGATGCCCGGTAGGCGTCACGGGCCCGCGTGAGGGTTTCTGCTGTAACTCCTTCTCTCAGTCGTGCCTTCCAACAGGCGAAGGCTTCCCGCTTGCGAACTTTGCGAGGGTAGTCTGCCCACCATGTTTCAAAGGCCTTGGAATACTCCTCGTCAGACGCTGACGTCCTCGATGGCGGAGCCGGAGAGGACATATGATCTTTATTTATGGGATCGGGATCGGGATCGGGGTCTTTGAACTTCTCCCGAACCTCTCCCGAAGTTCCCCCGATGTTCGGGCGAACATCTTCCGAACGCATCTCTTTGCGCCTTCTGGCCATCCGTTCCTGGGCAGCTGCTCTCTCAGCTAACACCTTGGCCTTGCTAGGTTGATACTGAAGATAGTCATGGATCTTGTCACCGCCATCCACCTCTTCCCACATCCCGGCGTCAATGAGCTGCTTGATAACGTACTCGGAGTCAACGTCTTCACCGTGGGCACCGCAGGTCACCGAAATCCGGTATTGCCTTCGGTCAGGCCCGAGGACCTCCCATGATAGAAGGGTCCGGGCTATCCCCCAGGGGATGAAGCCGTCCGTGAGGTTGCGGTTGCAGTAGCATAGCCCGGCCACCTGCATGGCGAGGGCCAGAGGACCGGCGGCCATGACTTTCGGGTGTTGTGCGAAACCGTCATCAAGTCGTACCCAGGCCACAGTCTACCCTCCCTTCGTGCGAAGAGAAGGGCACCGAAGGCCCCTTGATGCCCGCCCGCTCCAACCGTGTTATACTTGGAATGGAAATCAGGATATTTCCGGCGACGCTCCTGTTCTCTCCAGGAGCGTTCGCATTTCTACCGACCTTCATGAGCTCCATTTGCCGCCACCTCTCCTTCTAGCCAACCACCTCTGAGGTTCTTTGCCGCGAATTCCAGAAGCGCGCGCCTTGGTATGCGCCGGGCTCGTCCGACCTTAACGTATGAGAGATGCCCTGCGTCCATCAGGCTGTAGACGCTAGTCCGTCCCAACCCCAGGAAGTCGGCGGCATCCTGGACAGTCACCAAACCGTCAGCGACAAGCGACAGGCGTTCATCCATGGGTGATCTCCCCCTCTCCCTCTACCGGAGCAAAGAGCGAGTCCGCCGGTTTCTGGAACAGCCTCACCAAGCGCCTGCTCCAACCCGGATAGACCCGAACTTGTCCAAGTTCTATACGGCTCAAGTCAGGAATGGAGATTCCTGTCCTCTTACTCACTTCCGCGAGTGTCCAGGCCTTTTGCCGCCTCTCCCTGCGAATTTGGAGTATTTTCGCCATGTCTCGTCACCTCCTATTGCGTTATGTCTAAAAACATGATACATATATTGGGGACGCGGTGGGGACACTAACAAAGGACTCAATAGGGACACCAATGAGGGACCATCATCGAGGAGGCGCAACCATGAAGTCTGAAGACGCTAGACCACTCAACAGCATCTTAGCCGTCATCACATGGAGGCCGATAGTCTGGCGCGATGTAGTCTTGGAACCTTCTCATTCTTTGTCGCGCGGGGTGATATGGGGCAGACCCGCTTTATCCCCGCTATTACCCAATGATCTCCCCGGTAAAGCCATATGGAATCCTACGTTCGAGAATCCCCGGTTTTGGGAAGACGTTCGGCAACTGTACTTCGCGTTTGAAAGGGAAGACATGGTAGCCATACGGGGGTTTTACGAGACATTTGGCCCCCTTGGATACCCCGGTGATGATGGACTGCGCGAGTCTTCATCATTGCCACAGGATCTGGGGGGACTGCGACCGCGGTCCGCGGGCCAGTTTCCGTACCTCCCCGAACCGTGGGAATGGTGCTTGTCTGTTCTGAACTGGTTCCGCCTGATGACAGTCATCATCAGTCACTGCAAACAGGGCAAGACAGATGCATTAAGAGAGATCTGGCATACCTGGGAAGCCCAATATGAGTGTCGCGACTTGCTCTATGGATTCCCTGTTGAACTGCATACATTCCCAAGACTCAAGACGGATGAAGACCTGATCTCCTTCTTCTGGGGAATGATGATGAACAGTGTAGGCATGGTGATTGGACATATTCCTCTTGAACTCGTCACACCCGAGACGTTGCCCTCTCTGGGGTTGCGTTCAACAGGTCCTTGTTCATCGCCAGTTTTCGGCTTCTCTCCGTTAGGCGCCTTAGAAGCTGCGTTCCTCCAATGGTACTTCCATGAACTCGCTCCCGTTGGAGTTCGCAAGTGCGCTAGAGAGGACTGCAACAACCTGGTACTAAGCCCCAGGCAGAAGTATTGTTCTTCGAGGTGCCGCGAAACAGAGAAAAAGCGCAGGCAGCGCAACGGTAAGCGAGTCCAGAAGGCAAGAAGAAAAATGCAGGAGAGGAGTGGTCAGAATGGCCGCTAAACGTCGGGGCAGAGGCGAAGGCACCATCCACCAACGGAAAGACGGCCTTTGGGTAGCACAGATTTCCCTCGGCTACGATGCGGAGGGCAAGCGTATCCGGGAGACGGTCTACGGAAAGACAAAGGCTGAGGTGAAGGAAAAGCTACTGAAACTCCAGCAGGACGCGCTCAAGGGCCAGCCGGTAAAGCCGGAGAAGGTGACTGTCGCCCAACATTTCGAGGACTGGCTGCGAGCGAAGAAGCCTAGCGTCCGAGCAGCGACCTATGCCAGTTACGAGGGTCTATACAATAACCACGTCAAACCGGCCTTCGGCCACCTTCGCCTGAAGGACCTGGACTACAGGAGGATCAACGCTCTCTTTGAATCCCTGGACGAGAAGGATCTCTCCGCTCGCACCGTGGCCTACGTCGGCTATCTCTTGCGGACCGTTCTTGAGGATGCGGTCAGAAAGGGACTAATCCCGGCGAACCCCGCTAAGTTGGCTGTCCGGCGCACCTACAAGACCGATGAGGCGCGCTACCTAAACCAGGAGGAGCTGAAGAGATTCCTTAACGCGGCAAAGGGTGAGCGTCTTGAGGACGCTTTTATCCTCGCTCTGCATACCGGTCTACGCCCGGGTGAGTGGCTAGGCCTGCCGTGGGACGCGATAGACTGGAAATCCAGCAAACTCACAGTTAAGCAAGCCCTAAAGGAAGTCAACGGCGAAGTCAGCATAGGCGAGGTTAAGACGAAGGCGGGTATGCGGACGATCAGCCTATCGAAAGAGGCCCTGGCAGCTCTCAGACGGCGCAGGAAGCGCCAGATTGAGGAGAAGTTGGCCTGCGGTCCATCGTGGCATAATGAGCACAACCTCGTCTTCACGAACCTCCAGGGCGGCCTGCTCCGCCGAACGAACGTCAGCGAGAGGGACTTCAAGCGGGTCTGTGATAGGGCCGGTATCGAGGGTGCTTCGCTCCACACACTCAGACATACTCACGCAAGCATCCTCATCTACCAAGGCGCCGACATCAAGGTGATTAGCCGCCGCCTCGGCCATGAGAACATCACCATAACCCTCCAGACCTACGGACACCTTCTCCCCGGCCAGGACGAAGGGGCCGCAGACAGGATGGACGCCTTTATCGAGTCGCTTTCTCGAATGGCAACAGTTAGGCAGTAGTAGAGCAGCGGATTCGTCCTAGAAACAAAACAACCGCCTGAGTTTATCCTGCTCGGGCGGGTTTTTCTTGGTGGACCGGAAGGGAATCGAACCCACGACCTTCTGAATGCCATTCAGACGCTCTCCCAACTGAGCTACCGGCCCACCTTGCGAGATGGTCAGCGCGTCCTTCTGACCCGCTGCCCAAAGAGCATTATAACCCCAGCGCTGCCCTAAGTCAAATACTACTCAAAATGCTACCGAAGAAGTAGCCGGCCTTAAGGCCGACTACTTGTCATTCTCGCAGTCCAGTCCTGGACTGCAGCTTTCTTGCGCTACTAGGTTACTGCTTGCTTCCGGATGCTACCGGTTACCCCAGTTGCCGTCACATCGACGCCACCAGGGCTTTGACACCGCGCTTACCTATACTGGATCTTCGCCTTGCTCCTGAGGCCCTCCAAGAACCCCGGGTAGAGTTCGTTGAACTTCTCCTCTTTATAAGCATCGGCAACCTTGTCTTTAACCTCTTCGAACACGGCCTCTTTGGCTTCTCTCTTCTCAATGACCTCAAGGATGACAAATCCGTCGTCCGTCTCGATGGGGTCGCTGATTTCGTCTACGTCAAGGGCGAACGCGACCTCTTCCAGTTCCTCGTCAAGGTCGCCCTCTTCTACCCAACCGAGTTCTCCGCCGTTTGACTTTGTGGCGCTATCGATGGACTTCGCTTTGGCGAGTTCGGCGAAGTCTCCTCCGGCCTTGATTTCCTCGAGCACTTCTTGGGCATCTTCCAAAGTCTCCAAGACGATCTGGCGGAGGTGGACCGCCGCGGTCTCGTCGAAATCGTCCCTGTTGTTCTCGAAATAGGCTCTCAAGTCATCATCGGTGATGCTGAGACCGGCTAGAATGACTTTCCGGGCCGTCAAGTAAGGCCGCCAATTGTCTTCTACCTGCTTCCTCGTAAGTCCGTAATACTGCAAGAGTTGCTGGAAGCTTTCCTCTGAGCCGTACTGATCCAGGATGATTCTGTCCATCTCGGCTTTTAGCTCTTCGTCGGTCAGCTTTAGGTTCTTCAGCGCCGCTTCCTGCATAACTAGAGTGTCGTCCACGATCGCCTGCAGGGTTTCGGCGCCCACTCTCTTGTTCATTTCCTCGTACATCATTTTCTTTGTTATCACGCGGCCGTTCACAACAGCGACGGTCCCGTTCAAAGGTCCTGCGATATACCATACAATCAGACCGGTAAGTACGACGCTTATGAGAACAGCTACAGCCGTACGATTAGGGCCTGTCCTGCCAAACCTCGAGGATTTCCCCATTCTTCGCTTCTCCTCCCGATCTCTCGCCCAAGCTCTCGCCGGCGAGCCCCACGGCGGGGCACGTATGTCTTAAGCCTAACATCTTCTGTGGAAATTCTCTATCAAGTCGGTGTCAAGATGCTGGAAGCTTGATCAAACTTTGGAGCTAGACTTGCTCCGCCAAGACACCTTTAGGAAACTCAACCGTAGGCGCGTCTCCCCAGAGCCTCTCCAGCCCGTAGAAAGCCCGTTCCTGTTCTCGGAACACATGCACTACCACGTCACCGTAATCAAGCAGGATCCAGTAACCCGCGCCGTACCCTTCAACATGAAGGGGAGACCTCAACTCTTCCAGGTCGTGAGTCAGCCCATCCGCCATCGCCCGGACGTGCCTTAGGTTGGAACCGGATGCTATCACAAAGTAGTCCGCGATAAGCGTCATCTCGTGGACGTCAAGAATAGTCACTCGCGAACCTTTCGCCTCGTACAAATAAGAGGCGATCGCTAGGGCAAGTTCCTTCGCGTCGCTCTGCCCCTTAGGAGAGCGGGTATGCCTACGTGTATCTATCGGCCTCTACCTCCATGATCCCGTCCGGGCCGGGACGCGGCCGCCGGACGGAGCTAAACTTTTGGCGCGCTCTTGCCGCGCTCGATAGGACTCTATTTAGTATCCCCCCGGATGCCGTAGGTGACTTATAGTCCCGTCCAATTATGATAAGGACATCGGCTTCCTCAGGCACATTCTTGGATTTGTAGGCCTTTGCCTCCGGACAGGTCGCCTTGGCGCCCCTCAATGCCAACGCCTGGGCGACACGGTTGGCGTCGCTGGCCAAAACCTCGGTCGTCTCGTAGTCCTGCTTATCGGCGTTGCCTACTGAAACGACCTGAAAACCTTGGTCTCTCAACAGGATTGCCAGCGTATCCGCCGCGCCAGTGATGCCGCACCCGTTCTGAACCGCCACCCTGACTTGAGAGTTGCGCTCTTTGCTAATGCCGCGGATCAACTCGTCCACTACATCTTCGGTCTTGTCCTTGTCAGGTATCCAGTAGCTTACCTCATACTCACCCTCAAGCAAGTACTCCGCGACTCCGGGCACAAGGGCCATCTTGACGGCTCCCGCGTCCATCTTCCGGCAGGTGTCGGCCAAGTACCCCAAGTCTTGGGTGCTCAGGCTGGTGCTTACGTGCGGAAGAAGCTCTTGGATTATATCCGGGATTTTCAGGATGTTCGAGAGCGACAGGGCTTTCTTGATGACTTCCTTAAGGAAAGTCTCCTGGGCCTTGATGCGGCCGATGTCTCCATCGACGTAACTCCTGTACCTCACGAACTGCAAGGCAAGTTCACCGTCCAAGTGAACCGGTCCCTTAGGTATGTGGATGTATAGGTCTTGAGCGGGATCAACGTAATCCATGTTCTCGGGGATCACCATGTCGACGCCGCCTATCATGTCTACGCCCTTCTTGAAGGCCTCAAAGTTGACGCGAATATAGTGATGGATGGGAATGCCCAACAGCAATTCCACAGTCTCCATCGCCAACTCCGGCCCACCGTGGGCGTGGGCATGCCCGATCTTCTCGTAGTTCTTGATCTTGCCCGGGATGTACGCTCGCGTATCCCGGGGAATGGAGAGAAGTCCCACTTCTTTCATCTCGGGGTCGATGCTGGCGACTATCATAACATCGGAACGCTTGCCTACCGGTGACGTGCTGCCGGCACCGTTGGCGCCCGAGTCAATGCCCAATATCAGCACGTTGATCCTTCCGGCAAAATCGTCCATCTCCTCAGGGGGAATTAGATTATCCGAAGGACGGGAGAAAAACCGGTAGAATCCTACCACCGCTCCCCCGGTAAACAGAAGGATCGCGACGATTACCCCGGCCAGAATCTTCAACCACTGGTATCTGCCCGTGCGGGAGACCTGGTCTCTCTGGAATACGCGGGTTTCCTCCATTTCGTTTGTGATACCTCTGCTTGCTGACCTTCTATCCCTGCGAGATCTCATCCAAGACCACCACCGTTTCCGGATGGACCAAAGAAGCGCCGCCTGCGCCAGCGTATTTGATGGCATTTTCGAGACACAGTTTTAGAGCGCCTCTTAAGTCACCACTACTTGCCTGTCGCCTAATTGCTTCGACGCCGGGGTAGTCCCTCCCCGGCTCAATTTTGTCGGCGAGATAAACGATCTGCTCGAGCTTCGTCCAACCTCTTCTCCCGGTAACGTGGGACGCGATGGCCGAAAGCACTTCCTCATCATGGACACCCAGCATCCTGGCCCTGGCAGCGGCGACTTTACCGTGAAGCAGGACAGGAAGCTTGTCCTCTATCTCGCTCACCATTATACCTTGCTGTTTGGCCTCACTTACAAGATCAGACCCCGAGGACTCCCTGGCAATATCATGAAGGAGCCCCGCCAAATAGGCGCGCTCCGGATCTGCCCCAAACCTGACGGCCAGTTCTTTGGCCGTGTTGGCCGTGCCGACGCTGTGCAGGTAACGCTCCATAGACAGAGAGCCCCTTACATAATCGTGGAACTTGGGGTCCAAATGACGCTCTCCTCGCTGAGCAATTTGCCATACATTGTACCACCGCGCGTTCATCGCGCGTTGATAAAGGACACCTTATTACGTCTAGTTGATTAGACTACCTTAGCACATTAGGGGTTCCAGTGGTACCACAAAGAAACGCCTCCCGTCCCGTGATGTCACGAGCTGGGAGGATCCGTTTCGAATATGCCTTGCGGCTAGCTTTACATCAGTACTTTGGCTGTCTGGGACGGGCTTCGTTTACTGTTACCTGACGCCCTCCGAGGATGGTACCATTCATGGCCTCAATTGCCTTTTCAGCATCAGCGTCATTCACTTCCACAAAGCCGAACCCGCGGGAACGTCCGGTCCCCCGGTCAGTTATGATGCGGCAGCTAAGTACCTCAACGTACTGACTGAAGGCCTGTGCCAATTCCTCATCAGTAGTGCTCCAAGGCAGATTGCCGACATACAACGTCTTCACTCAGGTCACCCCCCTTCGCGAGAGAGCTCGTCCACCGTGAAATAGATCAAACGATGAGAAGACACCGGCCCTCAAGAACACAACGCCCGTCGCCAAAGCTTGGGGCGTGCTCTAGTCGAGGTAGAGGCGTTCCTTCTCCGCGTATTTGACCACAGCGTCAGGGATCAGATATCTCACCGACTCTCCTTCCCTCATCTTCCTCCTCAGGTCAGAGGAAGAAATGGCGAGAAGGGTCACGGGGAACGGATGGATCTTCTTGAACAGAGCCTCGCCTAGGGTGGCTTTCAACGTATCCAAAGCTGAAAGATCATAGCCCGGTCTTGTAACCGCGACGAAGTCGGCCAGTTTGAACATCTCCGGGTAGTTCTTCCAAGTTGGGGTATCCAATAGGGCGTCAAGACCGGTTATAAAATAAAGGTCCGTCTCCGGACCGTATACTTTCCTGAACTCAAGCAGCGTGTCAAAGGTGTAAGAAGGACCGACTCTGTCAAGTTCGAGGCGAGACACTTCAAAATGGGGGTGATCTGCTGTCGCCAGCTCTACCATCAAGTAACGGTGTTCCGGGGGGGTTACTTCGTCAATCGCCTTGTGAGGGGGCCGGCCTGAGGGCACAAAAACAACGCGCTCAAGCTGAAAACCCTGGCGTACTTCCTCGGCGGCTCGAAGATGACCATAGTGGATGGGATCGAACGTACCGCCCATTATTCCGATTGAAGTCACACGTATGCCTCCAAGACAATGAGAACCGACAACTCTCCGTGCCCGTCACTTCGACGTGACATTTCGCCACTTAGCCAGGAATTCCTTCTATTTGCGCTAAAACGTGGTTTCGATCTCGGACAACACGGTGAACAGGCTCCTGATCAACTCCTGAATCCCGGTCTTCTCTTGTCCGGAGATGGGAATGACGGGCGTCTTGGCTTCGTCCTCCAAAGCCTCAATGAGCAGGTCCAATTCTTCTCGGGAAGGTATCAGATCCACCTTATTTAGGGCTACAAGGCTGCGCTTCTTGCGCATGGCCTCACTGTAGAGGAACACCTCGTTCCTGACATCGCGAAAGTCTTGAACAGGGTCCCCGTCAAAACCCGCGGCGTCTATCACGTACAGCAGCACTGAAGTCCTCTCTATGTGCCTTAGAAACTCGCGCCCTAAGCCTTTTCCCTCACTGGCTCCTACTATTAGCCCGGGAATGTCAGCGACCACGAATTTTTGCCCGCCGCTTCCGGGGACGTCCACGACACCCAGATGGGGAGTAAGCGTGGTAAACGGATAAGGAGCGACTTCGGGGGTCGCGCTGGATATTGCCCTGAGGAGTGTGGATTTGCCGGCGTTTGGAAAGCCCACCAGACCTACGTCCGCTATGGACCTAAGCTCGAGAATGACGGTCCTCTCTTCGCCCGGAGTCCCCGGTTCGCTGATCCTGGGCGCCCTGTTCCTCGGCGTGGCGAAGTGCTGGTTTCCCCTACCGCCTTTTCCTCCCCTGGCAGCTATGGCTTCCTGCCCTATTTCAGTGAGGTCGGCTATGACCTCGCCGGTCTCAGAGTCTATGATAGTTGTGCCCGGTGGAACCAGCACTACCAGAGTCTCGCCCTTCTTTCCGGAGCGGTTGTCTCCCATGCCGGGACGGCCGTTTGGCGCCCTAAGGTGAGGATTGTACCTGAAGTCGTAGAGGGTGTTGAGATTTGAATCGACCTTAAAGACGATGTCACCCCCGTCGCCTCCATCCCCTCCGTTTGGACCGCCACGTGGCACGTACTTCTCCCGGCGGAAAGAGACGCAGCCTCTTCCCCCGTCTCCCGCCTTAAGATATACCTTGACCTTGTCAATAAACCGCGACGTCACTTCAGAAAGCCCCCCAGATCGCTACCCTCAAAAACGCATCCGGCAGTACCTTTCCCACGAAAAACGCTCCTAACGCATAAAAAGCGGCGGAATCCTCCGCCGCCTCAAGAACCGCTAGACCGTCTATTGTCTAGTCGTCGTCCGCGGTAGCCATAGCGACCGCGGGTACCGCTTCAGGCATAACCGAGACGACCTTGCCGTCCTTACCCTTGCGGGAGAAGGACACGATGCCGTCTATCTTGGCGTAGATAGTGTGATCCCGTCCGATCCCGGTGTTGAGGCCCGGGTGAATCCTGGTGCCTCTCTGGCGGACGATAATGCTGCCCGAAGTCACCCACTGCCCGTCATGGGCCTTAACCCCAAGCATCTTGGGATTGGAGTCGCGTCCGTTACGGGAGCTGCCCATTCCTTTCTTGTGCGCGAACAGTTGGAGATCGATATTGAACATACCGTTCCCCTCCTTCCATGAATGCTTCTAAAACTTATCTGTCCTCATATTCCACCGACACGAACTTGGGGTACTGCCTGGACAGGGACAAGAGGCCCAGTTCCAAGCACCTCATGAGCGCCTGCGCGGATTCCCCGCCCGCGTCGTCTTTGTCTATGTCAACCGATAGAAAACCTTCGCGTACCGTAGACCGGACCCGGTTTCCCAATGTCTCCTGAAGGCCCAACAGCACTGCTTGCGACAGCGCCGAAACTCCAGCGCACACTATGTCTTCACCGTAGTCTCCATATCCGGCGTGCCCCGAAATCGCGTAGCCGGCCAGCACTGTCCTGGAGGCGGTTCCAGACGGATCAACCACAAAATCCCGCTGGAGCTTGACCTTCACCATCTTAACCTATGGACTCGATCCTTACTTCGGTGTAAGGCTGCCTATGTCCGTAGCGACGCCTGTAGTTCGTCTTAGCCCGGTACTTGAAAACGCGGATCTTTCGCGCCTTGCCCTGGCGAATGATGGTCCCCGTTACTTTCGCGCCCTCGACATAAGGGTTTCCCACTTTGGTCGCGTCGTCGGTGGCTAGGGCCAACACTTTGTCAAACACATAGGTGTCGCCGCGCGCTCCATCCAGCTTTTCCACCTTGACTATCGTGCCCGGGGCGACTTTGTACTGCTTACCGCCTGTTTCTAGAATTGCGAACAACTCGGAAACCCCCTACTCTCATTACCGCTGCACAGATACCGTTACAGTCTAGCATGGGCGCGGAAATGGTGTCAAGAAAAGGCGCCTGCCCCAAATCACAACGCGCTCCGGCGCGCCTTCTCCGCCATTTCTTCCCTCGTGCCCAAAGCTTTGATGTTTATTTCCTCCAGGTGGAGGTCGCCGGAACTCACAATGAAAGCTGTTTTCCCGGTCTCTTTCTCCAAAGCCGCCAGGCCGCCGGATGATCCGCTGATATGCGCCGCGACCGCGGGGTTAACCTCGACCAGCACGGCTTCGCTCTGGGAGTTATACAGCGTCTTGCGGATCTCCCTAAGAACCTTGCTGGCGGCGGTTTCCTCGCTCATGACAGTGCCCTTGCCGCCGCAGTACGGACAAGTCCTGAGCAGCGCGGCGTCGATGCTCTGCCGTACCTTCTTTCGAGTCATCTCCAAAAGGCCCAAACCCGTTATCCCCACAACCACCGTCTTGGTGTGGTCGTGCCGCAACGCCTTTTCGAGCTCTTGTACGACCGCGGCGCGCTGTTCCTGCGTCTCCATGTCTATGAAATCCACGATGATGATGCCGCCAATGTCCCTAAGCCTGAGCTGTCTCGCTATTTCAGCGCAAGCTTCCATGTTTATCCTGAAGACCGTGTCGGACAGGTTTTTCGAACCCACAAAACGCCCTGTGTTGACATCTATTACCGTAAGGGCTTCTGTCTTGTCGATAACGATGTAGCCGCCGGACTTCAGCCAGACTTGCCTTTGCAGGGCACGAACGATGGCGGCGTCGACTCCGTACAGGTCAAACAGGGGTATCTCCTTGTCCCTGTAGTAGACTATCTTGTGCTTCATCTCGGGCGACACGGCGTCCAAGAGGTCCAGGATCTTGCCATAGACGATCACATCGTCGACTAAGAGCCTGGTGGTATCCTGGTTGAGCTCATCCCTGACTATCCTGAAAACAAGCCCCATATCCCGGTGGATGAGGCAGGGGGCTTTCAGACCCGGAGAAGCGGCTTGAGATTGGATCTTGTCCCAAAGCCGGGTGAGAAACTCTATGTCCTTTTGGAGTTCCTCTTCGGTCTTGTGCTCGGCGACCGTCCTCACTATGACGCCCATATCTTTGGGCTTCATAGCCTTGGCGATCTTGCGGAGGCGCTGTCTTTCCTCTTCGTCTACGATCCTCCTGGATACCCCTACGTAACTCACTGTTGGCATCAGGACGCAGTAACGTCCGGGGAGAGTGACATGTCTGGTCACCCGCGCCCCTTTAGTGCCTATAGCCTCCTTGACTACCTGGACCATGACCTCTTGGCCCTGCTTCACCAGCTCCGATATGACTTTTCTCCTCTTCGAGTGGCCGTGGGGCAGTTCGCCGTCGGCATCCTCCAGGTTGGGAGGCAAAAGGGCATCGTCAACGTACAGGAACGCGTTCTTCTCTTCCCCGATGTCGATGAACGCGGCCTGCATGCCGGGCAACACGTTGGTAACTTTCCCTAGGTAAATGCTCCCCGCGATTTTCTGATTGCTGGGTTTCTCGGTGTAATACTCAACCACCGCGCCGTCTTCCACCAGCGCCACCCTGGTCTCGTCGTATCCTGCGTTGACCAGGATCTCTCTCTTTCTGCTGGTCCTGTCTTCGGGCGCGGATATCGGTTCAGCCGCCTTTTGTCTCGCCTTTGTTACCTTTCGCCGGGATCTCCTCTTGGAGACCTTGGGCGGCCCCGGCGCCTCTTCAATGTTGTTCAAGTAGTATCTTCCTTCTGTCAATAATTGTCTCCCTGGCGTCCAAGACCAACCCGTAACGGTCCAACGAGGACAGGACCCACTGAGGGCGGATGGTCCGGCCTCTATCGTGTCTTACTGTCATCGAAGCAAGGACTCTCGTGTTGTCCTGCCCGGCGTGAGCCGGACTGCATGCCGCCGGACGGTCTATTTCGCCTGTTGAGGGTAGGACCAAAGCTTCCAAAACAAAGGGCCTGAGGTCGACTTGCCTGGTTTCTTTCGGGCGAGTGATCTCAAGCAAAACTGATTCGTCCGCCATAAACGCGTCAAATGCCCTGGACAAAGCGCTCGCTTCCACCCCCTTCAGGTCCAGGTCGTATACTGACGCGACAATGCTTTCTGAAAGAGACTCCCGCCCCGGTGGAACAGGCAGGATCTCCCGAATCCTGAAATCTGACGGAAACTGGGCCGAGAGCGTCCGCGCGAGCCAATCCAGGGGCCGCGCTTCCGTGAGTACGACCTCAAACATTTCTTCGTAACCGGCGACGCCTACCGGCAGGGGCGAGCCAAAGTCCATCCTCGGCTTTGGGGAAAACCCTTCCGACATCTTCACGGGCCACCCCGCGCGGGCGACACTCATTTGGACGACGCGGACAATGTCCAAGTGCCCCAGAAACCGGACTTTGTCTCCTTTTTCGTAGATAACCCTGACTATCATTGGCCGTCCCTCCGGCCGGCAAGGTCAACCTTTACTCCTAGATCTGGGCACACTCCGCAACCGGTACAGTCCGCTCCACGGCAATCCGGAGTCTTGGCCTCTTGCATGGCCAAGCGCCTCTCTCTCAGGAGATAGCTTTTCCTGACTCCCGAACTAAGGTGGTCCCACGGAAAAACCTCGTTTTCGCTCCGTTCCCGGTGCGCGTAGAAATCAACGTCCACCCCTGACTCCTCGAAGACGGCGTCCCATTCTTCCTGTTTGTAATCGTCGGTCCAGGCGTCAAACCTGCGCCCCTTCTTAAAGGCCAACTCCAGGGCGGACGCAAGCCTCCTGTCACCCCTGGAAAACACGGCTTCAAGCCTGGTAAGACGCACGTCGTGGTAGCGGTATTCGAGTCCCGGCCCCCGTAGGACGCTGCCCAGCAATCTTTGACGCCTCATGATTTCTTCGGGCCTGAGGCACGGCTCCCATTGAAAAGGTGTATGCGCCTTAGGGACAAACCCGGATACCGACACTACGATTGAGGGGCGCTTGCCCATGTTCCGGCCCAAACGCCGAATCTCCTGGGCCAGCTTTCCTATGGCGACAACGTCCTCGTCGGTCTCGCCGGGGAGCCCGATCATGAAATACAGTTTGATATGGGAGTACCCCGCTGAAAACGCGCTTTCGGCGGCGGCTAGGATGTCTTCTTCAGTCACTCTCTTGTTGATGATGTCCCTCATTCGCTGCGAACCCGCTTCGGGCGCCAGAGTAAGGCCGCTCTTGGTCCCTCCTCCCAGCATCTCGGCCAATCCTACGGAAAAAGAGTCTACCCGCAGGGACGGAAGGGACACTTTGGCTCCGCAAGGGTTCTTCAAGAGATTTGACACCAAATCTTTGATGTACGTGTAGTCCGCCGAAGACAGGGATACGAGCGACACTTCGTTGAAACCCGAACGCTCGAGAATCTCCAGCGCCATCTTCTCAATGGTTTCGGGCTCCCTTTCCCTGACCGGCCTGTAGATCATGCCGGCCTGGCAGAAACGGCAGCCCTGGGTGCATCCGCGGAAAATCTCCACCACAGCCCTGTCATGAATTGGAGGAATCAAGGGAATCAACGGCTTGGTGGGATAGGGCGCCGATTCCAGGGATTTGAGGACCCGGCGGTGTACTCTCTCGGGCGCTGAAAACCCGTCTAAGTTTCTGGGAGAAATCCGGGAAACAGTGTTGTCCGGGTTGTAGAAGACTTCGTACAGGGAAGGCACGTAAACGCCCGGTATCTGACTTAGCTCTCTGAGCAAGAACGAGCGCGGTTTTCCGGACACGCGCCAATCCTTGTAGACGCTGATGATATCGCCCACGACTTCTTCCCCATCGCCGAGGGCGAAAGCGTCTATGAAATCCGCCAACGGCTCGGCCGAGAGGGCGACAGGGCCGCCGGCTATCACAAGCGGATGGCTCTCGTCTCTATCCTTTGACCGTAGGGGTATACCCCCCAGTTCGAGCATAGCCAGCACGTTTGTGTAGGTCAGTTCGTATTGAAGGGAAAACCCCACGATATCGAAGGCGTATAAGGGAGCGCGGCTTTCAAGCGTGTATAAAGGCCAGTTCTTGCGGCGGAGCAGCTCCTCCATGTCTTTCCACGGAGCGTATGTCCTTTCGCAAGCCACGCGGTCCATGGAGTTTATGACATAGTACAAGATCTGGGAACCCAGGTGGCTGGCGCCCACTTCATACACGTCCGGAAAAGCCAGAGCGAAACGCACATCCGCCTTTTCCGGGTCTTTCCGGATGGCGTTTATCTCCCCGCCCGTATACCTTGCGGGTTTTTCCACTTTACCTAATTCCCTACGCAGGTCTTCCCACGTGATTTCTTCGCGATTAACTCGTAGCAATCGTTAGGCCATTCCTCTGAAGAACGCTCGATGGGCATCACTGGCGGTGTTCCTCGTCCACATTATAACCCAGCCAATACAAATAGAGGCGAGTATCTAAGGTTGCCCTAAGAGTTCGCGCATAGTCTTGTCGACCTCGCCATTGTAGAAGGCTTCCAGGACCTTGGACTCGGGCACCCTGCCCATGACCCTCATACGGGTTCCCGCGACCAAGATGACGTTATACTTGGACGGTCTCAACTTGGAAACCACGTCCCTCACCCTCGCATCGCTTAGGACCATGATCTCTTCCACCGGTATGGCCTTCCTTTGCTTAAGGCGGTCGTTCTTTGTGAGGAGGTCCAGAACATTTCTGGTCACGGCGTCCTCCCGCTCTTCCTTTGCTCCCCACCAAATCACCGCCCCGGTAATAAGCACTGGCGCGTACGGGCGTCCGGCCGCAAGGAGCATGACCCCCAAGACCGTCAGGACCGCCCCACACCAAAGGCCAAAACGGGCCATTTTCGCCGAAGCCTGAACATATCCGGTTCTGAAGGCTAAACGTGACCTAAGGAACCGTCCGCCGTCTAGAGGCAGGCAAGGGATGAGATTCACCGCGAACAAGTATAGGTTTACGCTTTGAAGAAAACCCAAGAGAGGATAGTGAGCGACCAGATCGATGCCCCGGGTCCTCTGGACCCACTGTTCCAGAGAGGTCGTTAAAGCGAGGAGGATCCCGCTGTTAAGAGGCCCCATAATGGCTACGAGGGTCTCCGCGGGCGGAGACAACTGCCACGTCCGCTCCAGTTTAGCCATGGCGCCGAAGGGCCATACCTCCACCTTGAGGACCTCCGCGCCCATCCAGGAGGCCGCCATGATATGGCCCATTTCGTGAAAGAGTAAGCTTCCCAGAAACACTACGAGGTGGAGAGCGTAACCCGACACCGCCAAGACGAACGCCGTCAACAGGAAGGTGACGTGGATACACACCTGGGTGTTACCCAGTTTGGCCACGGGGACTGTCACAGTGCCCATACCTCTCCGCTAGGGTCCTTTGACCAAAGGCGGCAGGTGAAGCATCGGATCTACTTCAAGCCCATCCTTCCTGATCTCGAAGTGCAAGTGCGGTCCGGTGGCGTTGCCGCTCTCTCCAACCGTCGCTATGGCCTCCCCCCGCTTGACGGTCTGGTCGACTTCCACGAGCGCGGTGTCCAGATGCCCATACACGGTAGAGAAACCCCCGCCGTGCTCTACTTCAACTACCAGGCCGTATGTAGGCGATTGCCTTACGCTCACGACTACTCCGTCCAGCACCGAGACAACCTTTGTACCTACGGGCGCTTCTATGTCGATTCCCTGATGGAGGGACAACCCCCCTGAATCTTGATTGGGCCTCCACCCAAAGAAAGAAGTCACCTGGCCTGACACCGGCCACGCCAGTTCTGTGGGCTTGCCTGAAGCCGGTTTGCTCCAGAAGTTCCTAATGTCCAAGGTCGCGAGAGAGCGGAGTCTCTGAGGCAGCCCGGCAACCCATCCCTTAACATCATCAAAAGCAAGGTCGTCCTCCACCGCGCTTTTGGCGAAAGAGACGATTCTCCTCGCCAAACCGCTTGAGGCCTGGGAGGCGCCAAAGAGGACCGACAGTATGAAGCACGCGACGATAGCTTGCTTGACCCACCCCGGCAGGTTCAAGGTTCCTTGGTCCCCCGAAACCCTGCGGTCCCTGTCCCGGTACCTGCTTTTTCCCTGATAGATGCTCTTCCAGGCCATAATCATCACCTCGCTAGTGAAGGTATTATGGGGTGAGACAAGATATGATACTATTCTTCTTAGCGCGCTCGACGTGGCGTTCAGTGCAGATGACTAAAAAGGGGTTTGACTTGACCGTGAAAGTGACTGGGTCCGTCGGGCCGGAAATGGTCCTTTGCGTACCAACTGACGACCTCTATTCCGCGATCGGCTCATGGAGAGGCCTGCGAAGGGACTCGGCGGAATTGTGGCGTCCAATAGCCAGAAAGAGCACCTTTCGCCCCAGGTCTGAGGTGGAAGACGACCCTACTTATAAGCAGCTTATCTCGTACACCTTGTTCACGGCCGACAAACGGATCTTTGTGATGAAGCGGCTTAGCACACAAAGCGAGGGGCGGCTCCACGGTCTTCTTTCCATAGGAGTAGGCGGTCATATGAACCCTGTGCCGGAAATCCCGTGGCCTGACCGCAGGAGGATATCGGACCTCAAGAACATCCTACTCGCCAACACCTTTAGGGAGATCAGGGAAGAAGTCGCCATCGCTGGGAACCCGCCTGTTGGGATACTGGGCCTTCTAAACGACGATCAGAACGAAGTAGGAAGAGTTCATCTTGGAGTGGTCTCGGTTGTCCGCTTGCCTTCGCCGCTTCTAGCCGTGAAAGAAAAGGACAAGATGCTGGGGATGTGGGTGGAGTTCTCCAAGGTGAGCCACTTGGGAGGCACGTTTGAGTCCTGGTCTTCGTTGCTGCTAAGTACCTTGTAGCGGAAAAGCCGAACCGGGGCCGCGTCTTCGCCGCACTCAAATCGCTCCTCGCGCATCTGCTTACACCTCGCGCGCCTGCTCGCTCCTCGCGCGGCTGCTACACCTCGCGAATCTGCTCGCACCTCGCACAATTGCTCGCGCCTCGCACAATTGCTCGCGCCTTGCACAATTGCTCGCGCCTTGCGCATCCTGCGTTTCGAAGAAGCGGCTCCCGGCTTATCACCTTACAATGGCATCCACACCCGATCCTCCGACCACAGTTATGGTCATGTGATTGGGTACGCACGCTATGGTCTGTCCTGGCCTGGAGACCCAACCGGTCCTCCAGCATATATCATCGGGGCAAATCCCGTCCGATTCCTCGGAAACCCGTACCTTTCCCTGTCCGTACTCGATAATCGCCTGTCCGCCCCGCAACGAGACGGTCTCCCTGCGCATCTCGGTTCCGTCTAAGGGAAGGGATACGACATCCTTTCCATCCACCCGAACAACGGCCCTAAGCTGGTCCCTATTTCGGGGGATGAGGTAGATTCCCGCCCAGATGATGGCAACCAGGCACAACGCCGCGATGATTACGACCACGTCGCCTCTTGTCACGAGAATCCCCCTTTCGCCTTACCCATTATAGCAGAGGGAATCAGGGGTTCCGATGGAAGAGGGTGACGGGGGAGGCATACGCTTCAAGAATACGTGCTTCGATAAGAATGCGCTTCAAGGTGTGCGCCTCAAGGTATGCGTTTCAGGGTATGCGTTTCAGGGCACGGGTTTCATGGTATACGTCTCAAGGTATGCACTTCACAGTACACCCCTCAAGACATACGCTTCAAATTGAGGCGTCCACTCTCGGACTCCGCACCGATTTGAAGCAAAGCTCCGGTTCAAGATGGTCTCCAAATTCAAATCCCTGGCAAGGTGCCTTACCGTGCGCCTCATCAACCCGCGTACGCACAGGTGTGCTCCTCATCCTTCCAAGACCGCCTGCCAGCGCGCCTCATCGTAATGAACCCGCTCAAAACCGGACCAACAACCGAAAACCATCTCGCCGCTCCATTCCAGAGCGCAGACTCCGCCTCATTTCGATGCATTCGCGAAGAAAGGCCGAACGTTCCTGCGCCTCATCAGCCGAAGAATGCTCAGATCCGTGCGGATCGGGTTTGCCGCGAAGGAACTGACCGAGGGCCAAGAACGGGGAGCGCCTTTCAAGCCGCCTTTCTAACTGCGTTTCCAGCTGCATTTCGGACTGCATTTCACGCTACCTTCACGCCGCATTTCAAGCCGCATTCCAAGTCGCAGTCCAAGCTGCCTCTCAAGCTGCTTCTCAAGCCGCCTCTTATACACCGCCAATAAGCTCTCTTAGTTTGGCGTTTCGCAAGAACAGCAAGAGCAGGGGATATCCCAACCCGTAGCAGGCTACGACCTCTCCCAATCCGATGTAAAGCGCCACTGAGAAGTACGGAAGGTCCAAAAGGCGCGAAACGTAACCCGACACTATCAGGGCGTTTAGAATTACGGGAGGTAGAGGAGCCAGTGCGGGGTTCGACATGCGCCGAGATATGTGCCTAGTCCACATTCCCGCTATGAGCGTCGTGGCAGCTCCCAACGTTATGTCCCAGATGATAAAAGGGCTTCCGAGGTTTGCCGCGATACAGCCCAGATAGAGGCCCCACGGTGCCCAAGGCGCGACGAAAGGAAGGACCGTCAGCGCCTCGGACACGCGTACCTGCACCGAACCGTAACTTAGGGCATTTAGAGGAGGCACAACTGTCAAGACCACGTAAACGGCGGCCAAGGCCGCTATCCGGGTCAGAGTCGAAACAGGAGTTCTCACATCTGCCCTCCCGGAACCTTTATGTCGCGCCGGTATTGCATCCCTTCAAAGCGAATACGGTCAACCGCCCGGTATACAGCTTCCTCAGCCTGGCGCGAATCCTTCCCGAGACAGGTGACTGCCAAGACACGCCCTCCCGCGGTCACAAGCCGGCCGTCGGCTTCTCCGGTTCCCGCGTGAAAGACCAACACATCTTTATCAAGTGTGTCCAGTCCGGTTATAGGCAAGCCTTTCTTGTAGCTTCCCGGGTATCCGCCTGAAGCCAAAACCACAGTAACGCAGGTCTCGTCTTTCACTGAAAGCGCGGCGCCGCTATCCAGTCGTCCCTCCGCGCAAGCCAACAGGGTCTCCGCGAAGTCTCCCTTAAGTCGCGGCAAGACGCACTGGGTTTCCGGGTCCCCGAACCTTACGTTGTACTCCAACACTTTCGGACCGGACTCAGTCAGCATTAGGCCGGCGTAGATTACTCCACGGTAGTCCACCCCGTCAGCCTTGAGCCCGTTAAGCGTCCGCTCCAAGATTTGCTCTCTTATGACTCTGGCGGTCTCTTCGTCAACAAACGGGACCGGCGAGTAGGCGCCCATCCCGCCCGTCATAGGACCGGCATCGCCCTCAAAGGCACGCTTGTGGTCTTTTGCCAGCGGAAGCGGCAAGATGGTCCGCCCGTCGCACAGCGCCATGGCGGAGACCTCCCTGCCCGTCAAGTACTCTTCTATGACAACGCGGCTCCCGGCCTCACCGTGAACTTTCGATACCATGTAGTCCCGGATGGTCTTTAAGGCCTCTTCCCGATCGGTGAGAATGGTCACGCCTTTGCCCAAGGCCAGGCCGTCGGCCTTCAGCACCCAGGGGCCGGGATGGGACTTCACGTAAGCGGTCGCGTCCTCAGGATCGTCAAAGGAATGGAACTCGGGATGGGGGATCCCGTGCCGGGCCATAAACTCTTTTGCCGCGCTCTTGCTGGACTCAAGCTTGGCGCCTTCCATTCCGGGCCCGAAAACCGCTATGCCCTCCGCTCTAAGATGATCGGCAATTCCCGCGGCCAGAGGGTTTTCAGGCCCCACTACGACGAGCCTCACGTCACGTTCCTTAGCGAAAGCGGCGAGCGATCGGAAATCCATTGGGTCAATCCGGATGTTTTCGCCCACACCCCGGGTACCCGGATTCCCCGGAGCCACATATACCTTCCCGACGGAGGCGCTCCTGCTTAAGGCCCACGTCAGGGCGTGTTCCCTGCCGCCCGAACCTATTACAAGGATGTTCACAGCGAATGCCCCCTTAGTGCCGGAAGTGCCGCTTGCCTGTAATCACTAAAGCCATGTTGTTGGCATCGGCCACCGCCAGCGTTTCGGCGTCCCTCTTGGAACCGCCGGGGTGGGCGACCGCTGAAACACCGGCCTTGGCGGCTTCCTCTATTGAGTCGGGGAACGGGAAGAACGCGTCGGAAGCCATGACGCTGCCACGGACCTTGTCCTTGCCCCGTTCTACAGCGATCCTGACGCAGTCCACCCTATTGGGCTGCCCGCCGCCGATGCCCACTGTCGCTCCGTCCTTGGCCAGCACAATAGCGTTGGACCTAACGTGCTTGCAAACTGTCATGGCCAGGCGAAGGTCCCGGATTTCCTGGTCTGTCGGGGCTCTTCTGGACACTACCCGCCACTCCTCGTCCTTGGGAAGGAGAGTATCGGCTTCTTGGACCAGCAGGCCGCCCAACGCCTGCTTTATCGCGTACGTCCGGCTAGGCTTGGACGCTGCGATTATCCGGAGGTCCTTTTTCGCCGCAAGGACGCTTAGGGCCTCAACGGAGAAAGCAGGCGCTATCAAGACTTCAATGAACAGCTTCTTCATGGCCAGGGCGCAAGCCTCGTCTACGTCGCAGTTCAGGGCAACCACGCCTCCAAAGGCGGAGACAGGATCGGCGTCGAGGGCTTTGGTGAAAGCTTCCGCCGCGGTCGACCCTATGGCGACTCCGCACGGGCCGGCGTGCTTGACAATCACACACGCCGGGGACGGCAGGTCCCAAACCGCGGAGATAGCCGCGTCGGCATCGTTTATGTTGTTGAAAGAAAGCTCTTTGCCGGGACGAGAGCTGACCGGCCCGCTGCCGCCGCCCATAACCGGCTCGTAGAAAGCGGCTTTCTGGTGGGGGTTCTCCCCGTAGCGCATTGTTAGGACTTTCTTATACCCAAGAGCGAGTTCGTCGGGAAAGTCCAGGGGCCAGTCCTTCCACAGACCGCCTAAGTAAGCGGCTATCGCAGAGTCGTAGCAGGCAGTGTGGTTGAACACCTCGATGGCCAGCTCCCTGCGTGTGTCGCGGTCCACGTCGCCCTTGGCCTTCAACTGCTCGATTACCTCTCCGTAGCGGCGCGGGCTGGCTATCACTACTACAGACTCCCAGTTTTTCGCCGCCGCGCGCAGAAGGGTAACGCCGCCTATATCGATTTCCTCAATGATGTCCTCAATTGTGGCTGAAGGCCGCGAGGCCGTCTCCACGAAGGGATAAAGGTTGCAGACAACCATATCCACGGGGACTATGCCCATGTCTTGAAGCTGGGCCATATCCTCAGGGTGGTCCCGCCTTGCCAAAATGCCTCCGTGGACCACCGGGTGGAGTGTCTTGACGCGCCCGCCCAGGATCTCAGGGAAACCGGTGACATCGCTCACTTCCTTAACCGGAAGCCACGCTCCCCTTAACAGCCGGGCGGTCCCCCCGGTAGAGATAATCTCCCAGCCCATTTCCGAAAGCTCCCGGGCAAAGTCCTGGAGCCCCTCTTTGTTCGCGACGCTGATAATCACTCTTCGCTGCACCGAACGCACCCCTTTTCCGAGGAAGTAGCTTCCAAGATTCTCACGCGCCTGCCTTCAATTCTCGTCTGTCCGTTGGCGATGAGGGTGATGGCGCGGGTAAGTATGCGGTGTTCAACTTCGAGGATCCTGGCCGAAAGGGTCTCCACCGTATCGTCCTCTTCGACTCTCACCGCTTCCTGCAGGATGATTGGCCCTCCGTCCATGGTCGGGTCCACGAAAAACACCGTGGCCCCCGCCACTTTCACGCCGTAGGCCAAAGCGTCCGCCTGAGCGGTAAGGCCTGGAAACGACGGCAAGAGGGCAGGATGGATATTGATTACCCTGGAAGGAAACGCGTTAAGGATGTCGTCTCCCACCAGCCGGTCATATCCTGCAAGCACGAGGAGTTCCACACCGTGGTCTCTTAGGATCCGGATAACTTCTTTTTCATAGTCCGGCCTGCACTCAGGCCACTTCCCGAACTTCTTGGGAGGAACCGCGAAGGCCGGAACTCCTTTGGACGCGGCCCGCTCCAAAGCCAAGACCCCTTCCCGGTTGGAGACCACTACGACCACTTTGCCGGGAATAGACCCGTTCTCGCAGCCGTCTAGAACGGCCTGAAGGTTGGTCCCCCGTCCTGAGACCATTACGCCTATGGATAAGGGCGCCTTACAGGTCATCGCGCTCTATCTCTCCCATTTCGTAAGCTTTCAACCCCAGTCTTTTCATCACGGCGAAAACCCGGTCCGCCTGCTCGCGACCGACTATGACCACCATGCCGATACCCATGTTGAACACTGCCCGCATCTCCTCGTCGGGAATGCGGCCTATCTCGCGGATCATCTCGAAGACAGGCGGGACAGGCCAGTTCCACGAGATCTTCATCCTTACGCCCTCAGGAAACACCCTTGGGACGTTCCCGGGAATCCCGCCGCCTGTGACATGGGCAAGGCCCTTTACCTGCACTTCTTTAACGAGTTCCAATACCGCCGGCGCGTAAATCCGTGTCGGCTCCAATAGCTCTTCGCCCAAGGTCCTGCCGAACTCGGGTATATGCCTATCAAGGTCCAGCTTGGCGTCTTCCAGCAGCACTTTTCGCACCAAGGAGTACCCGTTGGAGTGAATGCCCGAGGATTCAAGCCCTATCAAAACATCGCCAGGCACGATCTTGCTTCCGTCAATGATCTGGTCCCTCTCTACCCCGCCTACGCAAAAGCCCGCCAGGTCGTACTCGTCGGGCCCGTAAATGTCGGGCATCTGGGCGGTTTCGCCGCCCAACAGCACGCAGCCGGCCTGGGAGCAGCCTTCCGCGACGCCTTTCACGATCTCCGCCACAACCTCGGGATTTAGCTTTCCGATCGCCAGGTAATCCAGGAAAAACAGAGGGCGCGCCCCGCAGGTCACAACATCGTCGGCGTTCATGGCCACAAGGTCTATACCTACCGTGTCGTGCTTACCCATCTTCTGGGCTATCAACACTTTGGTGCCCACACCGTCGGCTCCGGCCGCCAAAACCAAGTCCTTAAACCCGAGCCCGCCCGCGTGGAAAAGCCCTGAGAAACCTCCTATATCCGACAAGACTGAGGAGTTGTAGGTGCTCCGGGCCAACCTGGTGATGTTCTTGACCGAGTCGGACGCCCCCTGGATATCGACGCCCGCTTTACGGTACATGCTCACGCCTCGCCGCCACCTTTCGCGGGATGAGTCCGGGACACTACGGGGTAATTGCCATCAAAGCAGGAGTAGCAGAAACCGGAGATCCCCTTCCCCAAGACTTCCTTTAGGTCTGACATATCCAAAAACACCAGGCTGTCGGCGCCAATCGCCTCCCTGATTTCCTCCACGCTCTGAGACGAAGCCGCGAGCTCTCCCTTGGACGACGTGTCGATCCCGTAGTAACAGGGGAAACGGTACGGAGGCGAACTGATCCTTACGTGCACTTCCTTGGCCCCCGCGGACCTCAAGAGCCCTACGATGTAGCGGCAAGTGGTTCCCCTGACGATTGAATCGTCCACCAGTACTACCCGTTTGCCTTCAACCAAGCTCTTAAGAGGGTTCAATTTGAGCTTCACGCCCAACTCCCTTAAAGACTGTTCCGGCGCTATGAAAGTGCGTCCGATGTAGCGGTTCTTCACGAGCCCCGTCTCGTAAGGGATGCCGGCTTCTTCCGCGTATCCCGCCGCTGCTGACAGAGAAGAGTCGGGCACTCCCGTCACCAAGTCCGCTTCCACAGAACCCTTTTGAGCCAGCCTTCTGCCTAAGGCTTTCCTTGCCGCGTGCACGTTTTGCCCGTAGATGTCCGAATCCGGCCTGGCGAAGTAGATAAACTCAAATACGCACAATGTTTGGGGTTTGGGCGGAAGGGCCCTGGAATACTCCAGAGCACACGAAGTTATCTTGCCTTCGGCATCCCTTTCGATCCTGGCGAAAGCCATTTCCCCCGCGTCCATTTCTCGCAAAAACTTGGCGCCTACCGCGTCGAGGCCGCAAGTCTCGGACGAGAAGATATAGGCGCCGTCGAGTTCGCCCACACACAAGGGCCTAAAGCCGCGGGCGTCCTTGGCGGCCAAGACTCCCTCGGGCGTTACCAAAGCCAGGGCGTAGGCTCCTTCGAGCTTTTCCAGCACTTCCTTGAAAGCGGCGACTATGTTGGCCTCTTTAGACCGGGCAAGCAGGTGGGCCACTACCTCGCTGTCTGAGGTTGCGTGGAATATGGAGCCCTCTCTCTCCAGGGACTCCCTAAGCTCCGTGGCGTTTACCAAGTTTCCGTTATGGGCCAGAGAACACTGGCCGCGCCACATGTTCACGGTTATGGGCTGGGCGTTTTCTATGCGGCTTTCTCCCGCGGTTGAGTAACGCACGTGGCCTACGGCAACGTCCCCGGCCATGTGTTTTACGTCCTCCCCGCTCAGGACATCTGAAACCAGGCCCATACCCTTCTTTGTCTTCAGCTTACCGCCGGTCCCGTAAGCGATGCCCGCGGACTCCTGGCCCCTATGCTGGAGCGCGTATAGCCCGTAGTAACAGAGTTCAGCCGCGCGCGGATGGCCGGCCACGGCGAAAATACCGCATTCTTCATGTATCTCGTCGATCATAGAGTTCACTCCCCGGCGGTAATGTGCCTTTGGCGTGCTGCTTCTGAGAAGTCTAGGTCCTCCGCCACTGGGGCAAGCCTTTGGCGCTCACCAGATCGCCCTTCTTGAGGGTGTCCTCGGCTTGGCTTTGGCGATAGCGCTCCAGTTTTTCCGAGATAGACGGGTCATAAGCGCCCAATATGCGGACTGCAAGGAGCGCCGCGTTCTTGGCGCCATCGATCCCTACAGTGCCTACAGGCACTCCGGGAGGCATCTGGGCCATGGCCAACAGGGCGTCAACCCCTCTTAAGGGGCCGGCTTCAACGGGAAGACCTATGACAGGGAGGTCAACCAGCGCCGCGACAGCCCCGGGCAGGGCCGCGGACAGTCCCGCGGCGGCGATGATGACTTTAATGCCCCGCTCCTTGGCGGCGCTTGCGTACTCTGAAAGCAAATCAGGGGTCCTATGGGCAGAGATGACCGCTACCTCATAGGGGACGCCAAAATCTTGAAGGGTTTGAAAGGCGGGCGAAACCCGGTCCAGGTCAGACGCGCTCCCTAAGAGCACCGACACCTCGGGTCGTCCTTTGGAGGTATTATCTTCCAAGCCTTGCACCTCGCCTTCTGTGGTAGTCTCGCCGGTTTAGTCGGTCTGCTCGTCTAGCTCCTCAAGCACTCCAACGAAAGGCAAGCCCCGGTATTTCTCCGCGTAATCCAGGCCGTAGCCTACAACAAAAGCGTTGGGGATTATGAAGCCGTAATAATCAATGGCTACTCTGACCTGACGGCGGGCGGGCTTGTCCAAGAGCGTGCATACTCGAACGCTTGCCGGCTGTCTCGCCTTAAGGGCATCCACAAGGTACCGGAGCGTGAGTCCGGTATCCACAATGTCTTCCACCAGCAATACGTGGCGGCCGGCCAAGTTCTGTTCCAGGTCTTTCGTTATTCTTACTTCTCCCGATGACTTGGTCGAGGCGCCGTAGCTGGAAATACCCATGAAGTCGACGCAGACGTGATAATCCAGGTGACGGATCAGATCAGCCAGGAAGATAAAGCTGCCCTTTAGGACCCCGATGATGATAAGGTCCAATCCGGCGTAATCGCGGGATATCTGCGCGGCCAATTCTTTGATGCGCTTATCCAGCTCTTCTTTGCTTATAAGAGTGCTTATCCTTTCCTTCGGACGGTCCATTCTCTCACCCCACAGTCTTTAAACCAAACTTAACACTCAAACCCGGGTTTCGCAAGAAGTATTACGACAGATGTAAAGTTGTAAAACAATTCGGCCCGCGACGGATACTCCCTCTGTGAGGGCACACTATTTGGCGAAGTGTGTTACCCCGGACGCGTCAAGACGTACTAAAAGAGTGCTTGCGCAAGAATAGAACCCGAGAGAGCAGGTGCTGTAATGAAGAGGCTTTACCGGTCGACTACCAGGCGCATGGTGGCGGGAGTCTGCGGAGGACTGGCCGAGTACTTCAACATAGATGAGACCATCGTACGCCTCGGAGTAGCGCTGATGACGGTAGTGACGGGCTTTGTCCCGGGCTTGGTGTTCTACTTCCTCGCCGCGATCATAATGCCCGAAACCCCAAACGGATAGGAAAGGCTAAGCCGTGTTTCGCTGACAGGCGGGAAGGCGACGGGAGGCGGGTTCCCCCTCCTATCGCCTTCCGGCCTTTATGCTTGCTCCCGGAATACCTCGAGGTTGGCCTCGGGGATGACCACGGTCTCCCCTGAGCCATCCAGCCGTACCACGGCCACTTCCATCGGGCTTTCAGATTCCATGACCTTAAGTTCGGACGGAAGCTCTTCCACCGTCCCCCAAAGTCCGAAATAGGGCTCGCGGACACAGCGGACCTTGTCTCCCACTGTGAGGGAGACCGTCTCGTGCAAAGACACCTCAAAGGGCTCACCGAAGACGGGTTCTTGAGGAACGTCATCTCGCGGCGGCCCGCCTTCGCTAAACAGGATTTGGGGACGTATGGCCCCGGCGCGTATGTGGGTCGTTCCGTCCAGGGAAGCGACACGTCCGGCGTGAGAAGCCAGGAGCTCCCAAGCTCTCGGGCTCATAGGCAGCTCTCCAAACCCCTCTGTCACCACCACCGTGAGTCCGGGCTGTTCTTGCCCTGTCAACCCCACGTTTATCTCGTAACCCAGGAACTGCACCAGGTCCAGGTTGTTGATCCCACCGACGACAAGGCCGGCGGCCCCGACGTCTCTCGCCTTGCGGAGCGCCTCCAGGCTCACCGAGCTTCCCGCCAAAAGGACGCTGCCCTTGTGGTTCTTGTCGATCCCGGCATCGCCGAGCGGTTCTGAGGGTCCGCCGCAAACCATGACAAGTTCCCCGTGCTTCTCGCCCCCTATGCCGAACACGCCCTCTAGGTACGCGCCCTGGGACTCCACGACGGCGCCGTAGTCAGGCAGGATCTCGGTCACTACCCCGGCGATATGGGCCAGAACCCTGGAAGGCTTGATCGGCCTAACAACCGTGATTGTGCCGGTCTTGGTGCATATCTTCTCGACCACGCCGCCCATGGGCGTGTAGACGTAGTCCACTCCCGCCTCGCCGATGAGGGGATTTACGACTGCCGAAGCCAACGCCTGCCCTTCGTACACCGTGTCGCCTTCCTTGACGTTGGTGTACATCCGGATCATGGACGGCCATACCTTGAGTTTCTCCGCCACGTTCATTACGACAACCGGCTTGGACGACCTCGGGTCCTCCCTGATGACGACCCTGCCTTGGATCCTCGATATCATCTCCACGATCCCGTCGCACGGGGCCTTGACATCAAAGATTTCCGACCAGAACCTCTTCTGGTGCCTGGCGATGGCCTGACCTTTGGTTACTTTGTCGCCAACTTTGACCAGCAGGACTTCATCCACCAGTTGAGGGGTGAGCCGCATGCGAAGTTCCGAGTTGAGGTCGATCACCCTGGGACTGCCCCGCACAAACTCGGTCTTGGCGATAACCGTCTCCGGGGTAACCAAGTCTCCCGGCTTAACCAGCACGTCCCCCGGCATGTTCAGCCTGCGCGCCTTTCTGAGCCTGGCGCGCGGCACTATTTTCGTGTTACAGGCGACGGCCATGTCACAAAACCTCCTCTCACGAAAGGCTGTCCGCGAACATGCTTTCAGGGTAGGCGTCCATCGCCTTGGCCCACCTCTTTAAGGCCATAACTCTCCTGCGGTTATCCTCTGGCAAGGATAACGGCCTCCCTCTCCCGTCGAGGATAAGGCCTACGATTCCTCCGGAAACGTTCGCCGTAACCGGTCTGCCCGGCCCGTTTCCGACATCGAAACCTCTCTTCGGGACGACCGTAACCGGAGCGGTGGTCTTGGGAGGAAGCGGTATGACGCGAATCTCACCCGCCTCTATCGCGTAGGACGATTCCTCCATCTCAACCCTGGCGATGGACGAACCGGGCTGGGATGAATGGCCTGAAGGGGCGATAACCGTTCCAAGCTCCACCAGCGCTTCAGCGGACATGAGCTCGTTAACGGTCTCAGGTTCGGAATCCATGAGGACGCCCAAATGCGGGAGGAGAAACTGGCTGTCCACCGCCAGTTCCGTGATGCCTAATGGTTGTAGGGCGTCCATCATCATTAGTGCCGCTTGTGCCCGTCTAGGAGCGTAACTCAACACGCCGCCCGAACCGATGATGAGCCCGGTCTTCATGAGGTCCACGAGGGTCGCTCCCGTGCCCAGCTGGTTGAAGACGTCCCCTACTTCTCTTTTCTGCTGGATGCCCTTTAGGTCTCTTATCAGGGAACAGTGGTGGTCCAAAGAAAGGCGCAAAGCTTCTCTGGCCACGGCCTGCTCAAATACCAGGTCTCTCATGGTCTGAGGCAAAGTGGTGGGCCTGATCATCTTGTTAAAACCCCAGTTGCGTACCGAGTTTTCGTCAGTCTCCCACGGAATCCACCTCAAGACCGACTCCACTTTTGCCTCCGCCAAGACGTTAGCCAAGCTGTAGGACATTCCCAAGTTGGCCGAGACTGTCCTGAAGAACTGGCCGGATATCACCGAAAATACGTCGGTGGTAGCCCCGCCAACGTCTACCCCCAAGACGTCGAGGCCGCGGGCCTTTGCCAGGCGGGTCAAGACATCTCCCACCGCGACCGGCGTCGGCTTGATCTTGCCGCCGGTCCAGGAAGCCAGGGTCTTGTACCCCGGAGCGCGCATCATGACGTGCTCCAGAAACAACCGGTGAATCTCTTCCCTTGCCGGCCCCAGCACCTCCGTCTCCAAGCTTGGGCGTATGTTGTCTGTCACGCTAAGGTCCAGCGCGTCGCCTATGGCCTCCTCAACGTATCCCCTGGCGTCGAGGTTTCCGGCGTAGATGACGGGGATCTTGAAGTCCTTTCCGAACCTGGCTTCGGGGTTGGCCATTGCGATGTATTCAGCCATGGCGGCGACGTCAGAGATGTTGCCTCCGTCGGTACCGCCGGTCACCAGAATCATGTCCGGACGCACTTTCCGGATGATGTCTATCCGCTCCATGAGCACCCTGTTGTCGTCCAGAGACAGGATATCGGACACAATGGCTCCCGCCCCCAAGGCCGCCCTGTGGGCGGATTCGGCGGTCATGGTTTTAACCAGCCCGGTAACCAGCATCTGGAGCCCGCCGCCCGCGGAAGATGTCGCCACAAAAACATCGGTGCCGTCTTCATGGTGGGAAGGAAGGATCAGCCTGGACCCGTCCAAAAGTCTCCTGCCGGTCCTCCTCTCAAGCTTTGCCAAGGCGTTCCTAAGGCCTATCATGACGTCCAGGTCCGGAGCCTCGACGGTGGTGGGCGCGACGGCCTTCCCAAGGACGCGCCAGCCTTCTTTCCCTCTCTCAAAGAGAACCGCCTTGGTCGTAGTGCTGCCGACGTCCGCCGCGATGATCCGGTTCCTCATCTCTCACACCTCCGTCGCTAAAAACCTCCACAAAGTCCGCATTGAGCGCAGGATGGGTTGGAAAACGCGTATATGGCCTTGTTGTTCAAGAGTTGGTCGCAGGTCGCGTTTCTCGTGAGTCTCAAGGGAAGGAGCGCGCCTCCGGCCAACGCCAGCGCTCCCATAACCGCCGACGCGGGAAAAGCCGCGGCCGGAACCGGCGCGGAAAGCCCGAGCTTGCACAGGGCAAACCCAATGACGAGCCCAACCGGGATCCCCGCGTACCCCAGGTACCAGCATTCAGCCAGGACGAGCCTCCTCAAGTCCGGCCGTGTGGCGCCAATCACTTTTAAGATACCCAACGCGCGTTTTCGTCCCAGGAAGGATACGGCTAGCACGCACGACACCGCGGACGCCGCCGTAAGGGCTACCATGACCGACACCGCCTGCCAGGGCAGATATGCTCTTAGCGCTGCCTTTCTGACGATGTGCCGGGTAAAACCATCCATGAACACCTTGGCTCCGGGATAGCTTCTGGACAGTTTGATGACCCGGGACAGGACGACGCTCGGGTCTCCCGTAACGTCAAAGGCGATCCCCGAAAGGTTTTCATGGCCTAGCGAGTCCGTCGATACCCATGCCCACCCCTCCGGATACTCACCTTCCGGCAGGTATTCACCGGTAGACCGGACCGTCCAGGTGCCTAACAAGCTCCCAGTGTCCGCGTCCCACACCTCAAGGCTTGAGCCCTCGCCGGCTTCTTTGGCCAACGCCGGGCCGCACAGGAGGGTCCCCCTTTCCACCGAATCCAGGGCTCCGAGTACGAACAACGGCCCCAGCCGGGTGTCGGCGTTTACCCAAGGAAACCTCCTCAAGTTCGCGATGCCTTCGAAGCCCTCGGCTTCTTCCAGGGCCGAGACCGCTTCCTCGGCTGAGTCAAATATGATAATGGCTCCGGCAGGCAAGGACGGGGTAGCGACCTCTCTAGCCGCCGCGTCGCCGTTTTGAGAGACCATACAGACTACGGCCATGGAAGCCGCCACAGTAAGCGCCACTGACAAAGCCACAACAGCCGCCGCGCCGATCTCCCGCCTCAAGCGCCTCTTAGACATCAGCCTGGCCATCGACCAAGACAGCGCGGGCCGCAACCTCTCAGCCTGGGGGAGAAGCGCTCTACTTTTTGGCATTCAGGACCTTCCTCTCGACGATCTCGCCGTCGGACAGGCGGATAAGCGTATCCGCGTAGTCCAAAAAACCGTCCTCGTGGGTAACCACCACAAAGGTCTGTCCTTCCTCTTGGTTGAAGCGCTTAAACAGCTTCATTATCTCCTGGGACATCTTTGAATCCAGGTTTCCGGTAGGTTCGTCGGCCAGCACGATGGAAGGCCTGGGAGCCAGCGCCCGGGCTATGGCGACTCTCTGCTGCTCACCGCCGCTAAGCTCCACCGGGTAATGGTTCGCCCGGGCCGTCAACCCGGTAACCTCAAGAAGATGCATGACCCGGGACATGATGTCCCGCTCGTCCATCCGGGCTAGCCTCATGGGCATTCCGATGTTCTCGGCCGCGGTAAGTTCGGGCAAGAGGTTGAAGAACTGGAACACGATCCCCAACTCGCGGCGCCTCATCACCGCCAGGTCGTCCTCGCTCATTCTGGAGTACTTTCGGCCGTTTAGGAGGACCTCCCCGTGGGTGGGCCGGTCTATTCCGCCGAGTATGTTCAAGAGAGTGCTCTTGCCTGACCCGGACGGACCCATGATGACGACGAACTGTCCCCTCTCCACCTCAAGCTCTACGTTGGACAAGGCGAACAAGCCGTCGCCTACTGCATAGAACTTCGAGAGTTCGTGGCACGCGAGGATGGGTCCATGCCATTCATTCACGCTTCAACACCTCCGCGCTGGGAACCCGCGCCGCCCACAGACCTACCGCCGTACCCAGGGCCAACGATATTCCCAAAGACATGCCGAAGACCGAGATGAAGTCTATGAACGTAAGTTTGATCCACTCGGCGGCCGTAATCTCTGAGGCCAAGAGCGACCACAACGAAAGGACTTTTGCCGCTAAGAACCCTATGGCTGCTCCCGCGGCCGCGACGTATCCGACAATAGTCAGCACGTAGACCACGACATCTTTGCCTGTGGCGCCAATAACCCGTAAGAGGCCTATCTTTCTCTTCTGCTGGACCAGCATGATGTAGGAACTCCCGGCCACGATAACGCCGGAAAGCATAAAACCCTGAACCTGAAGAAGCCCGCCGGCGTCGAGCCCTTGGAACCTAAGAGCTGACCCCGATACCTGGAGTTTCTTGAGTTCAGGCACGGGGCAGACCTGAAAACCTTCTCCCAACTTCTCTTGAATCCCGGACGCTATCGCCTTTGCCTCGGACATGCGGTCAACCGATATCAGGAGCTCATAGGTAGGCAGTTGGTTCAAATCCACAGCCGCCTGGGTTTGAGCCAGGATCTCCTGAAACGTCTCTTTGGTAACGAAAACCTCCGGCCTATCCCAAAAGCGCGCCTCTTCGCCGGGTGCCGGGAACTCGGGCAAAGCGGTGGCATCAGGTTCCAGTACCTGGTTGGTGTTCACCCGGTACTTGCCGGATACTTCAAGCACAACCGAAGCCCCGTTGTCCCAATCCAGCCCGAGCCCGAAAGCACCCCCAACAAGTCGCGCGGGGTCTTTGGAAGAAGGCGCGGGGTTCACGACCAACCGCGGCACTCGAACCGGAACAGACGAGCCTACGAGGTTGTACTCAAGTCCTCCGAAGTTAGGGAAGAGAGCCTCCATTCCGGAGCCGGCCGCAGGCCCAGGATACTCGCCTTCCACGATGAAGCGGGCCATAGAAAGGGGAAAGCTCTCAGCATCCAAAGCGTCTCTCGCTCTTAGAATGGCCTGGACCGAACCCACCAAGCACGGCAAGGATACATAAGGTTCGACACGGGTTACGCCGGGGACGTCTTTGATCAGGTCCATTACTTCGCGTGGGTCAAAGGCGCGCCAACCTAAAGACCCTTCCGATATATAGCCTTCTTGAGAAAGCCGGTGAAAGTAGTAGAGCGCGTGGGACTGCCAATCCCGTCCCTCCCACGGTTTCACAGTGAGGTTTGCGCCGTTTCGGGACTCTACCCGGCTTGACAGTGGCAAGACGACCAGGTCGCCTCCGATAAACGCCCTTTCCGCCTGGCCAACGCCCCACGGATAACCCCGGGGGATCATGTGGGACACAACAAGCATCCACGCGGCAAGAGCGGTCGCGGCCAAAGCGACGCCGGTCCTGGTCCAGTTTCGCTTTATCTCGTTTCTGCCGAGGCGGATTAGGTCCAAAGCCCCACCCTCCAATCACACCAATTCCGTATTCTTGGAGGATCTCCTTCTCGACAATTGCTGACATTGACATTCTACGAGTTTACAAGGGAAAAGGTGCCCACAGAGACTTGCTCGCAGCAATGCGCGGGGTGTCTTGAGGCACAATGCCTCGGCTCCGTTTACGCCAGCAATCTTGCGAGGTAATACTGTACTGCTACGTAAACGTCAAGCGTTGGTGACAGGCTATGTTATCTTGGAGCGGGCCCACCGGCCCCTCTCGAGCATCACGCCGGCAAGGTCGTCTCCTTGGGAGTACAGGTGCTCTCCATAGGCCTCACAAGCGAGGCCCTCCAGGAAGGGATCGGAAAACAAACGGGAATCCCTGATAGCTTCCGCGAAATGGCGGTTGGCGGCGACAACGCTTCCGAAACGAGCCTCGGCCTCCCCCAAAGCCACGGAGGACACTACTCTGCCTTCTTCATCGCCCAGGGCGTGAAGCGACGTCCACGCCGCGCGCGCCCTTTCCAGAAGGTCCTCTCCATTCTCTTGAAGCCTTAGCGCGCACCTTACGGCCCACGCCTCGGCCAAGCACTCTCGCTCTCTATCGCTAAGTCCCCGGGAAAACGCCTTCACAAGCTCCAGTTGCCGCAGGGCTTCGGCGTACGCTCCTTCACGGAACCTGACCTTGGCGATTTGCAGCCTCGTCCACGCCTCGGTGGAAGTGTCCCTACCTTCCGAAAGAGCCAGAGCCCTGTTCAGCGAAGTGACGCTCCTGCCAAGTTCGCCTTTTCGGTAAAAGGCGCGCCCGAGCCCCAATAGAGCGTGAGCCATTAGCGACTGATCTCTTAGTTTTGTAGCTTCGCTTAGGGCTTCCTCGAACTCCGCCTGGGCGTTTGTGAGCTGCCCTTTCTTAAGGAGTAAGTACGCGAGATCTATACGGGCCCGGGCGGTAAGGCCCGTGTCTCCCTCTGAAGCTCTAAGGGCTTTCTCCAGGGCTTCTTGGGCTTTTTCAGGCATTCCGAGCCTGGAGTAGAGGCCGCCGGCCACCGACAACCCCATGACAAGGTCCCTTCGCTTGGAGGTCCTTTCCCAATACGACAGGTTTCGTTCCTGGTATACCAGAGCCTCCTCTAAGTCTCCCAAGTTCGAGCATACGGTGACCATCATTTGATACGCTACGGACCTTTGGTCGGGATCTGTCCTTAGGACGGCGTCCAGCGAAAGGACTACCTTCAACCTTTCTTTGGCTACTCTCCACCATCCGAGGCTCAAAGACTTCTCCGCCGACGCTCTGTACCAGGTCCTCGCCTTGGACAAGTCCTGGGCATCCAAATACAGCTGGGCCAAGATATCCGGGTCCGTATCGGGGTACTTCTCCTCAAGGTACCGGGCCAGCGAACAAAGAGCCTCACGACGCGGTTCCAGCGGCACCCACGTCTTTAGGACTGAAGCCGGCACCCTTTCCGAGAGGCGGACGACCCCGTCCCCCGAAGACGTGGGGACGAGGGAAGCTATCCCTGCCGTGGACAGAGATTCCAACGCCCTAAGCACGCACTGGACGGGCAAGGCCGTGGCCGCCTCAAGGTACTCCAAAGGCACCTCCCGAAATATGCCTGCCAAACTGCCGAGAACCGCTCCCACGCGCCTTTCGGGAACTCCCAATTGGTGCTCGGGAATAAGAGCGCGGCCCTCCTGTTCCATCGTCTCGCCTTTAGCGGCCGCCTTGGACGCTTGCCACCGCGCGATAGTGTTCCGCAAGACGCTGCCCAGGCGGCGTACCTCGGCGTCAGTGAGGGTGTTGACCTCACGGTAAAAAGCGGCGACTAGATAGGGGTCGGTAAGATTCAGGGAGTTCAGGAAGTCTTCAAATGCCCCTGTATCCCGGACGTCCACGGGCTCTTGAAGCCCGTGCGTCTCCCGCGACCCGACATGCCCCGCCTCTTGGGGCTCAGGAGCGGTCGTGACGTCTGAAACCTCCTCGTCCAAAGGCATGTAGAGGCTGGACACCGACACGTCAAGCGCCAAAGCCAGAGCGTCCTTGTGATGATCGCTCAGGTTTTCCCTCTCGCCCGAAAGGATCAATGAAAAATACGAGGGACTCAGGCCGGCCATCTCGGCCAGCTCCTTTACTTTCAATCCCCGTTCTTTCATGAGCCTCTTTATGTTGTTGCGGAAAAGCTCGCTTGACTTCATCGGCATCGCCGGCATCACCTAACCCCGGTCTCTCAGAAGGATATTTGATACGGGAACCAAGAGCGTCTCACCGGTTTCCGTCGCCACCTTAGCCCCCGGTAACAGGAGGTCGTTTTCGAGCTTCAACTCAGGCAGGATCTCCACCACCGTGCCTTCTTTCACGGCGGTTGTGAGGCCTAGGACGCTGACCCTGTCCCCAAGTCCGAGCTCTCCCAGGCGGCATACGGGTTTTTCGGCCTCCTTGGCGACGGCTCCGCCGTTCAGCGGGATGACGACCGCGGGCTCATCCGACCCGTTTCCGCCTCCGTCTATGTAGACCGGGTTGCCCTCGCTCTCGGCCAAAAGGGCGAACGCTTCGCCGCCCATGGGCGAGTCTCCATAGCCCTCGGTTACCACCAATGCCGGTACAATCTCGCTGGGAGAAGGCTCCAAATCCCGGTTCTTGGCGTCCCTTGCCCAATATCTGGCCAGGAACTCGTCCCAGTCCAAAGACCCTGCAAGGTCCGAGTACCACTCAAATAACCCGCGGCTCACGCTGCCCGCGATGATGCCGGAAACCCTGAACCTTAGGCAAGCTTCTAGGACTTCTTTGGACACGGAACGGCCGGCAACTATCACTTTCCCCGCGTCGTCCGCCGTGAAGTCCCTGGCGCTTAACTTGTCCGACGGAGTCTTCGCCTTCATGGAAAGCACCCCCGCCCGACCGTAGCCGGCACCAACAGAAGCCTTAACCAGGTTGCCGTACGTTCTGACCCACACTCCCCTGGCTTCGTCGGTTTTCTCGACGATTCCGGGAAGGCGGCAATACAAGCTCACCGGCGCTTCCTTGATGGCAATCGAGCCTATGGAAGGAATGAGGGCTACCACTTCCCCATCACAAGGCGCTGTGTACTCGGTGTATCCCAGCCCAAAGAAGTATGAGTAGTACGCCAGCACCTCGCCGCGCTTTACCTTTTGGCCTTCTTGGACCAGAACCGTCGCCGAAAAACCTTCTCCCGACGATTCCACCCTGACTTGCCTGAGCCTTCTCCGAGAAGCGTACGTGCCTGCTAGTGTATCCCACGTGACCTCCGACCCGACGTCTACTTGGGGCTCGCCGATGGAACCAAAGGCCCTTAAGCGCACAATTGGGGTATTGCGGGCAACTCGGGGTTCGTTGAGGGCGTAAAGCGTCATTGACCTCTCCCCCTCTCCCAGCCTGATAGAACTTGCTCGGGGAAGACGCCAAGGTTCCTGTACCAGCCTATGATTTCACGGGGAGAGATTCTCTCCAGGGTTCTAAGCTGCGGCCTGGGGCGTCCGTCCACATAAATCCGGGAAAAGCCGGGCGGAAGATCCCGCACGGTCTTTCGTCCGGGTCCCTCGCCCAAGTCTTCTTGGCGTGAAGGGTCCAACGTGATTTCCACGGCGGAACCATTTGCGATGGGAACTAACGTTATCTCGCCCATACTCACGGGCAGCTGCTCGTACGTCCCGTCCAATCTCGCCGAGGCCCATCCCGCGCCGACGCGGTCTCTGTCTTCGCCGGGGGCGACCAGGACGGCCAGAGGCAAGAGACTCTCCAGTATGTTTGCGCTTCCGGAAGGAAGCAGGCCGGCTACCTGCAGCGCGTTGCAAGTATCAAGGTAGACGCCCACGCCTCCCGCGACCTGCGCGCCGTCCATAACCAAAGACAGGACCGCTTCCCGGGAAAGGACCCGGGACAGGACGCCGGTCACGACTATCCGCCTCAAGGTAGGCATCTTCAAGAGCGTATCCCCGCCCGAGACTTCCACTTGGAAAGTCTCCCCTACCTGTCTTTGCCGGTGCACGCCGCGAAGTTCTATGGCGGTGGCCTTATGCTCGGCGATACCTTCCCTTATGGCTTCTTTCCAAACCGCGAGAAAGACCGATAACTCGTTCCAAGTGGTGGGCAAAACGTGCGGCCGGAGTACCAGGTTGCCTATGAAATCGCCCAGGTTTTCCGCCATTTGAGGGTGAGGAAGCCATTTGGCCACTTTGTTGGGGTTTACCTTGGCGACCGGGGTCACGGTTCTGGTGAACACTCCCTTGATGCCGGAGAAGACCTGCACCGCGTCGCCGTCCAGGGACAGGCCCAAGACGTTCTCGCCCGTTTCCTCGTAGAGCCCCTCGAAAGCAAGGCCCGCCGCGTACCCCGACGGGAAGACTTCCGGCAAACCCAGCTTGCCTAGACCTTGGAACTTAGGGTCAGAGCGCACGTTTTCCGAAAACGAGCCTACGACCGCGTCGCGCGCTGAAGCTAAGTGCTCTTCCTCGAGCTTTGCCCTAACGTTGTCGGCCCAGATTATCTCGATATCCCCCAGGATCCTGGCCACTTCCTCCCGGGCTTCTTGAGAACCCGCGTAGACCAGGGGAATCCTGTCATCGCTCCATCCTTTCTTGGGCAACCCTTTGGCTAGGACTCTGGCGATGTTGAGGATCTGATGGGTTCCGGACTCCATAATTTCCTCGTCTACCCCGCCGGCCATGACGGCGACGGACACATCCTGGCGGCGCAAGTCCGAAATCCTCTCGAAATCCTGGCGGCCGTCATCGACGCAAACCAGATCGGTCACAGTGGCGCCGGCCAACAAAGCGGCTCTCTTGGCGGATTCCCCCGAGATGCCCTTGACTACTCCCGCGCATACCGCCTTGGGTTCCCCGCCTGCGCTAAGGGTCACCATGACGCCTTCATTCTCGTAAGAGGACTTGTCCTCTGACATTCGGGATCCGATGACGTCCAGTACCTCGCCCAACCCCAAAGTTCGTTCATCTTTGCTCGCCGGCGGCGGAGTGGGACAGGAAACGCGCTCTAGCTGGACAATCCTGCCGCCCTCGATAGCCAGGGCGCGGGCTTCGGTAACCGTACTGCCTACGTCTATATGAAAGATACTCTTGGTCATCTCAGCCCTCCCGTGCCATTCCTCCGTCGTATACGCGGGTGATGCGCCCGTCGAGCATCTCCACAACCCGGTGCGCCCACCTGGTGATCGAAGGATCATGTGAAACCACGACAAAGGTCTGGCCTCTTTCTACATTGAGTCTGTGGAAGATCTCGCCGATCTCCGACGAAGTCTTGGAGTCCAGATTCCCGGTTGGCTCGTCGGCCAGCACTATCGCGGGTTGGTTGGCCAAGGCCCTGGCGATAGCCACTCGCTGCTGCTCCCCTCCGGATAGCTCTAAAGGCTTGTGATCTTGCCTTTGGCCTAGGCCTACTTGAACCAAGAGCTCTCTCGCCCGTTCAGTCATGGCCTTCTTGCTCATTCCGCCAAACCTCATGGGCAACATCACGTTCTCGAGCGCTGTGAAGTGGGCTATGAGGTTAAAGAACTGGAACACGAACCCGACCTTGTTCCGCCTGATCCGGGCCAGACCGCTTTCGGAAAGCTGGGAGTATCTCTGGCCGTCCAGGATGACATCCCCGCTCTGGGGCCTGTCTAACCCTCCCAAGAGCCCAAGGAGCGTGCTCTTGCCGCTGCCCGAGGGGCCCATCAAAACGATGAATTCGCCGCGGTCCACTACCAGGTTCACGTCGTTGACCGCGTAGATTGTCTGTCCCAAGTGAAAGGATTTCTTGAGGTTCACTGTCCTCAGGATAGGCTCATCCAATGGGAATACCCCCGCGTGGTTACTAAGTGACGCTTTTCACTATCCCGGTAGTTACTTCTTCGCAGGACACCCATATCCTTTCCGAGAATGCTTCGGGAACAGTAGGATCCCCTGGATAAAGGAGGTTCCCGGCAGGATACGGGTGTCCTCGTTCCCGTACTTATCCTTGGACTTTCTTTCTCAGGTACTCCTTGGCTTCGGCCAACAACTCGGGCTCCAGCAGGAGGTCCACGGCGCACAATGACAAGACCGAAGCGGCGTCCACGGTGGCGTCGATACCCTGGTCCGTGACGGTAGCGTCGGCCATGTCGGTCGAGTGGCCCCTGGCGTCGCCGATCCTGAAGCCGATTTGAATGGACGGAGTAACCCACGTTACGTTGCCGACATCGGTAACTCCGCCTCCGCCTCCGGTCTCCTGATTAAGCTCGTGCCCTATGTACTCAAAGTTCTTGCGGGCCAGTTCTTTCAGCACAGGGTGTTCCAGAGTGTCCCGGAATAGGTTTTCGTGATGCCGGAACTCCACGGTGGTTCCATTGGCCAACGCGGCGCCCTCCGCGCATCTCTTCACCCTGGGAATGATCACGTCCTCGAGGTAGCGCCAATCGGTGCAGCGCAAGGTGAACCTCATGACCGCCTTATCGGGGATGATGTTCTGAGCGTCTCCGCCGTGGGTGATGATGCCCGCGATCCTTACATCGTCTCTCAGGCTATGCCGGAGGTTGCGGATGGCGATGTAAGCTTGAACGCAGGCGTCTAGGGCGTTTATGCCGCCTTGAGGGTTGCCGCCCGCGTGGGCCGAGCGCCCGTGAAACGTGATCTCTATGGGGTGGGAAGCCCACGCCACGCCGCCGCCCACCGAGTCACGCTGGCCGGGATGGGCGATAAACGCGGCGTCTATATCGTCAAAGACTCCCTGCTCGGACATGATTACTTTGCCTCCGACAGTCTCCTCGGCCGGCGTGCCCAACACTATCCATGACGGGCCGCCATCAGAAAGGCTTCCGGCAGGAATGACGGAACTGCAGGCGATGCCGGCCGCGACCGCGCAGGCCGCCATCAAGTTGTGACCGCACCCGTGTCCTATGGCCGGGAGCGCGTCGTACTCCGCCATGAACGCTATGGCAGGTTTGCCTGTTCCCTTGCGCGCGAAGAATGAGGTGGGTAGCCCCGCCAATCCCCGTTCCACCTGAAAGCCGTTCTCTTCAAGGATCCCGACAAGTTTGTCAGCCGCGAAGTACTCGTTGAGCCCCGTCTCAGGATGCTCGTAGAGGGACACCGCGATGTCAGAAACAAGAGGCCTAAGTACTTTTGCCGTCTCGACAATCTGCTTCCGAATCCGGTCTCTGTCACACGCTTCTTTTTTCAATTATTTACCTCCTCCGGTCTCCGGGTCGAATGTCGGTCCCTAGGGCTTACACTCCCAAAAAAGTGGCCGCCAGGAGCCAAATCGCTTCTCCCCGGGTGACGCCGGTATCGCCGGCTTCTCGGGAACGCTTTAGAACCAAGGCTTTTCTTCTCGCGCATTCCTCCTCGTTTATGCTGAGATTGGAGATCACGTCCAAGCAAGCCTCCATGATGTCTTTCCTATCTACTCTCTTCGACTCACCGGAAAACCTTCCCGCCCGGCCCTTGGCAGCCATCCGCTGAGAGATGACTTGGAACAGGCCGCGGTCGGAAGCGTCTTCGAGTTTCGAGTTTCTTTGGGCGGCGTACGGGACTCCGGCCGGAACGGACATCAGGTTTAGCTCACGGACCGTAATCGGCTTCGAGGGGCGGACCCGGTTGTCCGCGTAGGTCACTATGTATCCGGCGCGCAAGAGGGCTTCCGCCGCGGGATACAGGGGATCGTCAGGGGGCAAGTCGGTGAACTGGGACATTTTAAGAAGCTCGGAGACGGTAACGACCTCGTAGCCGTAGGCCTTCAACACCGCCAGCTGCCGCTTAAGCCCAAAAGGCGCGGGCGCTTCCGAGGACATGTTGTAACCGTCTTTGTGAAAGATTATGGAACCGTTAAGGCAGTCCGGATCGTTGGATAGAGCTTCTTCCAACGGTCGGACCATGTTTTCCACGTCTCTTTGGAAGTCGCCTGTGGAAGCCTGCCACCCGCCTCCGTCAAAGCTGGCTCCCAAGTACATGTAGCCCAGAGCACGGTACGCGTCGTAGGCGTCGTAGCCTCCCAAGATCCGGTCGATATAGTGGGGCGGCCTGCCCAGCTCCATTTTCACGCCGCAAAGGGACAAGACGAAGTCATCCAGCGCCCTAAGGTCCTCTACCACCGCGTCGAAACTTGGGAGAAACCCGCGGAACGCGTAAGGGTACTTGTTGGGGCCAAAGGCGGCGTGGCTGAACCCGTGGTTGGAAAGCTGGTGGCCCTCGGCGACTATGCGTTTCACGAGGTCAGGCTGGTTTACGGCGCCTCCAAGGTGGTCTTGCCCAAACTCAGGATAGTGGTCGTACCTTACCCCATTCCAGTACGGGCCGCCGTTCTTCCCTTTCGTGTCCGGATACTTGAACTTGGTGGAGCCGATAATGTCAAAAGTGCCCTTAGCGCCAGCTTCCTTAAGCGTCTCAAGGATGGATAAAGTGAGAGGTTCGGGCCCCGGCCGGGCGGGGCCCGCGCAAGGCCCGTCGTCAAAGGTTATGGCCACTACCCTCCGCCCGGGCACGGGAGCCACCCGGTCTATCCTTCTCACCGGGCCGATTTTCTGCGACAGGCGGTAGTTCTTCAGTTTTCTGTATATTTCTCTAGGCCCTTGCATGTCTTCTGAAAACTCCTCCCGTCAAGTGGATAAGTCCCGGCATTGGGTCCGAGAGGCTAAAGAGGCCGTCTCTTGGACGGTACTTGAGGAGGTCCCAAAGCCCCTTAGCGATGTAGCCGGCTCCGTTTCCGGGTAGACGCGAGTATTCGAACAGAGAGACGAAGTCGCCGGGGAAAAACCGCACCCTTACGCCGTCTTTCTGCCGCAAGGGAGCAATATCCTCCCCAAGGCAAGCGCGGTAATACAGAAGAGGAAAATCCACGCCTGCTTCAACAGCCAAAGCCAGGCTGCCCCAAAACCGCGGGTTCACCTCGAGAAAGCGGAACTTGCCGTCGAGGCCCCTCCTAAAGTCCAGCATGGCCATACCTCGCCAGTTGAGAGCCGAAAGCAAACGGTGGCTGTAGTCCACCAGCTCGGGGCAGTCCTCTGACACGCAATACACTGTGGGGCCAGCTCCCCTGGGCCTTTCACGTATGCTCCGGTAGGTAAACGAGGCAACCGGCCTTCCGTCCTTGTCGTAGAGGAGCGCGGCGCCGTAATCCTCGCCTGCCACGTATTCTTGGGCGATTGGAGCGGTTTGAACCGTTTCCATCTGACGGTACGCTTCCAATACTTCTTCCGGCGATGAGCACATTCGGTAACGTAAAGACGCGGGCAGCCCCGCGTCCTCGCCTGACCTGTATTTCAACATGACGGGGTAAGGAAGGTCTTGCGCCCACTTGAGCATGGCGGAGGCATCCCGGATGTCTACCCCGTTTTCCGCGGGCGAACTTGTTCGTGGGACCGGCACGCCCAGGCTTCGCGCCAGCTTTGTGCACCTCGCCTTGTCGTGGGCTTCTTCCAGGGCTGACGGTGTGGGGACCAGCGTTTTGGCCCGCCTCGCGATCTTAGGCTCGTCCCAAGACATTTTAAACACGGCCGGGGTAAAGACGGGCACGAGCACTCCCCCTTCTCCCGCCGCCTCCAGCAGGGTTTCGACATCGGCGTCGGAGAGAGCGGTTTTGGCGCCGCGGCCGAGATTGACACTAGACTTGACATACTTGGAATGGAAGGCAAGCGGCCTGGGGGTGTCAGCCGCCTCGGCGGCGACAACATGTATCCCAGCCCGGCCCAGGGACCGGGCGATAGTAACCGCTATGCGAAGCCTCGCGTCGGTCACCACTGCCTTGGGTTTCTCGTAAACCGCCATGCTCCACTCCCTTTAGTTGATTCTACCGATACCGGATGCCCCAGTCCACCAAAGCCAATTGGCACTACAATTGGGTCGTTGACACTCAATTATTCCGGTGTTAAACTCCATTAAACCCTCAGGAGGAGAGAGAGCATGAACAAAGAGGACAAGTTTCTCGAAGTAGGGCTTTCCTTTGATGATGTGTTGCTTGTTCCGGCTTACTCTGAAGTCCTGCCGAGAGACGTTGACGTTTCAACGCGTCTCGCGCCGAACATCCGGCTCGGCATCCCCCTCCTAAGCGCGGCAATGGATACCGTCACCGAGAGCCGAATGGCGATAGCCATCGCGCGTGAGGGCGGGCTAGGAATCATCCACCGGAATATGTCCATTGACCGTCAAGCTCAGGAAGTCGACAGAGTCAAGAGATCTGAGCATGGAGTAATCACCGACCCGGTATTCCTGTCGCCCGACAAGTCAGTTCAAGACGCGCTTCAGGTTATGGCCAAGTACCATATATCGGGCGTTCCCATAGTCTCGGGCGACCGCCTGGTCGGAATCATTACCAACCGCGACATAAGGTTTGAGGAAGACCACTCGCGGCCCATTGACGAGGTCATGACCAAGGAAAACTTGATCACGGCCCCCGTCGGAACCACCTTGGACGAAGCCAAAAGGATTATGGCCAAACACAAACTGGAAAAACTCCTCCTGGTCGACGATGACTTCCACCTCAAAGGGCTTATTACTCTAAAGGACATCGAGAAAACCCGGCTCTATCCGAGGGCCGCCAAAGACGAGCGGGGCAGGCTCCTGGCTGGAGCTTGCGTCGGCGCGGGCGCAATGGACAGAGTCCGCGCCCTTGTAGACGCGGGAGTGGACGTTCTCGTCGTGGACAGCGCGCACGGTCACTCCAAAGGAGTTCTGGACAGCGTAGCAGCCATTAAGGAGGCTTTCCCCGAGAAGGTAGTCATCGGAGGGAACGTCGCCACCGCCGAAGGAGCGCTCGCCCTTATCGAGAGGGGAGCCGACGTCGTGAAGGTGGGGGTAGGCCCGGGAGCGATCTGCACCACAAGAGTCGTCACCGGTGCGGGAGTCCCCCAGATCACCGCCATATTCAACGCGGCTATGGCAGCGAAGGAGCGCGGGGTTCCGGTAATCGCTGACGGCGGCATCAAGTACTCGGGCGACGTGGTCAAAGCGTTGGCCGCCGGAGCGGACGCGGTGATGCTGGGCAGCCTGCTGGCCGGCACCGACGAGAGCCCGGGCGAGATGGAAATCTGGCAAGGCCGGAGCTTCAAGACCTACCGGGGCATGGGCTCCCTGGGCGCCATGAAGGAGGGGGCGGCCGACCGTTACTTCCAAGAGTCCTCTTCCAAACTGGTTCCGGAAGGGATCGAGGGCAGAGTGCCGTACAAGGGGCCTGTCTCTGAAACCATATACCAGCTGATAGGCGGCCTTAGGGCAGGCATGGGGTACTGCGGGGTGCCCACTATCAAGGACCTCCACGAGAAAGCGAAGTTCGTCAAGGTAACCGACGCCGGGATCAGGGAGAGCCACCCCCACGACGTCTATATATCCAAGGACGCGCCCAACTACTCGCAGAGGTAAACGGTAGAAAGCGGAGCATGGCGCGGCCACGCGGTTCCGTACGTTAGGTTAACATAAAACCACGCTGGATACCTCCCGCGTATGTTGCGTTGGCACGTACGCGAGGAGGTATCTTTATGAGTGAGAGCGGGGCGCGTGTCTATTTCAGCCATCCCAAAGCGCCGGAAGCGGCTCTCTCGTCCCCGCGCACGGACTCGCACCCCAGGAATCTCCTGAACTCGTCCAGGCAAGAAATGATGGCGGATCGCATATCCTGGTCGTCCGGGTCAACAGGCACGCGGCCATCCTGCCCTGTCTCCCACCACCAGTTGCGGATGACCAGTTCCTTTCTCTTTCGGTCCCGGACCGGCTCGCATCTGGCAATGAACCGGTCCCCGTACAAGACCGGCAGCACGTAGTACCCGTACCGCCGCTTGGACGGAGTCACGTAGACTTCCCAGGTATAGTCGAACTTGAAAAGCGTGGAGACAAGCCACCGGTCCCAAAGGAGATTGTCCAAGGGAGCTATGAAAGCGGCTTTCGGAGCGGAAGATTCCTCCTCGGCTTCGCGACTGAGCACAGCCTCGAGGGTAGGCTCGTCCTGGGCGCGCATGTACATAGGATGCGGGATGCCCTCCACGCTCACTTGCTTAAGCTCCCTTTTCGCCAGGAGACGGGCGATGGACTCGGCTCTCCTGGAGCTGTTCGTGCCCTCAATTCCCAGCCATGCTTCGACGCCCCTGTTGGCAAGCAAACCCACGCTGCCGATTCTCCTGTGCACGTGCCAGTCGTGGTACTCCTCGTCGGTCGGGTTGGGCTCCGGAGCATTTAGCAGTTCAGGCGGAATATGCCTTTCGGTCAGATCGTACGTTTTCCTGACTCCCGACTTGCTGTGGACGATCAGTTCACCCCAGAAGTACATGCCTTCCAAGGTCGCCCTGGCATCAAAGGAGGGCAACATGAGGAGAATGTGGTGGTTATACGTTTTGGGGTTCCTGGTCCTCGCGTTGGGTGTGGGGTTCCTGTTTGCTATCCGGGGCCTGAAAGAAACTTTGGGACTTAAGATCAACCATGTCGACTTAAGCGGCGTCTCTGACGGCACGTATCAGGGAGAGTACGAGGCCGGACGTTTCAAGCTCACAGTCCAGGTTACCGTGAAGAACGGCTCCATAGCCAAAGTTGACATCATGGACTTCGACAAGTCCGGAGATGTCGGAAAGAAGATCTGGGAATCCGTTTATGGGCCGACGATAGACAGAATAGTCGAGTCCCAATCGCCCAACGTGGACATCATGTCTGGCGCGACCGCTACAACGAAGGCGCTGCTTAAGGCCGTAGAAAACGCGCTGGTGGAAGCGGGCGGAGAGATCTCGTCTTCCCGGTAAACCTTCTCAGACGATACGGGGGCAGGCGGGCCTTAGGCCCTCATGCCCCCTGAAAAGACCAACTCTACTCCGCCGGAGGCACGTAGTTCACACCGTCCGTGTAGATGTTGGACGGGTTCCAAAGCATGAAAGTATAGATTCCGCGCTCGAACAGGGCGTTAATCTGCCCCTGCACTTCAGCTGGGCCGTACTTGATCCTCATAGAGAAGTCCTGCAGCCAAGGTCTGTTCTTCGCTCTGAGTCCCGCGGTCCTCTCTGCTGCCTCGTCCGCGGACTTCCCCACGACCTCGTACGGGTGAGCCTCGGGGACTTCGAAACCGTAGATCCCGGCGTTGTAGTAGTGAGACGGGTACACCATGGGAGATATGAAATCGACACAGTCGGCCACCTGTTCCAGCTTTTGGCCAATTCCCATGTCGTCCACGGCGATAGTGGTAAAGCCGAAAATGTCCGCGCTCAGTATGGCTTTGTCCTTTAGAGCATCGGACATGTAGTTGAGAAACGCCACGATGGCATCGCCCCGGCTCTCGTACTTCTCTCGCCCCGGCATCACAGTGGTGTTTTCTATCCCGGCTGCGCTGTCAGGGAAACGGACGTAGTCAAGCTGGATCTCGTGGAAACCCATCTCCACAGCCCACAAGGCTGTGGTCTTGATGTGCTCCCAGTTTCTTTCGTCGCACGGATTTAGCCACAATCGCCCGTCGCGGTCCCGCCACGGCGTGCCAGAAGGGGTGCGTATGGCCAGTTCGGGATAATTGGACGCGATATAGGGGTCCTGGAAACACACGATGCGGGCGATAAGGTAGTACCCTTCCCGGCTTAGTTCCTTCACCAACGCGGGGTAGTGTTTGTAACCCGCCGAACGGGACGGCACTCCCTCAGGCGGATCGCACGGGACCATGCCGCTGTTGTCCCTCACGTCCATGACCAGAGCGTTAAGCCCTTCGTGTTTCCGCACAAAGGTGATGATGGAAGACATCTTTGAGACCGTCCCCGCCGCGGGGATTGTAACGTATACGGCGCGCGCTTCCTGCGCACGTTCCATTAGTGTGGGCCCCGGCGGTTCGATCTCTTCAGGGTCTTCTGTGTCGACCGGCACAGGATCGCCGGCGGGGCCCCAAGGCCCGGATATGCCGCTAAGGAATTCGACGCTCCCGTCAAATGGATAGGTGCCCGTCGCCCACAAAGCAACCGCCGCGCAAACGATCATCGCAAGACTGACCCAGACAAGTACCCCCGGACTTCCCCTCCGTCTGCGACTCCTTCGTGAAGCGACAACAACCGCGCGCAAGTCCTCATTACCGGCATTCCCCGCCATCAAGGCTCCCCCGTCTCTCCTGAGATTCCCAGCCCAAGCTCCTCGGACATACTCCGACAGGCTTCTACAAGGGCTTCTACAGGGACGAACACAAACCTTCTTTTGTTCCAGCGTTTTGGGCACAGCCGGTTTGAGGTCAGGCCTAATGGTTGGTTAACGCCATGTGATTAGAATTGGGACAGGTAGCGGCTTCTCAGACTCTATTTCTTCGAGAGATACCTGAGCGCCACTGAAATCCCCATGAATCCGACAGACAGTTCCAGAGGAATCACCAATCTTTGGATGTCCACCGTAGAAATTACGACACCTTTCCCGGCAATAACGGTCGGAGGCGTCAAATTACACTGGAATCCGTAATCCTCGAGGCCGGCAGCGGCCTGCGCGGTGATGATGTTCCCCATCTCAGCGATAGCCGACTCGGCCAGTTGTCCAAAAACCGGGACGGGTTCCCCTATGAGGATGGAGGCGATTTGCTTAGCGGTCTTCTCCGACATGCTGTAGAGGACGGTGCCCTCGGCCTCTCCGGCCACCCCGATGGCCACGTTAACCTCTCCCGAAGTAGCCTTGGAGGACTCCAGCCTCAACTGGCCCCTGGTTACTTCCACTCTCAACTCCTCCTGCAGGAACCGGTAGGCAGACTCAACGAACGGAATGACCAGGCCTGCCTTCATCATGGAAATCCCCTCCAAACGGCAAATTCACATAGCTTGATAGAAAAACGGCATTATCTGAGTAAGCCCGTATTTGTTCGCGTCCACAATCGCTTCGGTAGAACCGGCGAAAAACACACCTTCAGGAACCAAAGACTTACTTAAGTTTCGAAGCACATGGTCTTTGCCGGCGGCGGTGAAGTAGATCATGACGTTTCGGCACAAGACAAGGCCGACTCCTGACGGGTAGGGGTCCGACAGCAGGTTGTGGCGCTCGAATGTAACCAGGCGTCTAAGCGAAGGCTTGACGGTGTACGCGGCGCCGTCCCTGCTGAAGTACGCGTTCAGAATCTCCGGAGGTATCCCCTGAACTTCGTCCTCGGAATATCGCCCTGAGGACGCCTTATCCAGACTTGGCCGGTGGATGTCGGTACCCAGCACGCGGAACCGTCTCCCCATATGCCGGTCCAGCGCCATAGCCACGGAGTAGGCCTCTTGGCCGCCTGACGAGCCCGCGCTCCAAACGAATACCTCCCGGTTTCGGTCCGCCAACTTCCGGAGAATGGGCACGATCCGGCGGACCAACCCCTCCCATTGCTCCGTGTCTCGGAAAAACCCGGAGACGTTGATGGTTATGTAGTCCAGAAGACTCCCTAGGCTCTCGCGGTCTCTTTCCAGCGAGGACGCCAGGGCGTAGAAACTGGGAAAACCCTGCCTCTGGCGGTACGCGTTGAGCCTCCTGTGCATCTGCTGGCCTTTGTACCTGGAAAGATCGATCCCGGTCCGCTCCAGTATTATTTTGCACACGCAGGAATAACCGGGTCCGTAGACCCGAGCGTCATCACCACACAAAGCGCCGGGGTTCACCTGAACCGGACCGGAACGCCGGACCTGTTGGTGAGGAAGATACGGGGTCTCGAGGTTCACCCCTGACACTGCTTTCGCACCGCTTCCAAGAGCTTATCGGGCTCGAAGGGTTTTATCACGAAGTCCCTGGCCCCCGCCCTAATCGCCTCAAGGACCATGCTCCTTTGGCTGATCGCGGTAACCATAATCACCTTGGCTTCCGGGTCTTTTTCCCTTATGGCTTTGACCGCTTCTATTCCTCCCATAACTGGCATGGTGATGTCCATGAGGACCACGTCCGGCTTCACGTCGAAGTACTTGTCCACGGCGTCGGCACCGTTAACCGCCTCGTAGATTTCGTACCCTTGACCCGCGAGAAGCCTCGCCGCTTTAGTTCTCATGAACAAAGCGTCGTCAACGCATAAGACCTTAGCCACGGCCACCAACTCCCCTCATCTTGTCCTGGCCGATCGTCTGAAACTCTCACAGAATCCGGTTGATGTCCAAGATTACCGCCGGGTCACCTTCAGCGAGTATGGTCGCCCCGGCTACTCCCCTGACGCGCGAAAGGAGGCCTCTCAATTCTTTGACCACGATCTCCTCCTCGCCCAGCAATTCTTCTACTCCAAGCGCCACGGGCTGAGCCTGGGTCCTGGTAAGGAGCGCGTAACGGCTTCCGTCGCGCTGCCAGGGCGAGTCGCTCAAGACTCCTTTGAGGGAGACAAGCGGGACTATCCTGTCTCTCACTTTCATGGCCTGCTTGCCCCGCACGCTCCCTATGGACTGGTCCTTAAGGGAGAAGATTTCCTCAACCGAGGAGGTCGGTATGGCGTAAACCTCGTCTGCGCATTTCACCAACAGGGCCCGCATGATGGAAAGTGTAAGGGGCAGCCTGAGGGTCACTTGAGTACCTTCGCCCGGGCGGGTCCAAAGCTCGATCCGGCCGTTCACTCGTTCAAGGTTTTGGCGGGCCACGTCCATGCCCACTCCCCGCCCCGACACTTCGGTCGTCTCGGACGCGGTCGAAAGACCGGGGAGAAAAACCAGTTCGCAGATTTCCTGTTCCGAAAGCTTGCGGCTGGCCTCTTCCGTAATAAGCCCCTTCTTCACGGCAGTTCTACGAATCCTTTCAGGATCCATGCCCGCCCCGTCGTCCTCAACCCTTACGAGGATCTGGTTGTCTTCATACCAGGCCGAAAGGCGGATGTTCCCCGCCTTGGGTTTCCCAAGCCTCTCCCGTTCATCAGGCATTTCGATACCGTGATCAACCGCGTTCCTCAAGAGGTGGATCAGGGGATCGTCAATAGCTTCAAGAACCGTGCGGTCCATCTCGGTTGACTCTCCGGTCATGCTGAATACAGTCTCTTTGCCGCAGCGCCGCGAAAGGTCCCTGACCATTCTTGGGAATTTGCCGACTATGCTCTTTAGCGGGAGCAGCCTTGCCCGCATGAGTCCGTCTTGAAGCTCCGAACTGGTCCTTTGGAGGTGGGATGCCAGAGAGCTTATTTCGCTGCCCACTGCCGCCGTTTCGCTGTTGGACATGAGCCTTGCCGCTATCTGGCTGAGCCTGGTCCTGTCTATCACCAGTTCTCCTACCATGTTCATTAGAGAGTCCAGAAGGGCCACATCGACGCGAACGGTCTTCCCCAGCGCGGTCTTTTCCACTCTTATTTCCGGCTTTTTGTCAGGCGAAGACGCGCCGGCGATGGTGGTGTTTACCGTATACCTTCGCACAGACACTTCCACTACATCCTGAACCGTGGCAGCTATCCTTTGGGCTTGTTCCGACTCCTTTTCTCCCACGACGTACAAAGTCAGAGCGTCGCTGGCCTTGTCGTTTTCGATGTCCTCCAACGACGGCGAGGAGCCGGCCACTTCCGCCACTTCTTCCACCAGCGTCAGCACTTGAAAGCACCTTACTGAGAGCAGGGGAGCGTCCGTTCTGAACCTGACCGTTAGTACGTAGACAGGGTTGCCTTGAGATACAAGCGCCTCCAAAGAAGCGGTCAAGGCGCCGGCCGCGCCCTTGGCGGGAAGCTTCTCGCACGTTTCAGGCCATTTCAGGGGGACATTACTCTGGGGACCTTCCGACGGTGACGGGCATATCTGGAGGGCTTCAACAACCGGGAGTATCCCGGACGCCGGAGGGCCTTCCGCGCCTTCCCCGATGGCGTTACGCCAGTCCTTAAGCCAGTCTAAGACCTTGAACAGGCCGTTCATCATCTCGGAAGTGACGGAACGCTGGCCGGTCCTCACCTCGTCCAATACGGTCTCCATCCCGTGGCAAACGGAAACGGCTTCTTCCAGACCTAGGGTCGCCGCGCCGCCTTTCAATGTGTGCATCGCCCTGAACAGTTCCTGAAGCAGGGCGCTGTCAGATGGCGCTTTCTCAAGCAGTACAAGGTTCTGCTCGGTGTTGGCCAGGATCTCGTCGGTTTCGGCAAGCAAAACCTCGAGGTCTTTCGCGTACTCCTTCGCTTCCGCTTCTCTGATCATTTCTTCCTCACTAGAAAACTAAGGGTTTTTAGCCTCTTTGAGCGTCCTCTTCTCGGCGTCCGAGATGATCTTGGTCAGGTCTACAAGGACGATTAGATCATCGTCAACCTTGGCGATGCCTTCTATGTACTCGACATCGGGACCCACGATCACTTGAGCCGGGGGCTCGATAGAGTCCACGGGAATCTGCATGACGGAAGACACCGCGTCAACGACTACCCCTATGCTGTCATACTCGTCCTCAACCAAAATGATCCGCTGGTCTTCAGCCGATTGGGAGCGTGGGAGGCCGAAGTGCTTTCTTAGGTCCAGAACGGGGATAACCCGTCCCCGCAAGTTTATGATGCCTTCCACAAACTCGGGCGCCCTGGGCACCCGAACGATCTTCTGGCTGGGAATGATCTCCCGGACCTTGGAGATATCCACTCCGTAAAGCTCCGAGCCCAAAGAAAAGGCGACGATTTGCCGTTCCGCGCTTATTTGAACAGGTGGCCCTGACAATTGTGTAGCCAAAAGAAAAACCCCCTCCCGAGGGTTTATCGAAACCTGCGAGGGGGAATTAACTGACAAGAGTTACTTTACATATTCGTCTATGACATCCCAAACGTCCAGGGTCTCGAAACCCCGTCTCCAAGCCGCCACGCCCGCCAGTCCGTACTTGTCAGCCAGTTCCAGCCTGGCCTTTATTGAATCCTTGTCCTCTATCCATACCTTGTAGTTGTCCTGGCCGATCTTCTTCTCGGCGTACCTCACGCCGGTTTCGGGGTCAAACACAGGGGTCACCCCGTTCCTGGACAACCAGTTGTTTAACCCGTTCATGCTGTAGGCCTCTTGAGAAACCTTTATCGCGCCGCCCGACTCCGTCTCCCGCCACAACCTGGTGTAGAACGGAATGCCCAAGACCAGCTTCTCGGCCGGAACTTCCTCCAGAGTCCTCTGGATGGTCCATTCCGCCCAGGGAATGGCCGACACCGGTCCCGCCACAGGTGAGCTGGCCCAATACTGGTCGTAAGCCATTAGCATCATGTAGTCGACCGATTCCGCCAAACGGTCCCGCTCGTAACACAAAGACCAGTTCTCGCTTTGGGAACGGACGGTCACGTCCATTGACACCGTAAGCCCCTGCTGGTGCAACAGCGGGGTGAGTTCCCGCACGAACTGGGTGAGATATGGGGCGTCGGCCATGTATACGTTCTCAAAGTCCAGGTTGATGCCGTCCAGAGAGTAGATCTCGGCCAAAATCAGTATTTGAGAGGCGACTTTGTCGCGAAGCGAAGAATTCCTAAGCACGGCGCGGGTCAAGTCCGGGTCGAAGGAGTTTGAGAACAAAGCCCACACCTGGTACCCGTTATCGTGGGCCCAGTCAACGTAACGCATATCGGCGAGGTTGACGATTTCCCCCGGAGTCGGCCCCAGGTGGAACCAAGTCGGAGACACTACGTTTAGGCCTTTCATCTTGGGAAGGGTCGCGGGGTCCGGGTTCTTGTTTATCACATGTTCCCATACAAGGCTTACTTTACGGCCAGGGATCGGCTTAGGCGTGTAGGGCTTTCCTTCCGGCGCTCTAGGGGGCTTGGCCTCTATGCCGTAGACATCCCTCGCTCTAAGGTAGCCGAACAGCCCGTCCGAAGACTCGACCCTAAGCCAGTCGCCGTCGGTGTGAAACACTTCCACCTCGTCGCCAACGTCCAAATTACCGCGCCTCCTCGCGAGGGACGAGGGCTTTTCCCTCAAAATGGCCAATTGCTTGACGGTGCCCCTCATCACCCAAGCGTCATTCCTCTTGAGCTGCACCGTCCCTGCTTCCGGGGAATGAAACAAGTTCAGTGAGTATACGGTTTCAAGGACGGCCGCGGGAATATACGGCTCGTTGCCCTCAAGTATTACAGGCAGTCTTAGTTCTACCGGGTTTTGATTGACGTAGGCGGTCAGAGAGTCGGTCTTAAGTTTCACGACTTTATCTTTTGTGGTGATGATCACTTCTCCTCCATCCCACACAGCATCCGGGTCCACGATCTCCTTAACGAAAGTGAAAGGGATGTAGGCCTCTTCGCTTTGCGCGACCACGGGAAAACCCTGGACTACCCCTTGGTACACCAGATAGGGGCGGGAATCGGGCGGCTTTGGGATATAAGTGAAGGAAGGAGCCAGCAAAGTCACGGCGCCGCCAAGGAGCAACAAGACGGGCAGCCACCACCACATCTGGGAAGGCGCCCGACGCCTCACAGCTCTCGGGGGAATAGACATAATCATACCTCCGGTCGTTATGGGCTACCTTAGATAATGACCTTCGTTGCTAATCCTGGCAAAGCCCTTTTTGTGGATCCCTGAAGGATTGGTCGCCCTGGTAAAGAAAGTATCTCTGTTGATTGTTAACTCACTGGAAGGGACGTGTTTACCTTGCCAAACGACACTGCCCTAGACATCCTGTGGAACACCATGGAACAAGACCTTAACCGGCGGTGCTCTTCGGTGGGCGCCGGAGTCATGGGCTACTCTTTGTGCGATTTGACGACAGGAAAAACGGCCAAGTTCCAAGAACAGGTAGTCTTTCCGACAGCAAGCACCATAAAGATAGCCATCCTGTTGGCGGTGGCCACCAAAGTCCACGCCGGCCAGCTGGACTGGCAGAGCCGCTACAACACGGCCGGACTCCCCAAGGTAGGCGGCAGCGGGATCTTGTCGCTCCTTCGAGATCCGGTTGAGTTGTCCCTCTGGGATCTATCATCGTTGATGATAGCCCTATCCGATAACGATGCCACAAACGCGTGTATTGACCTGGCTGGAATGGATTACGTCAACTCCCTTCTGTCCTCCTTGGGCCTGAAAAAGACCCTTTTGCGCCGGAAGATGATGGACGGGGAAGCCGTCTTGAGAGGGGACGAAAACGTCTCGACTCCTGAGGAACTCATGAAGCTGGTCTCGATGATAGAGAAACGAGACGGAATCCCGGACGCCGTCTGCAAAGATGTCCTGACCATCTTGAGCCTAGAAAAAGACGGGGCCTTCACCCAAGGGCTGCCTCCCCACGTCAAGAGGGCCAACAAACCGGGAGGGCTGGACCACGTGGCGGTGGACGCGGGCTTAATCTACCTTAGGGACCGGACCGTGGCGTTGGGGGTCATGGCCTGTTTCGTGGAAGAGAAGCCTACCGAGACCGTCGCGGATCTGATCCGAACAGCGTACCGCTACCTAAACCTCATATCCGAGTGCACCGAGTACGGAAGGGCTTAGGGCGCGCGTAGATCACTTGTACAACAAGACCGGACATTTCTTCCGGCACGGAGAAGCGGGTGACGGGAGAAACGTCCGGTCGTTTTCTTGTCGCCGGGAACGCTCCTAGCCGATTACCTCACGGTACACCCTAAGCCAGTTGCCTCCAAGAACCTTCTTGACCTCTTCCTCGGTGTATCCCCTGGACAGAAGCTCGGCCGTCAACGCGGGCAACTCGCTCACGTCCTTCATCACAACAGGTTTGCCGGGAACGGGGGTATATCCGTCAAAGTCAGAACCTAAAGCCACACAGTCGATGCCGCCGATGCTCTTGATGTGATCTATGTGATCGCAAAGCCTCGCGAGGGAGACGTTGTCCGGGTTATCGTCCACGAAACCGGGCGCGAAAACCACGCCGATAACTCCGCCTTTCTTGGCCAAGGCTTCTATTTGCTGATCGGTCAGGTTTCTCCGGTGAGAGGCAAGCGCCCTGGCGTTGGAGTGAGAAGCGATGTACGGCCTTTCCGCGACCTTGTCCAGAGACCAGAAGCTGGCGTCTGACAGGTGGGATACGTCCACCAACATGCCGAGGCGCTCCATCTCCTTGACCACTGACACTCCGAAGTCGGTCAAACCCGACCCGCCCGATCTCTCTCCTACACCGTCAGCTATGTCATTGCGCTGGTTCCAGGTGAGCCCCATGGCGCGGACGCCGAGCTTATAGAACCCGCGCAAGAGCGCGAGGCTCCCTTCCACCGCTTCCCCTCCTTCAATGCTCAGGAGAAAAGCTACCTTGTCCGCCGCCTTCGCCGCCTCGATGTCCGCCGCCCGGGTCGCGAGCATGAGTTCCTCTGAGCTTTCCACCAGAGCGTGGAGCGCGTCAAGCAACTCGAGAGCCCGCCTGGCGGAGCGAGCGGGTTTGTAGTGGTCCTCTATGTAAGCCGCCATTACCTGGCAGGTCACGCCGCCTTCCTTGAGTCTCGGGAGGTCGATCATGCCGGTGTCTCCGCGGGCGAAGAAATCCCTGGGCCTTTGCCCCATGAAGCCCCGGCCCGTGACCGTCAAAATGGTGTCGCAGTGGCCGTCGATGATAATCGCTTCTTTATGGAGTCTCTCGGCGTCTTCCACTTGGAACCCCTCCTGTACTTGAATGCCAGGTCCGGGTATTCCGGCCTGGCATTCATTTAGACTGCTTTTAGACTGCTGTGACTTCTGGCACCGTACCGCAGAATGCCCTACTCCTCAACCTTGATGGCTTCAGTCGGGCAGGTTGAGGCGGCGTCCTTAGCGCACGCCAGCTCAGCCTGGGCTGCTTCCTGGCTCTTCACTCCGGCCTTACCGTCGTCTTCTAGCTGGAATACGTTGGAGCACAGGTCGGCGCAGAGGCCGCATCCGATGCAGAGATCCTTGTCGACTGACACTTTTGCCATTGGTACGTGACCCACCCTTTCTCCTTACTTCATGTCTGGATTATAACACAGGCAAGGCTAGAGGGACGTGCTAGTTGGGGAACTTACTGGAAGGGTAAAGAAAAAACTGGAGCCTTGTCCCAGAACGCTTTCGGCCCAGATCCTTCCGCCGTGCCGCTCCACAACCTTCTTGGCTATCGCCAAGCCCAATCCCGAGCCGCCCGTGGCCCGCGCCCTTGATTTATCGCCCCTGAAAAACCGCTCAAACACCCTGGGCAAGTCTTCGGGAGCTATTCCTTCCCCGGTGTCGGTCACCTCGAAGGTCACAAAGGGTTCCGTTTCTTTATCATGATCGCTCCCGTACCCTTTATAAGCGCGAATGGTGATGGTCCCGCCTGAAGGCGTATACCTGAAGGCATTGGACAAGAGGTTTGAGAACACCTGGCTCACCGCGTCCAAGTCCGCTTGAACCGGCGGAAGGCCTTCTTCCACCCGCTGCTCTACGGCGATGCCCTTACCGGATGAAAGGCCTTGTACAGACGCCGCGGCCCTTGAGACTAGCTCGGAAGGAAGAACGGGCACTGTTTTGAGGGCAGGCGATGCCTGAACCATATCCAACTGGTCCAGGTTGGCCAAGAGTCCCTCCAGACGGGTCACCTCGTTGGACATAGCGTTGATGGTATCTTCGTCGGGCTCTGAGATGCCCAGGGAAATGGCCTCCAGGTTCCCTTTGATTATGGTGAGAGGCGTCCGGACTTCATGGGCCACGTCCGATAGAAACTCCCTCTTGTTTTGCTCTTGGGCTTTGAGCTCCCTCGACATGTAGTTAAAAGACCTTACGAGCTCTCGCATATCCATTGGCGCCCCGGGCACGTCGGCTACCTGGTGGCCGAAATCGCCTTGAGCCACTTTTGAAGAAGCGTCGCGAAGGGCCTCGAGGGGGCTGGAAATACCTTTCGACAGCCTGACGGCCAAGAACAAAGCCACCGCCATGGACACCGCGCCCGTGGCCAAGGACGCGCGCCTGACGCGCGACAGGAAGGCCTGCTCCAAGAACCCCAGGTCCCCGGACGCCGATAGCGCCGTGACCAGGACGTATCCAACCCTGTTTCCTCTCACGGTGATGGCCGCCGCGTGTTGCAAAGCCTCCGCGTTTAGCGGCAATATGCCGGCGGCCGAGTCGTAGACCAAATAACCGCGGGCATCAAGGAGAATGATCCTCTCGTAATCCTGGCATTCGCTCTGAACGCCCCAGCGGTCCGCCCAACCCGGGTTGAAAGTAATGGAAGGCATCCGCAGGATGAGGCCGACGCCTTCCCACCCTCCCGTCAACTCATAAAACTGGGACAAGACCGGCACAAGAGATGCCGTGCGAAGGGCGTATTGGTCCTGCACATATCCGTGAAAGGTATCTCCGGTGGCCCACATGGCGCCAAGCCAGACCAGCGCCACCCCGATGGCTGATACTAAGAGGAACTGGATGATGAGACGGCCCCTGACGTTGGACATGTCACTTACCACTCTTGTAGCCGACGCCGAACACCGTCAGCACGTATTGAGGTTTTGACGGGTCGGGCTCGATTTTCTTTCTGAGGCTCCAGATATGGGTGTCAATGGTCCTTTCGTAGCTCTCGTAGATGTCCCCCGCTACGGCGTTCAACAGTTCTTCCCTGGTGAACACCTTTCCGGGCCTGGAGTAAAGGGTCTTAAGAAGCTGAAACTCAGTCCTGGTTAAGTCTACCTTCTTGCCCGCTATGCTGACTTCCATCTTTTCAGGGTCCAATACCAGGTCCCCAAAGACCATGGGCTTTTGATAAACTTGCCCTGCCGTCCGCCTCATAATGGCGCGTATCCTAAGGCTAAGCTCCCTGAGGCTGAAAGGCTTGGTCACGTAGTCGTCTGCGCCTAAGCCCAAACCGGCGATCTTGTCTTCTTCCAGAGACCTCGCCGTAAGAAGCAATACGGGTACCTGGCTGTCTTCGCGAAGGCGCTTAAGGACCTCCCACCCGTTTAGCCTCGGGAGCATGATATCCAGCACCACGATATCGGGCTGCTCCTTTTTGAAGACTTCCAGGGCGGAAACCCCGTCGTACGCCAAAGCGACGGAAAAGCCGTCCTTCTCGAGGAACTTCCGTATCATCTGGACGATTCCCGGCTCGTCGTCAACGACCAAGACCTTTGGGCTCAAGGCTATCCCCTCCCCAAAGTATTACCTACCGGATGTCAAGATGGCGTCAAGGAGCGTTACCTTACCCTCGCTTTGGCCAGCGCGTCGCTGACCGCCTCGATCCATCCGGTAGAGCTCCTGGTCGCTCCGGCAAAGGCATCCACACCGGCCTCTCCTTTGGCCACAAAAGCCTTCTCCATGGCGTCCTTGGCTTCCAGCGCCTTTGTGTAGGTGTAGGTGATCCAGTCTCTGAACTGGCCGTCTTTGGAAACTTCGTTAAGTATTACCTCGGTTATTCTGTCTTCCTTAATCGTCACCCACGCCACCTGATAACCCTCTTCCGTGCCACGGGAGATACCGTAAAACACCCCGTCGAAGTATGTCGAGGTGACTGTGGGGGTCATTCTCGCTTTCTCAAGGGCCCATCCCACGGCCTCTTTGTACTTTCGAGAGGACTTAGTGGCGCCCGCGTAGGCGTCAACGGCGGCGTCCTGCCTGCCCAAAAACCGCTTAGCCATTTCAGCGTTGGCTTCTTTCGCTGGCTCGTACTCGTACGTGTCCAGGTCCTTCTCCCGTCCGTACCGGTCAAACTCGGTTAGTTCCACAGAAACGATCTTGTCTTTCTCGACCGACACCTCCGCCAAGACGTACCCGGTATCGTCAGCGGAAGAATAAGCCCTGTAAGTGCCGTCGTTGTACACTTTGGGCCCACAAGCGGCAAGAACTACCGAAACCGCCAACGCCAAAAAGCAAAGCACCGCCGCCTTGGAACAATAACGCGCCCTGTTCATCCAGAAGACCTCCCGCCCCGCAGGACTTTCTAAGTGTTTGTGTAGAAGGATGGCTTATTCGGAGACTGTTGACGATTCTTGTCCAACGCACGAAAGCCAGCCAGTCTCAGTGTCGCTCCCCGAAACCCCGGCTGTCAAGGACAAGAAAGTACGCGCACGCTGTCGGTAAGCGTCGAACGATTCTTTCTTGTCCACAAGGGTATCCACAAAGATGCCTTCGAACTCTATGCATCCCAAAGACCGTGACGCGGTGAATCTACGGGAGGCGGTAATAGTCAATGAGCAACACGGTAAAGGAAACGTCCAGGTCCTTCGTGGATGGGGAACGAGAGTTCTTTTTGACTTACAGGCTCTCTGCCCAGACAACCGGTGACGGCCGGGACCAAAGGCACTCCATAACAGCTTTTTCGGTGGAAAAAAGCAAAGCGAGCACACAAAAAGAGTCAACGTGCTCGGTTCACATAATGAACCTGTCCGCGGAAACCAGCCTCAGGCTATTTGAGCTCATAGCCCAAGCGGAGAGCCCTGTCTTCCCATGTCACCTGGCCGACATCGTACGGGACCAGATCCACGGTATGAGCTTTTGCGAAGTCACCCCTAGCGCTGCGAAGGTATGACCCTCGATATCTGAGGCAAAAGGTCGTAGAGCTCGATGAACTCGTCGGCGGCGTCGACAAGTTCGTCGGCAGCCTTGAAGTTGCACCGGGCGTAGGCGTCGGGATGCTGTGTGGATAACACCTGTATCCTGACGCCTCTCTGGGCGACGGCCTTTATGAGCGGGACAAAGTCCCCGTCCCCCGACACAAGCACGTACTTGTCGCACCGGTCGACCAGGGACAACATATCGATGGCAAGCTCGAGATCTAAGTCCGCCTTAATGGAACCTCCGGCGAACACCTTGAGGGGCTTTCTGACCACCATGTAACCGTTTCTGTTGAGGAACCGGTGGAACGACTGGGACCGTCTTCTCTGGGCGTCCAGCTCTTCTCTTACGGCCTGGGGATCAGGGGAATTTGTCAGCTTAACGTATTGCTCAATGCTGTCGGTAGTCCATTCGCCAGTGTAGTAGTAAGCTCTGATTAAAATGCTGTCTTTGCTAAGGATCTCAAGGAGTTTTACGAAGTCGACGTGGATTCCAAAGGAGTCATAGGTAGCGTACTTGAAGTTCCAACCGTCGACAAAAAAAGCTAGGCGCGATGCGGGAGTAGTGACGTTTTTCATTTGAATCCTCCAGGATACGCACGCGGGGCCAAAGCTACCGTGCGTGGTGGCGGAAGTTGGTGCGCCCGGCGCGATTCGAACGCGCAACCTCTGGCTCCGGAGGCCAACACTCTATCCGATTGAGCTACGGGCGCACACCACATCACCCATTATACAGTCCTAAATGCGACCTAACAATATCAGGGCGCCTATTACCAGGAACCCGCCTCCTGCGACCGTCTTGATGATACTCTGGGGAACGACCCTGTAAAGGGTGTCTCCTACCAGTACGCCGATTAGCGAAGACAGGACCAACGCGACCGCGGAACCCAGGAACACGCTCAGAGGAGCCTTCTTGGACGAAGCCAGCATCATGGTGGACAACTGGGTCTTGTCTCCCAGTTCGGCGAAAAACACCGCTATGAACGTAGAAAACACTACTTGCCAGTTCAATATGTACGAGCCTCCGGCTCGTCCCTCCTCCCTGGTTGCCGTAGTTAGAGAGAACGCCGCCAAAATACTATATTAACCCGCAAGAACTGTCCAGAAACGGTTTGAGCGGGAAGGTCCTACGACAGCCCCAATGACTTCGCTTTCTCGTCAATAGCGTCTTGAAGCGTAGGCCGGCCGATCTCCTGAAGTTCGTAGCGGACCCTGGTCCAGGGTTTGTCTATTTTGGCTATCCTGCTCAAGTCTATGGGCGTGGCCACTACTACCCCATCGCAAGGCGTCTTCCGGATCGTCTCTTCCAGGTCCCTCACTTGCCCCTCTCCGTATCCCATAGCAGGCAGCAAAGTGCCGATCCTGGGATAAGTCCGGTATGTTTCCAAGATGCTCTTTACGGCGTACTCCCTGGGATCCACCAGTGATTCCGCTCTGTAACGTTTGGCGGCGACCACACCCGCGCCAAAGGTCATCTCCCCGTGGGTAAGCGTTGGCCCGTCCTCAATGACCAGCACTTTCTTTCCTCTGATAACCTCGGGGTTATCCACGAAAATGGGCGAAGCGGCTTCTACCACGATGGCGTCGGGATTAAGGGAATCGATGCTTTCCCTGACTCTCTCCACCCCGTCGGGCGACGCGGTGTCGACCTTGTTTATTACGATGATGTCAGCCATGCGCAGGTTAGTCTCGCCCGGATGGTAACGCTCCTCGTGTCCCGGGCGGTGAGGATCGACCAGTACGATGTGAATGTCGGGACGGTAGAACGGTATGTCGTTGTTGCCGCCGTCCCACAAGATGATATCGGACTCAGCTTCCACTCCCCGGAGTATCCGCTCGTAGTCGACTCCCGCCCATACGACCAGCCCCCGGTCAACTATGGGTTCGTACTCCTCTCGTTCCTCGATGGTGCACTTGTGGATGTCCATGTCTTCATAGGTGGCGAATCTCTCCGCGGCTTGAGCCAGAAGGTCCCCGTAAGGCATAGGATGGCGGACGACCCCCACCTTACGGTTCTTGGAGACCAGGATATCGGCGACCCTCCGGGTGGTCTGGCTTTTGCCAACACCGGTTCTCACGGCGGTCACCGCGATGACCGGCTTAGTCGACTTCAGCATGGTAGTCTTCGGGCCCATGATGCGGAAGTCGGCGCCGGCTGCCGCGCACATTGAAGCCTTGTGCATCACGTACTCGTGGGGTACGTCGCTGTACGCGAAGACTACCTCGTCAACATCATGGGAAGCGATTAGCCGGGGGAGGTCCGCTTCCGGGTAAATGGGAATGCCGTCCTCGTAACCGGGACCCGCCAGTTCCGGAGGGTACCTGCGCCCCGCTATGTCCGGGATTTGGGCCGCCGTGAAAAACAACACCCTGTAGTCAGGGTTCCCGCGGAAATACACGTTGAAGTTGTGGAAGTCCCTGCCTGCCGCCCCCATGATCGCGACCTTTTTGGGGTTCCCCACTTTTCATTCCTCCTTGAAATCGGCTCTAACTGACCGCCCTCGTCTCTTCTGTCCTCGGGGTCTTGACCCAGGCCTTGGGTTCTTTCCCCATAGACTTCAACACCAGCGCGCTGGTATATGGCACAGGGAACATGAACGCCGCCAAAGGCAAAAGGAACAATCCCATGTAGACACAGAACCTGCCCAACCAGGAGTTGGGACAGCAGCTGTTGTCAAGATGAGCGCTGTACCTGCGAAACGCGTAGAAAGTGAACCCGAGATAGATGGCGGAAAACCCGCTCAGCATCCACTGTCCCGCCGCCGGCACAAGAGTGGCGTCCATAAGGTCCTGGTGGTGCAACACCATGGCTATTGGCGGCACAAAGGTGGCCAGTTGGTACAGGACCCACTCCAGCTGGCCCTTGATAATGAGACTCAGGCGCAGCCGTCGTTGGGCTGATCTCTCCACATCCTTATAGGTTAGGACCTTGTCGACCACCTGAAGATGTCCGGTGCCCCACCTAAGCCTCTGGCGAAAGAAGGCTTTAAAAGTCGGAGGTGTCTGCTCTGATGACGAATAAGGAAGGTATTCGGGCCAGGCTCCTCTCAAGAGATAAGCTCTCGTCCCGAACTCAAGGTCTTCTGTGAGTACGTGACAGTCCCACCCTCCTACCTCTCTTAAGAGGTCGTGAGCTATGAAGACGTTGGTCCCGCCGACAAAAGGCAAGGTGCGGAACAGCCAAGGAAGGTACCAATCGTGGGCGACGGCCTGATACAGGGCGGCAATGCGGCAGAAGGGCGTCATCTGGTAGAAGTTCCTTACCTGGAACACGGGGCCTTGCAAGACTCTTGACTTCTCGGGGTCCATCATTCTCCTGTAGCCCACATATAGAAGGACATCCTTATGAGGCCTGCTCTCCGCGTCGTAGAACCCGACGACTTCGGTCCTGGGGTCCAGGTAGTTGATTCCCCAGTTCAAAGCCCTACCCTTGGTGGACGGTACCGGTCTTCCCGTCTTTTTTCCGTTGAGAGCGCCGTCAAAGTCGTAGGGCACGACCACGTGCCTCACGGCCGGAACGCCTGGTTTTTGGGCGGCTTCCGAGGCGACTCTGTCCACCACTTCTTGGGTGGTAGGGTATAGATCCAAGAGAGCGTGGCGTATCTTATCCCGTATTTCGCCCGTCCTAGACGCCTTGCGGACGGCTTGGCACACCCGTTTGGCTATCAAGTCGGTCATCCGCCGGATGATGTCTTGAGTCAGGTCATGGTTCGCCTTGATTGTGTGCTGAATGGTCCTCCTTAAGATCTTCCGGCTCGATTCGTCGCAGATCTCGGAGTACGCCGCTATGACCGGCACGGCTACCGCCAAGCAAGCGGGATACAGCCTCTCGATGTCCAGTTCGGAAAGCCACGGACAAGTCTTTTTCAGTATGCCCTTGAGCCTCCCCGCCTGAGGGGCCCCGTGAGAAGCGAGTATGGCGATGCTGATGCCTCTCACCACGGCGTGGCGTTCGAGCCCGGGAAGCAGATAGAGCTCGGACGCTCCCGACGGGTAGTCTTTTTGAAAGCCTTTGGACAGGTATTCCCTCAACGCGTACTCGGAGAGGCAGGATACTATAACGGCCCGGAGTTCCACCTCGTGTCTTGACCGGACTCCTTCCCTTTCCCCCGACAAGATCTCCACGGCCAAAGCCTCCAAGGCTTTACGGTCTTCTTGAGCCGCCAGGATCTCTTTTTCGTCGGTCACCACCATGACTTCGTAACGGCCTTGCGGGTACCGCAAGGAAAGCAAATGGTTGATTGTGTTTTCAATGACCAGGGATTCGTTTCGGGCCGGGACCATGATGCTGATAAAAGGAACGGGCCTACCCAGTGAAGCCGCCGTCTCTTCTATGAAGGCGGGCTTTAGAGTCGGCTTCCTATTCCAGTACTTTCGTTCGCTGTAGTGCTTCCAGACCAGAAACCTGGCAAATAACAAAAAGAACACAAGATAAACCGCGTACGCGACGAGGTACAGAGTCTGGGCGGGCGTCATGATGTCGGCTTCCACTCCCTTGTCGGTTAACGCTTTCTGTGCCCAACCAGTATTGTTGCGCTTGCCGGATGGGGCTATGCGCCAGCGTAACCTCAAAAGGAAAGCGGTCCCTGTTCGGGACCGCTCCCAAAAGCCCTCTCAATATCCTTTCTGGAAGCCTACCGCCTCTTAGAGGACGCCTCCCACCGCTTCTATGGCTTCTTTGAGCGTAGGAGTCCCCACCTCTTGAAGTTCATACCGCACGCGCATTGACGGCTTGTCGATCTTCATGATCCGCCGCAAGTCTATTGGGGTTGCCACAAGCACTAGGTCACACGGGGTGCGCGCCACCGTCTCTTCCAGTTCCGACACCTGTTTGGGTGAGTACCCCATTGCCGGAAGCACGGGTCCCAGGTGGCTGTACTTCTCGAAAGTGCGGGCAATGCTGCCTACGCTGTACGGCCGCGGGTCAACCAGTTCCAGCGCTCCCCACTTCCGCGCTGCCATAACGCCGGCCCCGTAAGCCATCTCGCCGTGGGTGAGAGTCGGGCCGTCTTCTATGACCAGCACCCGCTTGCCTGTGATTTCCTGTCCCCTCTCAGGGAACACGGGGGAAGCGGCTTCGACTATTATGGCCTTGGGATTAAGTTTCCTGACGTTGTCCCTGACCGCGTCCACATTGGCCTTGTCCGCCGTGTCTATCTTGTTGATCACCACTATGTCGGCCATGCGAAGGTTGGTCTCACCGGGATGGTACGAAACCTCGTGCCCGGGCCTGTGCGGGTCAACCAACACTATGTGACAGTCTGACTTATAGAACGGGATGTCGTTGTTGCCGCCATCCCAGAGGATCACCTGGGATTCTTCCTCCGCACGCTTTAGTATTTCGCCGTAGTCAACCCCGGCGTACACAATAATCCCGCGGTCGATGTGGGGTTCGTATTCTTCCCGCTCTTCGATGGTGCACTCGTGAAGATCCAGGTCCGCGTAGGTTTCGAACCGCTGGCAAGCCTGCTTAGCCAAGTCTCCGTAGGGCATTGGGTGGCGAATAGCGGCCACTTTTTTCCCTGAAGCGCGCAGGAGCTCCGCGACTTTCCTGGTGGTCTGGCTCTTACCCACGCCCGTTCGCACGGCGCAGACCGAAATCACCGGGTTCCTCGATTTTATGGCGGTCGCGTTGTACCCGATGAGTTTGAAATCGGCTCCCGCGGAAAGAACTATGGACGCTTTGTGCATAACGTCCACGTGGCTTATGTCGCTGTAGGAAAAGACAACTTCATCGACCTTGTGCTTTACTATGAGGTCCGGCAGTTCTTCCTCCGGGTAAATGGGGATGCCGTCTGGGTACCGCTCTCCCGCCAATTCGGGAGGATAGCGCCTTCCCTCAATGTTAGGTATTTGCGTGGCGGTGAAGCAGACGACTTCGCTTTGGGGATCGTTCCTGTAAACCGTGTTGAAGTTGTGGAAATCCCTGCCCGCTGCCCCCATAATGATGACCTTCTTGGCACACATGAGAAACGCTCCTCCTCCGGTTATACTGGTCTTTTCTCCTATCGCGCCCAAACCTCTCCCACTATTTCAAGAGGTCTCCGGCACTTGGGACACGCCTTACCGTCCAGGTAAGATGCTTCCAGCTCCATTCCTCCCCGTTCCAGCAAGAGTTCTCCGCATTTCGGGCACCTCGTGTCCGCGTAACCTGTTTTCCAAGCGTTGCCTATGTAAACATAGTGAAGGTTTCTAAGAGCCACTTCCCTAAGCCTCTCCAAAGTCTCCGTGGGCGTCACCTGCTCTCGCGACTTGTAGGCGGGAAAGTATCTAGATAGGTGCAAGGGTATGGCGGGGCTCAGGGAACCAAGCCAGCCGGACAGGCCCTCCATGTCTTCGTCTCTATCGTTCTGGCCGGGTATGACCAGACACGTTACCTCCACCCAAGCACCGTACCTGACGGCGCGTTCCACGGTCTTCTTCACGGGCTCTAAGCGGCCTCCCGCCAGATCGCGGTAGAAATCCTCATCCCAAGCCTTCACGTCTATGTTGAAGGCGCCTACAAGCGGCAGGACCTCTTCCAGAGCCTTTGGGGAAATGAACCCGTTGGTTACCATGACGTTCAGAAGCCCCTGTTCGTTTGCCAAACGGGCGGAATCAAGAACAAACTCCAGCCCAACCGTGGGTTCGTTGTAGGTGTAGGCTATCCCCACCACCCGCCGGTCCGCCTGCCTCCTTTGGGACGCGCAAAGCACGATTTCCTCAGGCTCAAACACCTCACAGTAAGGCCGGGCCTGGGATATCTGCCAGTTTTGACAAAACTCGCACCGGAAGTTGCACCCGAAAGACCCTACCGATAGCAGCATCCCCCCGGGATGGACGTGAAAGAGGGGTTTTTTCTCTACCGGGTCTAAGGCCAGCGACGTAACCGCCCCGTAATTCCGGCTTACCAGCTTCCCGTCCAGGTTTTGCCTGACCCTGCAAATGCCGTACTTGCCGGGCGGGATTACGCAGCCGTGGGGGCAAAGCTCGCAGGCCACCTTGCCTCCCTCTTGGCTCCGGTAAAACCTGGCCTCAGTCGACGGCAAGCTATCCATGGCGCAACGCCTCTCAATGGTATCTGGTTACTTTGAAACGATACAGCCTTACGTCCTTCTCCCTCTCACCTATGCCGGCCTTGCGCTTGGCGATGGAGACTTGTTCCTCCACCGTGTTGACGCCTGGCAAGTCGGGCAGCAGCAGGCCTCTGCGCCGTCCCTTTTCACAGATAACCCCATATACCTTAGGGTCAAGGTCCGAGAGAGACTCGACGGGCTCGGAAGGCGAAAGAACGTCCACAGAGTAGTCCAGGTAGTCCAACTCGGAAGAGTCTACCGGTTCGAACCTCGGGTCCCTCGCGGCCGCGCTGACGGCGTTGGATATGATCTCCGCCGCCAAGCTGGACGTGGTGGCCTCCGTGGTCCCAATGCACCCTCGAAGGTCTCCCTCTTTATGGATGGATACGAAGACCCCGCCCCGCTCCAGGAACTCAGCGGGCACATCCTTGGGAACTCCTATGATCCTGCCCGTCTTTACGTACTCCTCCACCGCCTTTCTCGCCAGGGAGACGGGATAGGACTCGCCGCTCCGGATGGAGTTCATACGTTCCTGGCGCTTGCGGTTGATCTCATCCAAACGGGGGGCCTTGAGTTCTCCCTTTGGAGTAAACAGGGCCACCGAGTACCCTACCCCGAAAGGTCCTTCGTAAGACAGGACCTGGGACGAAACCTCCACGCGGTCCAAGATGCCCAGCATGAGGGCGATGGGCCTGAGCCCGCATTCGCCCGCCTCTTCTATCAGGTCTTTGGGCAGCGTCAGTATCTTGGAAGGCTCGAAGTCTCTTAGCAGGTTTATCAGTTCCCGGTCGAAGACCTCGCCCTTGGGGCTGTACCCCGCGGGAGCATCACGAGTAAGCCTGTGGGACAGATCGCCTGAGCACAACACGGCCACCCGGCGTCCCAAGCTCCGGCATGCCCGCTCCACGGCTATGCCCGCTCTGTAAAGGTCCAGAAGGGAAAGGAACCCGATGTTGAGCACTACCATACGCCCGGCAAAGCCCTTTCGCGCAAGGAAACTCACGGGCACGACGACCCCGTGGTCGAGACGGTCGCCTATCATGTACCGGGAGCGTGTATTCCTGTCCAACAGGACGGCCGGGGTGCTAGGGTCTTTGGAGAGCTCCCGAACTAACGCGGAAGCCAGGTCGGAGTCGTTTAGGTAGCGTACGCGGACTTCGGGGGCTCCGAACCCCGACAGGTCCCCGATAAGCTCCGCTTCATCCCTCACCGACAGGGCATCTCTGAATACCGGGCCGTGGGGGGTGATGACCAACAGGGTTTCAGGTCCGGCGTCTATGAAGGCGGAAGCGAGCCGGTCCATTGCCCGTCGCGTAGCCAGAACCTTTCTCTCTTCGCCGCGCCCCACCTCGGGGAGCAATATCGCCGGATGCGGGGCCAGTCCGCACAAGACCACGCTTGTCGTCACGTCAGCGCACCACCTTTTCCACAAATGGAGACGTCGCCGCCTGCAAAAGGGAACTGTAAGCGGGGATGAACCGCAGCATTGAGCCAACCTTCACATCCCCCGCGTCCTGAACGTCCAAAATGAGATGGTCTGAAGACGCTCCTAATACCTGCACTCCCGGTTCCAGAGGGGTCAGCCCGTCAGGATCTATGTCCTGCCGTCCCGCGGCACAGATGGCTCTCTTGCGGATTCCCCGGTCTGGAAAAGTAACCACGAGACCGAAAGCGTTTTGCCCGACCTGTCCTTCCGGTTTTGAGGGCTTGGTTTGGACTTCTATGACTTCCGCGACTATGGTAAAGGCGTCTGGGTAACACCCGGGGACAGGAGACCTATGGACCGCTTCCGTCCCCAAAAGCACGCTTTCGCCTATGCGGAGTTCGGTTATCCCCGCGGGCATCTCCTTGTTCATCACCAGGGGCATGTTGGCCGAATTGCCGCCTGACACGGTTTCCAGCTTTAGTCCTAGGCTCGACTCGATATCGTCCCTTACTTTGAGCAATGCCTCCATCTTCTCCCGGGTCGGGATTACCCCGCCGTAGCAAGCCAGGTTCACCCCGATACCCGCCAGCTTCACGCCGTCTTCTGAGCTCATGGCTTTGGCGGTTTCCACTGCCTTGTGGACGGGAACTCCCTCCCGGAGGTCTCCCAGGTCCACCATGAGTACCACCTTGTGGGTCCTGTTTGCCTTCCTCGCCGCCTTGGCCAGCATCCTGACGACTTCCACTTCAGAGTTTAGGCTCACGTCGGCGACCGCTACCGCTTCGTCCACTCGGCTGGGCGCCGGGGACCTCAGGAGCACCGTTTCCCCCGCGTATCCGCCCTCTCTTGCCCTGGCGAGGTTCTCAACCCGGGAATCAGCTATAGCGGCGGCACCGCCCTCAACCATGGCCTTCACAACCGCGGGGTGACCCAGTACGGACTTGGGAACGCCGACCAGCCTCATGCCCAACTCGCCCAGCATAGACGACACCACGCGGGTGTTGTGCCTGATTTTGGCCGTGTCGATAACCAATGCAGGTAGCTTCATTAGACCAACCCCAGACTTGTCTTTAGAATTGTCATGGCCTCACTCGGCTTTTCTCTGGAAAGCACGCCGCATGCCGCCATGATGTAGTCCTTGTCTATAAGGATGCGGGCGTCTTTCGGGTAAAGCTCCCTTCCGGCGCCCTGCCCGATCAGTCTCTTCAGTATCTCTTCCCCGCCTGGAAGCCTGGTTAGGGCCCCGCCTGTTCCGATGATCGTTCCTACGCTAGATAGGTCTTTCCCGCTTGCGACGGCCTGTCTGCCCGACGGCCCGTAAAGATACCGGATTCTGCCGGCGTGCCGCGAAAACGCGATCTCGCAGGCGGCCTTGGTAAGATACGACACCAAGCGGGATTCACGATCCGAGGGTATCACGCTGAGTTTGTCCAAAAGAGGCTCGGGATCAAAGCCAAGCTCAAGAACTGCTCTATCCTTCACTTCTTCATAGACGTTCTTGGCGTTGATGAACACTCCCAAGTCCCCTTCAACGGTCCGTTTGGCCAAGGGCTCAGGGTTCTCCAGGATGGCCTGGATTTCGGGGCTCCCTTTTGCCACCGAGTGAACGTCGGTCGTGGCGCCGCCCACGTCGAGAGCGCACAAGTCTCCCAAATCCTCCCACAAGACCTTACACGCTTCCATAACGGCGCCGGGCGTCGGCATTATGGGCCCGTCCACCATTTCCCTGATAGTATCCATCCCCGGGGCTTTGGTAATGTGCTCCTCAAACGCCGCCTGTATCACCTTTCTGGCGGGCTCCACCACCAGTTCGTCAACTCGCGGAAATACGTTTTCAACAAAGTACACCTTGCCCCCGTGGTCCTTGAGGATGTCCGCCACTTCCTGCCTGGCGGCTATATTGCCGGCGTAGATGATTGGGACATCGGGCAGAACTTCGTGAAGCACCCTCGCGTTATGCAAGGCGGTAGATTTCTCGCCGTAATCCACCCCTCCGGCCAAGAGCGCTATCTTGGGCTTCACCTTCTGAAGACGCAGAGCGTCGGACGAGGTCATCTCGCCGGCGGTTATGAATCTAATCACCGCTCCCGCTCCCAACGCCGCTTCCTTGGCGGCCCTGACGGTCATGTCGTATACCAGGCCGTGGACGCTCATGGAAAGCCCTCCGGCCGCGCTGGAAACCGCCATCATGCGGTCGTAGTCCAGCGAACCGGCGCCAAGGGACTCCTTTAGCCGGTCCAAAGCCTTGCGCAGCCCTAGAGTGACGTCTCCTTGGGCGACAGTGGTCTCCGACACCCCCTGCCCAAGAAACCGCGGGTCTTTCGAAAGGTCAAAAGCGTTCACTACTGTGGTTGTGCTGCCGATCTCGGCGACCAATGCATGGACTTTCATTATCGCGACTCCCGCCTCTCCTTAAGCCGCTATTAGCATCAAAACCTCCACCCTCATGCATTCTTGCATGAGAGGTGAATTCCTGCCAAAATAAGGGCTCTTAAGGCGTCGCGGGGTTTTCGCGGGTTCGTGGGGTAACCGGACGTTGGGTTAACATGGCTCTATACTAGCTGGACGAGTGGACGAAAGAAATGACGGCTTGCCTTATGCATTCCGCAAGCTTCTGTTGGTAAGCGGGCGAACCCAGAAGGGCCTCCTCCTCAGGGTTTGATAGAAATCCCAGTTCCACGGTGGCCGCGGGGACGTTCCCATAGTTCAACATGAAATGGTCGAGGCGGGCCGAGTGTTCCCTGTCGGTATCCGTCTCTTTTCTGAGGATTTCTTGGATTAGCCTTGCCAGCTTCTCGGAGTCAGGGTGCTTCTTGGCGTTGTAGAACGTCTGTGCCCCTCTTTCCCTCGGATCGGTGAACGCGTTGCAGTGGAGAGACAGCACTATGGTGGCCCCTGAGGAGTCGATAAGGCGCTGCCTGGCGGTAACGTCGTCGATTTCGTCGGATTCCAGGTCGTAATCTCCCGTGCGGGAGTATACGACCTTGGCCCCGCTCTTCTCCAGCCTGACCCCCAGGTACAAAGCCACGTTCAGGGCTATGTCTTTCTCGAGGTACCGGCTTCCGCAGGCCCCGGGATCGATCCCGCCGTGGCCGGGGTCTATGTATATAACCTGACCCTCCAGGGGTTTGGTGGTATCCGCCGGCTCTCCGGCCGAGATCACTCCCCGTTCAATGAGAAACGGGCGTGAAGCGGCGTAGGCGACCAACGCCAGCGCCAGAGACACGGCCACGGACAGTACAGTGTTCTTATGGACAATAACAAAAAGGGGCCGGCCGGTTTGCCTGCCCCTTCTTCTCGCCATACAAAATCCCCCGCGTGTTGCTTAAGTTACTCCAAAAGATATACGGTCGGGCAAGGAAAAATGACAGACCCAACGCCTGTCAGATCCTTCCCAAAGGTTAACGCTTGGAGAACTGCGGAGCCTTCCTAGCCTTTTTCAGACCGTACTTGCGGCGCTCCTTCATGCGCGGGTCCCTGGTCAGGTAACCGGCTTTCTTCAGAGGAGTATGGAAGTTCTCGTCCACTTGGAGTAGAGCGCGGGCTACTCCGTGCCTGCACGCTCCCGCCTGGCCGCTTAGGCCTCCGCCGATGACGTTTACCACGAGATCGAACTTGCCCTCGGTCTCCGTCACTCTGAAAGGCGCGATTACTTCCTGCTCCAAGCTGGGATTCATGAAGTAGCTCGATAGGTCCTTGCCGTTTATCGAGATATTGCCCGAACCCGGGGCAATCCTAACCCTGGCCACAGCGTTTTTCCGGCGACCGGTCGCGGAAATGGTCTCTGCCACTACAATTCTCCTCCTTGCCACACCGAAGGCTTCTGCGACTCGTGGGGATGAGTGCCGCCTCTGTAAACAAACAACCGTTTCATGAGTTTCCGTGAAAGGCGCGTGTGAGGGAGCATCCCCTTAACGGCCGTCTCAATCACCCTCTCAGGGTGCTTCTTGATCATGAACTTGTAAGGAGTAAGGCGGGCGCCTCCTGGATAGCCGGAGTGGGTGAAGAACATCTTCTGCTCCATTTTCTTGCCGGTCAGCTTGACCTTCGAAGCGTTCAATATGATAACACTATCCCCCATGTCAACCGAGGGTGTATAGGTTGGCTTGTGTTTGCCTCGGAGTATTGTCGAAACCAAGGTCGCGAGCCTTCCCAAGGGCTTTCCCTCTGCGTCAATAACCCACCATTTCCTCTGGTCAGGACTGGGTTTCGCCATGTACGTCTCGCCCAATCTAATGAAACCTCCTTAGTGCCGCCCTAGCAAGCACCATACATTCTAACTTCGTGACCTATCCCGGTCAAGAGAAGGCCACCTCTTCGAGGCATAAGCCTTTCCCGGGAAGGCACATGCCCCTCTCTACGCTCTCTCCCAAAAGCACTCTCTTGACTTGCCCCGGAGGCAACCGCCCCCTACCTACATCAACTAGCGTTCCAACAATGAGGCGCACCATCTTGTACAGAAAGCCGTCGGCCGTTATGAAAAACTCCCACAGTTCGCCCTGAGAGCATTCCCTACGCGCCCACCTTGCCTTAAAGACCTCTCTCACGGTAGTCACAGCGGACGACCCTTCCGCCCTAAAGCCCCTAAAATCGTGTTTCCCCACTAGTTCCGCCGTCTCGGCCACCATCAGGTCCCAGTCCAAGACCCCCCGGTAAGGGTAGGAGAACCTGGACCAAAACACGTCCTCAAAAGGTCCCCTCCAGATCCGGTAACAATACGTCTTGCTGACGGCGTCCCTTAAGGGATCGAAAGACGCCGGGACTTCCTCGCACCGGTCTACCAGCACATCCGGAGGAAGCGCACCGCTGAGCGCCTCCGGCAACCTTTGGGCCGGGATGGGGTTGTGGGTAAGGAACGATACCACCTGACCCCTGGCGTGCACTCCCGCGTCGGTGCGCCCCGCGCCCCTCACGGTCACTTGATGCCCCAAGAGAGACCCGAGGCACTCTTCCAGAACTCCTTGCACGGTTCTAGCCGATTTTTGACGCTGGAAACCGGAAAAGCAGGTGCCGTCGTACTGGACTCTGGCCTTAAGGCGACGCGTGCGGTCTTCCAGAAGGCTACCTCCCTAGAGAGGCCTGGTAATAACCGGGCCAAACTTGATCCTTACGTAAATCACCAGCGCTGTTACCACACCGAGATACACGAACGCAAGGTAATCCCTTAGGGCCAAATGGAACTCCCGCATCCTCGTGCGGCCTTCCCCGCCCCTATAGCCCCTGGCCTCCATCGCCATGGCAAGATCGTCGGCTCTCCGGAAAGCGCTCACGAACAAGGGCACAAGCAGCGGCACAAGGCTTTTCGCTCTTTTCACAATGTTGCCCGACTCAAAGTCGGCTCCCCTGGCCATCTGGGCTTTCATGATTCTCTCAGCTTCCTCGAGAAGCGTCGGGATGAACCTCAAGGCGATGGTCATCATCATCGCAAGCTCGTGGGCCGGCACACCCAGCCTGGCAAAAGGCTTCAAAATATCCTCAAGGCCGTCGGTGAGCTCGATGGGCGAGGTGGTGAGAGTCAGAAGCGATGTGAACATAATAAGAATCACCAGCCTAAGCCCAACGAACAAGCCCTGCACCAACCCTGCCCAGGTGGCCTTCGCGGGCCCTATCTGGAAAATGACCGGGCCGGGCGTAAGGAACAGGTGCAAAACCAGGGTGAAGAGCAGTATGAATAAGACCGGCCTTAGCCCCCTGACCAGCAACCTGATAGGAACCCTGGACAAGTAGATCGCGAGAGCGGCGAAAGCGCCCATAACAAGGAAAGCCCAGAAGTTGTTGCCGATGAACAAAACGACCATGAAAACAACCGCGATAATTATCTTGGCACGAGGGTCCATGGAGTGGACCGGTGACAAGACGGGGTAGTATTGCCCCATTATCGCCCCGCCGCCTATCATCGCGCCTCTTTCCTCCTGCCCAGTTCCTTCATTATCTCAGCGAACGCTTCCTCCACGTTCACTACGTCGACCCTAACGTCCCAGCCGCGGTTCCTGAGCCCTTCCATGAGCGCCACCACTTCGGGCGGCCTTAGCCCTATCTCTTTCACAAACTCCAACCTGCTGAAAATGTCCCGAGGAACGCCGTCGGCCACCAAACGGCCTTCGTTAAGGACTAAGAGCCTCTGGCAGAGTCTTGCCACGTCCTCCATGTTGTGGGAAACCAGAATCACGGTCATTCCCATCCGGTGCATCTTGGAAACGTTCATGAGCACGTCGTCCCGACCGCGAGGGTCAAGCCCCGCGGCGGGTTCGTCCAGAACCAATACCTTGGGTCTCATGGAGACGACGCCCGCTATGGCTACTCTCCTAAGCTGCCCGCCTGACAACTCAAACGGGGACCTGTCCAAGAGGTCCTCGGAGAGACCTACCATCCCGCACGCCTCTCTCACCCGCCGGTCTATCTCCTCAGGGCTCAGTCCGAGGTTTTTCGGGCCGAACGCGATGTCCTCGCGAACCGTCTCCTCAAACACTTGTTGTTCGGGGAACTGGAAAACCAGCCCGACCTTTTGCCTGAGCGTTCGAAGGCTCATCCCCTTCTGCCAAATGTCCACACCGTCAACCAGCACTTGCCCGGAACTGGGCTTAAGGAGCCCGTTAAGGTGCTGGATGAGGGTGGACTTGCCCGATCCCGTGGGACCTATGAGGCCCACAAACTCACCGTCTTCGATACGGAAAGAAACGCCCGACAGGGCGCGAGATTCAGATGTGCTGCCCTTGTTGTATATATGGGTTAAGTCCCTGACTTCAATCGGCATAGTTCATCCACCAGTTCGTCAACTGAAAGGGCGTCAGGTCTTACGTTGACTCCGGCCGCGGCCAGCATAGCCGAGAGTTTGCCCAACTGGGGAACGTCAAGCCCCAAAGACAAGAGCTCGTCTCTCTTCTGAAATACCTCTCTAGGCGGCCCTTCCATAATCACTTTTCCTCGGTCCATGACCAGAACTCTATCGGCGAACAGCGCCTCGTCCATGTAGTGGGTAATGTGGATCACAGTGAGCCCGTGTTCCTTGTTGATCTGGCGGACCGCGTTCATCACTTCGACCCTTCCGCGGGGATCCAGCATGGCCGTAGGCTCGTCCAAAATCACGCACATAGGCTCCATGGCAAGTACGCCCGCTATGGCAACCCTTTGCTTCTGTCCTCCCGACAACAGGTGTGGAGCATGACGACGGTAAGACAGCATTCCGACAAAGCCTAGGCATTTTTCGACCCTCTGCCTGATCTCAGCCGGCTTGACCCCAAGGTTCTCCGGGCCAAAGGCCACGTCTTCCTCGACCACTGTCGCCACTATCTGGTTGTCGGGGTTTTGAAACACCATTCCCGCGTTCTTGCGGATTTCCCAGGTGTGGGCCGGGTCTTTGGTGTTCATGCCGAAGACCACGACGTCTCCCTGGTCTGGAAGCAATAGGGCGTTAAAATGCTTGGCCAGGGTAGACTTGCCCGACCCGTTGGGCCCGATAATCACGAGGAATTCTCCTCGCGATACCTTGATATCCACCCCGGCCAGCGCTATTACCTGTTGAGCCTCGCCTACTTCGTACTTGTGGTAAAGCCCTGTGGTTTCGATTCCGGTCTCCTCAACCATTTCGGCTTGCCACTTACTTCTCCGGCTTTACCAGTTCAACTATGGCCATGGGCGCTCCGTCCCCGCGCCTCTGGCGGGTTTCCAGAATCCTGGTGTAACCACCTTGACGGTGGGCATACCGCGGGCCAAGGGTTTCAAAGAGCTTCTTTACCACGTCCTCGTCGTAAAGGTAGGCTAGAGCTCTCCGGCGCGCTGCCAGGTTGTCCTGTTTGGCCAGACTTATCATTTTTTCGGACAGGGTCTGAGCGGCTTTTGCCTTGGTCAGAGTCGTCTCAACCCGCTCCGTTTTCAACAGCGATGTAACCAACCCGCGCAATAGGGCCTTGCGCTGGGCAGTGGAACGATCAAAACGCGAGTAACCCAAATCTACTTCCCCCTTACTCTTCCTCAGGGCGGAAAGCCAATCCCATCTCGGCAAGCTTGTTCTTGACTTCCTCTAGGGATTTCTTGCCCATGTTCCTTACCTTGGAGATCTCTTCTTCGGTCTTCTGAATGAGTTCTCCGACAGTGTTGATGCCCGCTCTCTTTAGGCAGTTGAAAGACCGCATGGAGAGTTCCAGTTCCTCAATGGGCATCTCCAGCACTTTCTCGACTTCGGACTTCTCGACGTACTCCTCGTCACCCCTGTCTTCCTTGACACGGGCCGAGAGGTCTATAAACATGCGGAAGTGGCCTATGAGAATGTCGGCAGCCCTCTCCAACGCCTCGTCGGGGCGAATGCTTCCGTCGGTCCAGATCTCCAGCGTCAGCTTGTCAAAGTCCGTCCTCTGCCCTACACGAGTATTCTCTATCGTATAGTTCACCTTAGTGACGGGGGTAAAACGGGAGTCAATGGCGATCATCCCGATGGGCTGGTTGGGGATCTTGTTGGCCTCCGCCGTCACGTAACCCCTGCCTTCTTCGATGGTAAGCTCAATGAAGAGCCTCCCGCCCACGTCGATCTCGGCTATGTGAAGGTCGGGGTTGATTATCTCGACGTCGGGGTCACAGATGATGTCCCTGCCCGTAACCTCTGCCGGCCCTTCTTTCTCTATCCTGGCCACTTTTGGTCCTGGGCTGTGAAGCTGGACCACAAGTTCCTTGAGGTTAAGGATGATATCTGTTACGTCCTCTTTGACAGCGGGAATAGTCGAAAACTCGTGCAACACACCGTCAATGCTTAGCCTGGTGACCGCTGCCCCGGGGAGCGACGACAGGAGTACTCGCCGCAAGGAATTGCCCACAGTGACTCCGTAGCCGGGCTCCAACGGCTCGACGACGAATCGACCGTACCGCTTGTCCGGCGCTATTTCCTCGCACTCCACTCTCGCCTCTATCAAATCTAACACTCTGGCAGTGCCCCCTTCAATTTCAAGGCTCAATCGGGGTGAGCTTACTTAGAGTAGAGCTCAACGATCAAACGCTCGTCTACCGGCGCGTCTACTTCATCCCGTTCCGGCAACCGGAGGATGGTGCACTTCCAGTTCTGCGCGTCCAAAGACATCCAAGCCGGAACGTTGTGCCCCTGAAGCCCTTCCGCCATGGCCTTGAACTTGTCGGATTTCAGAGCGCGTGGACGAACGGCAATCACATCGCCCGGAGAGACCAGGTACGAAGGAATGTCGACCTTGTGGCCGTTGACCTCCAAGTGCCCGTGTCCGATAAGCTGCCTGGCTTCCTTTCTGGACTGCGCGAAACCGGCGCGGTAGACCACGTTATCCAACCTTCGCTCCAACAAGATCATGAGGGTCTCGCCGGTGACGCCGCGAGTCCTGGTGGCGCGGGCGAAATAGTTTCTAAACTGTCTCTCCCCGACCCCGTAAAACCTTCTGGCCTTCTGCTTCTCGCGAAGCTGAGTGCCGTACTCGCTCGGTCGTCTTACTCTTCCGTGGACACCGGGAGGAGTCGACCTCTTCTCGAAGGTGCACTTGGTGAAGCACTTCTCGCCCTTCAAGTAAAGTTTCTGACTCTCGCGCCTGCATAGCCTGCAGGAAGGTCCTGTATACCTGGACATATTGTGCCTCCTTACACCCTTCGTCTCTTAGGCGGCCGGCATCCGTTGTGGGGAACCGGGGTAACGTCCTTGATCATCGTTACCTCGAGACCCGCGGCTTGCAGCGCTCGGATGGCGGCTTCTCTGCCCGCTCCAGGGCCTTTGACCATGACTTCAACTTCCCTCATGCCCTGGTCAATAGCGGCTTTGGCCGCGGATTCGGCCGCGAGCTGAGCGGCAAAAGGCGTGCTCTTCCTGGAGCCCTTAAAACCCTGCTTGCCCGCGGTCGACCATGAGACGGTCCCGCCCTGGGTATCGGTAATGCTGACTATGGTGTTGTTAAAAGTCGATTTGATGTGGGCTACGCCCTTTTCCACGACCCTGCGTTCTCTTCTTCTGGGCCGCTGTTCCCTCTTAGCCAACTCTATCGCGCCTCCCTACCGTTACTTCTTCCGCCTGACCCCAACCGTCTTCTTGGGACCTTTACGAGTTCTCGCGTTGGTTTGGGTCCTTTGGCCTCTGACGGGAAGGCCTCTGCGGTGACGCAGACCCCTGTAGGTGCCTAGGTCGATCAACCTCTTTATGTTGAGCTGAGTCTCGGTACGGAGGTCTCCCTCGACCTTAAAGTTGTTGTCGATGTACTCCCTGATACGCGCTATTTCCTCTTCAGTGAGGTCACGCACGCGAGTGTCCGGGCTCACCCCGGTCTTGGTCAAAATCTCTTTCGCCCTGGTAGGTCCTATTCCATAAATATACGGTAGGGCGGCTTCCACCCTCTTGTCTCTCGGCAAGTCCACTCCGGCTATACGAGCCATTACCTCACCCCCTGCTTAACCCTGTTTCTGCTTGTGCTTCGGATTGGAGCACAAGACCATTATCCTACCGTGCCGTTTGATGATGCGGCACTTCTCGCATATCCTCTTAACCGAAGGTCTAACCTTCACGATTGAACCCCCCTCTTTGAAAGGACACTCCCGCGAATGTCCTATCTCATCCGCCGGACAATCCTGCCGCGGGTGAGATCGTACGGGCTAAGCTCTAGGAGAACCCTGTCTCCGGGAAGGATCTTGATGAAGTTAATCCTCATCTTGCCCGAAATGTGGGCCAGGACCTTGTGCCCTCCCTCAATCTCCACCCGAAACATGGCATTGGGTAGCGGCTCTACGACTCTGCCTTCGACCTCAATGCTGTCTTGCTTCGGCATGTTATTCCCCCTCGTATCCCTAAGGAAAGTCTGTCCACGCGCTGGGAACTTATACCAAAGTAAGGCACCTCGGGCCGTCGGATGTGACAGCCACCGTGTGCTCAAAGTGCGCCGACAAAGACCCGTCGCGGGTCACGACCCGCATATTGGGATAAGTCACTACTTCCCAGGTGCCTACGTTGACCATGGGTTCTATGGCGATTACCATGCCCCTTCTAAGACGGGGCCCCATCCCGGGTATCCCGAAGTTGGGGACGCTCGGCTCCTCGTGCATGTCCCTGCCTACGCCGTGTCCGGCGTAGTCGCGGACGACGCTAAAGCCGTACTTCCTTACATGCTGGCTAATCGCGTAACCGATGTCGCCTATGAACCCGTTCTCTCTGACTTGAGCAATGCCAAGGGCTAAAGCTTCGCTCGTAGCCTTCAACAGTCTAGAGGCTTCCGGAGAGATCTTCCCTACCGGGAAAGTCATGGCGGTGTCACCGACAAAACCGCCGTAAGTCGCCCCTACGTCTATTGAGACAATGTCGCCTTCTTTTAGCCGGGTATCGTCAGGAGTCCCGTGGACGACTACCTCATTTACGGACGCGCAGATGGTAGCGGGAAACCCTTGGTAACCCTTGAAAGTGGGTATCGCGCCGTGTTTCCTGATAAATGCTTCAGCGGCCGCGTCGAGTTCCCGGGTGGTTATGCCCGGCTCGATCATTGACCCCACCATCTGGAGGCACAGCCCGGCGATTCGGCCTGCCTGAGCCATAACCTCTATTTCGCTATCGCTCTTAAGAAATATCATTTGTGCATCTCATCTCGGTCTTTGTTCACGGTTTCACCGCTTGACGTTTCAAAACGGCCGAGACCACCGCCGAAGTCACTTCCGCGGGAGGCCGGCACCCGTCCACAGTCACGAGTTCTCCTTTGTTGGCGTAGTACTCGACCAACGGTTCGGAGTACTTGTGATAGACCCGGCACCTTTCAATAACCGTTTCTTCCGCGTCGTCTGCCCTGGCGACAAGTTCGCCGCCGCACCGATCACATTTCCCGGCTACCGCCGGGGGATGCGACGCCAGGTTGTAGGGGGCGCCGCATACGGAACACACCCTTCTATTCCTGGCCCGCTCTAAGATGGCCTCTTCCGTCACCTCAAGATTCACAGCGCAGTCCAGCCTCTTACCCAGCTTAGCGAGGATCTCATCCAACGCTTCGGCCTGGGCTAGGTTCCTGGGGAACCCATCCAACACGAATCCCGAGTCGCACTCTTTGGACGACAGGCTCTTTTCCATGAGCTTTATTGTCACGCTGTCGTCCACCAGCTCGCCTTTGGCCATGGCGGTCTCAACCAGACGCCCTAATTCGGTACCGGCCTTTACCTCCCGTCGAAACATGTCTCCGGGAGATATATGCGCGATCCCAAACCTCTCGGCCAACGCCTTGGCTTGGGTGCCCTTCCCGGAACCCGGCGGGCCCAACAGCACTAGATTCACAACGATCGCCTCTTACTTCAGGAACCCTTGATAGTTCCTCATGACCAGCTGGGCTTCGATCTGTTTCATAACATCCAAAGCCACGCCCACCACGATTAGGAGAGCTGTCCCGCCTAGAGCGTGAAATCCCGGAAGACCCGTAAGCTGGATCATGAAGTTCGGCAGAATCGCCACTAAGGCTAAGAACAAGCCTCCGACTACGGTGATTCTGGTCACAACCCTTGAAAGCGCGTCCGCGGTGGGCCTGCCCGGTCTTATGCCGGGGATAAACCCGCCGTACTTCCTCATGTTGTCCGCGATGTCAAACGGGTTGAAGATCATGCCCGTGTAGAAAAAGGTGAAACCGAATATCAACAGGGCATACAACGCAGTATACCACGGCTGAGTATAGTCGAAAATCTCTCCCAGCTTTTGCGCCCACGGCGCCTTAACGAACGACGCGATGGTGGCCGGGAACGACAAGAGGGACGAAGCGAAGATGACCGGGATGACTCCCGCCTGGTTGATCTTGATAGGAATGTGGGTGGAGTAGCCCCCCATCATCTTCCTTCCTACTACCCTCTTAGAATACTGAACCGGGATCCTTCTCTCGCCCTCCGTAATCCAGATGACCAAGAAAATGGTGAGCACTGAGATTACGAGCATGGCCAATACGTTGTACCACGCGGTCTGACCCGCCTTAAGCAGGGTGTAAATCTGGTACAACTCCGCGGGCATCTCCGTGATGATACCTCCGAATATGAACAGGGAGATGCCGTTGCCGATGCCCTTCTCGGTGATGAGTTCGCCAAGCCACATAAGAAACGCGGTGCCTGCCACGAGGCTCAACATAGCTTCTATCGCCAGCCATACGGACTGGGAAACAAGAGCGCCTCTCGCCCGAATGGCCCACGTCATGCCAAACGCCTGGATAGACGCCAGTATGACGGTCGCGTACCTCGTATAACCCTGAAGCGTCTTGCGCCCGTCCTCGTCCTTGGACATCTCTTCCCACTTGGGGATAACCATCTGGAGGAGCTGCATAATAATCGAGGCGTTGATGTAGGGATAAATCCCCATGGCAAACACCGAATAGTTGCTGAGCGCTCCGCCAGAGAAGAGGTCCATGAACGCGAATAAGGTTCCCTCTCCAAAAAGGGTCGCAATGACCCCAGGCACTATTCCCGGAACGGGAACGGCGACTCCTGCCCTGTACACTATGAGCATGCCGACAGTAACCAGGATCCTCTTTCGAAGATCTGGGACGCGCCACGCGTTGCGCAGGGTGGCGAACATCTATATCACCTCGACCTTGCCGCCAGCGGTCTCGATTTTCTCCTTTGCCGACTGTGAGAAGGCATGGGCCTTGACGGTAAGGGCCTTGTCCAAAGAGCCTTCTCCCAAGACTTTAAGGAAGGAAGCGTTTCTTCTCATGAGGCCCGCGGCCTTAAGCTCCTCGGGACCAACCTCAGCGCCTTCGTCGAACCTCGTGAGAGAGCCCACGTTAACCAGGTCGTAGACCACGGCGAACTTGTTGTGGAACCCGCGCTTGGGGAGCCTCATGGTGAGCCTCATCTGGCCGCCTTCAAAGCCGGGACCCTTGGTGCCGCCCGAACGCGACTTTTGGCCTTTGTGGCCGCGTCCCGCGGTCTTTCCGTTACCGGATCCAAGCCCTTGTCCCTTGCGCTTGGCCTTCTTTACGGAACCCGGGATTGGTTTAAGATCATGCAGTTCCATTGGAAGTGACCTCCGCTTCCCCACCCGTTTGCGCCTTTGCCTGCTTGCCGCGAAGCTCAAACACCTTCTGGGCGCTTCTTAGCTCTTTTAGAGCCTGGATGGTAGCATAAACCACGTTGTACGGGTTCTCGGAACCCAACGACTTCGCCAAGACGTCCTGAATCCCCGCAAGCTCCATGAGGGGGCGCACACCGCGTCCGGCGATGATGCCGGTACCGGGCGACGCGGGCTTCAACAAAACCATGCCGGCGCCGAACTGGCCCAAGACTTCGTGGGGGATGGTATTCTCATGCCTGGGAACCTCAATCAGGTTCTTCTTGGCGTCTTCAATTCCTTTTCTTATAGCGTCGGTAAGGTCGAGAGCTTTACCGAGGCCGGCTCCTACCTTTCCGTTCCCGTTCCCGACGACTACCAGGGCGCGGAAGCTGCGCCTGCGGCCGCCCTTGACGGTCTTGGAGACGGGGCCTACTGAAACGACCTCATCCCTAAATTCGTCGCCCTGGCGATCCACGGGACCCTCTTTAGGGGGGTTCTCGTTACGACCTCTGCCTTTTGGACGTGACGGATTATCCACCAAGTAATCACCCCGCATTTAAAAATCCAGCCCGCCTTCACGAGCGGCATCTGCCAACGCTTTCACTCTTCCGTGATAGAGGTAGCCGCCCCGGTCGAAGACTACCTGCTTAATGCCTTTATCTAGGGCTCTCTGGGCAATCATCTTTCCGACCGCCTGAGCCGCGGCGATGTTCCCGCCGCTCTTGTGGGTCTCTCTGAAAGCCGGTTCGTTTGAGGACGCGAAGGCCAAAGTTACCCGAGCGGTGTCGTCCACAACCTGAGCGTATATATGGTTCAGGCTTCGAAACACGCACAGCCTAGGCCTCTCGGGCGTTCCCACGACTTTCTTTCGCACCCTAAGGTGGCGCCTGACCCTCTTTTCTTCCTTTCCTTTCACAGCCATAGAAGGTCTATCCTCCCTGCTCTTTCCCGCTACTTAGCGCTCTTCGCGGCCTTGCGTCGTATCTTCTCGCCGACGTACTTAACACCCGTGCCCTGGTACGGCTCGGGCGGCCTTAGTCTCCTGATGTTGGCCGCGATCTGCCCCACTACTTCCTTGTCGATACCGCGAATGGTAACGCTGGTCGGGGTCGGGACGTCTATTTCGACGTCCTTGGGCGGGACGATCTCCACAGGTCTGATGAACCCAAGGTTTAGGACCAACTTGTCTCCTTGCTTCTGCGCGCGGTAACCCATACCCGAAATCTCTAGGCCCTTGGAGTAGCCTTCGGTTACTCCGGTGATCATGTTGGCCAGGAGAGTGCGGGTAAGCCCGTGCATTGCCCTGTGAGTCTTGTCGTCGCTGGGCCTCTCGACCGTGGCGGTATTGCCCTCGACGGTAATCTTCATGTCCGGATGAAAACGCCTAGTAAGGGTCCCCTTAGGTCCCTTGACCGTGACCTCTCCATCCTTCTGGGTCACGACGACCCCTGACGGGATCGGTATTGGTTTGCTGCCTATTCGAGACACGTCAAAGACCTCCCGAGGATTCTTACCATACGTAGCAGATTACTTCTCCGCCCAATCCGCGCGCCCGGGCCTCTTTGTCCGTCATAATCCCCTGGGAAGTGGAGACCACGGCTATGCCGAGACCTCCCAATACCCTCGGGATTTCGTCCTTTCGGGCGTAAACGCGGAGTCCGGGCTTTGAGATCTGCTTAATGCCGGTAATCGCTCTGGTCCTGCCCGCGCCGTACTTCAGGTAAATCTTCAGCTTAGCCACGGGCTTTTCCGGGATTACCTCGTAATCTCTTATATAACCCTCCGCCTTGAGAACGCTCGCGATCCTCTCTTTGAGCTTGGAGGTGGGAAACTCCAGCTTCTCATGCCTGGCCATGCCGGCGTTGCGGAGCCTCGTCAGCATATCCCCAACAGGGTCGTGTGTCACGGTGATCCCCCTCCTACCAACTGGCCTTGGTTACGCCAGGAATCTCTCCACGGTGAGCCAACACCCTGAAGCAGTGCCTGCAGAGCCCAAACTTGCGCATTACCGAGTGGGAGCGTCCGCAGATCTGGCACCTGTTGACTCTCTGAGTCCGGTATTTTGGCTCCTTTTTTGCCTTGTTGATTTTGGCTATAGACGCCAAGTAATCTCCTCCTTACTGCCTAAACGGCATTCCTAGGGCCTTAAGAAGGAACAAGCCCTCTTCATCGGTCCTGGCGGTTGTCGTAAGGGTGATGTTCATTCCCCGGATCTTGCTGACCTTGTCGTACTCGATCTCAGGGAAGATGATCTGTTCTCTGAGCCCAAGGGAGAAGTTGCCTCTCCCGTCAAAACCGTCAGTCGAAATTCCTCTAAAGTCCCTGATACGGGGCATGACCACATTGAAAAGCTTCTCAAGGAAGTCGTACATGCGGTCCCCGCGCAAGGTTACCTTGCAGCCTACGTTCATTCCCGCCCTCACTTTGAACGCGGAGATGGAACGTTTGGCCTTGGTAATGACCGGCTTCTGGCCGGCAATCTTCATGAGGTCCGAAACCGCGCCCTCAATCGCGTCGGCGTTCTGGGTGGCTTCACCCACTCCCATGTTGATGGTGACCTTGGTTATCTTGGGCACCTGCATTTCGTTCCGGTACCCAAAGGCCTTCATCATCGCTGGGACGACCTCTTTACGGTATAGTTCCTTTAGGGCCACGTCACTCGACCTCACTTGTCAATGGCTTCTCCACATTTGTGGCAGACACGGACTTTCTTGTCTGGGCCTACCCTGAATCCTAGCCTCGTGGGCTTGGAGCACTTCGGGCATACCAGCATTACGTTTGACCTGTGGATTGGCCCTTCGCTTTCTATAATGCCGCCCTGCTGAACGTCCTTGGTCGGCCGCTGGTGCTTTTTCCTGATGTTGACGCCCTCAACTATCAGGTAACCCTTAGCGGGCATGGCCCTCATGACCTTGCCCTTCTTGCCCTTGTACTTACCGGTGATAACCAGGACCGTATCGTCCTTGCGAATATCCATAAGACACTGCACCACCCTTCCGTCCTATATGACTTCGGGGGCCAAAGAGATAATCTTGGTGTACCTCTTATCCCTGAGCTCCCTGGCCACGGGCCCAAAAATGCGCGTCCCCTGTGGCTCCTTCTCATCACGAAGGATGACGGCGGCGTTGTCGTCAAATTTGATGTAGGTACCGTCGGGCCTTCTCACATTCTTCGTGGTCCTGACCACGACCGCCCTCACTACCTGACCCTTCTTGACAACGCCTCCGGGAGTGGCCTCTTTAACGGTGCAGACGATAATGTCGCCGAGACCCGCGTAACGGCGGTGGGCGCCGCCCAAGACCTTGATGCACATAACCTTCTTGGCTCCCGTGTTGTCGGCCACGTTCAACCTGGTTTGAACCTGAATCACGAGGCGTCACCTCCGACGGGAGTTCCATCGCGGTCGGTGAGAATCTCGGCTATTCGCCATCTCTTTTGCGCCGAAAGGGGCCTTGTCTCAACCAGACGCACTTTGTCGCCGACTTTCGCGGCGTTGTTCTCATCATGAGCCTTCACCCTGTGCGTGGAGAGCACTCTCTTGCGGTAGATGGGACTGACCTTCCATGACTCGATGCGGACCACACGGGTCTTATCCATCTTGTCGCTCACTACCACGCCGGTGACTTCCTTGCGCTTCGCGCGTTCCATGATCAACCCTCCTGAGGGAGCTTCGCGAGTTCCCGCTGGCGCTGAATGGTCTTCACCCTGGCGATGGACCGCTTGACCTCCCGAATGCGCATTACGTCGTCAAGCTGCCCTGTGGTCATCTGAAAACGCAGGTTGAAGAGCTCCTCCTGAAGGTCCAAAAGCCTCTTTTCCAGATCCGCGTCACTTAGACTCCTAATCTCCTGCGCCTTCATTCTCATTCACCGCCTTCTCAAGCGTCTCTCCGGTCACTTCGCGCCGCGCCTGAAACTTAGTTCGGATGGGGAGCTTAGTGCCGGCAAGCCGCAAGGCTTCCCTTGCGTCGGCCTCTGGCACCCCGGCTATCTCAAACAGAATGCGTCCGGGCTTGACCACAGCCACCCAGTATTCGGGGTTACCCTTTCCGCCGCCCATACGAGTTTCCGCAGGCTTCTTGGTCACAGGCTTGTCGGGGAAGATCCTGATCCAAACCTTGCCGCCTCTCCTGATGTAACGGGTGAGAGCCACCCTAGCGGCCTCAATCTGCCTGTCGGTAATCCAGGCGGGGTCCAAAGCCTGCAAACCGTACTCCCCGTAAAACACTTCGTTGCCGCGCTTGGCCTCACCGTGCATCTTGCCGCGGTGTTGCTTGCGCCACTTAAATCTCTTGGGCATCAACATGGCTTAGTTCCCTCCCTCTGTCGCGACGGGTCTCTGCTTAGCGGGAAGGATGTCGCCCTTGTAGATCCACACTTTGATGCCGATCCGTCCGTAAGTCGTGTGGGCTTCGGAAAACCCGTAGTCGACATCGGCGCGGAGCGTATGAAGGGGAACGGTCCCCTCGCCGGCGCGCTCGCTGCGCGCGATTTCGGCTCCCTGCAACCTTCCGGAAATCCTAATCCTAATACCCTTCGCTCCCGCTCTCATGGCCCTCAGCATCGCCTGCCGCATTGCCCTGCGGTAAGACACTCGTCTCTCGATGGATTCCGCGATGTTATCGGCCACAAGCTGAGCGTCCATCTCAGGGTTCTTCACCTCGACGGCGTGAAGGATGACCCTCTTCTTGGTAAGTTCCGCCAGCTCTTTGCGGACGGTCTCAATGCCGGTGCCGCCTCGGCCGATAACGATGCCGGGCTTGGCGGCATGGATCGTGACCGTAACTTCTTGAGGCTTTCTCTCAATGACGACCCGTGAGATGCCGGCCAAAGGCAAACGCTTCTTGATGAAGTCCCTGATTTTCTTGTCTTCCAGCAAGAGTTCTGAGAAGTCTTTGCGGGCAAACCACCGGGAGTCCCAGTCGTAGATAACCCCGACTCTAAACCCTTTCGGATGAACCTTCTGTCCCAAGGTTAGCCCTCCCCTCTTTCTCTGACGACCACAGTAATGTGGGACGTCTTTTTCAAAATCGGAAACGCTTGACCTCTCTGGCGCGGGTGGAACCTCTTGAGCGTAGGCCCTTGGTCCACGTAAATCTCGGACACCACGAGAGAATCCCTGTCCATCTCCATGTTGTTCTCAGCGTTGGCCGCCGCCGAAGTGATGACCTTCTCCAACCAGCGACTGGCACGCTTCGGCGTGTATTTCAATATGGCCAGCGCGTCCTTGACGGGCTTTCCCCGAACGAGATCCGCTACGATTCGTACTTTCGAAGGGGAAATCCTCAAGTGCTTCAAATAAGCTCTGGCTTCCATGATTGCCGGATTACCCCCCTACTTGAGCGCGGTCGAACGCTCTGTGTGATGACCGTGACCTCTAAATGTACGAGTGGGAGCGAATTCGCCAAGCTTGTGACCTACCGCGTCTTCGGTGATATACACAGGAACGTGCTTTCTACCGTCATGAACCGCGATGGTGTGCCCCAGCATCTCAGGCACTATGGTGCAATCCCGTGCCCAGGTCCGTATCACTCGCTTCTCGTTCTTCCTGTTCATCTCCCGGATTTTCTCAATCAATTTGGGATCGACATACGGTCCCTTCTTGGTTGACCGGCTCACAATCGCCCCCTCCTTCCCCTTGTGTTATTTCCTGCGCTTAACGATCAACTTGTCAGATGCCTTGTTCTTCTTCCTTGTCTTGTATCCAAGGGCAGGCTTACCCCAAGGAGTTAGAGGCCCGGGATGCCCGATGGGCGACTTGCCCTCGCCTCCGCCGTGGGGGTGATCCACCGGGTTCATAACCACACCGCGAACGGTCGGTCTCCAACCCATGTGACGCCTGATTCCAGCCTTGCCCAATGAGATGTTCTCATGCTCGACGTTGCCAACTTGGCCCACGGTCGCCTTGCACATTACAGGCACTTTCCTCTGCTCTCCAGAGGGAAGCCTCAGGAGGGCGAACCCGCCTTCCTTGGCCATCAACTGGGCCTGCTGTCCGGCGCTTCGCACCAGCTGAGCTCCCTTGCCGGGAACCAGCTCGATGTTGTGGACCATTGTGCCGGTGGGGATGCTGTCCAGCGGCAAGGCGTTACCCACCTTTATGTCGGCGTCGGGGCCCGAGCGGACCACGTCGTTAACCGCGAGTCCCGCGGGGGCCAAAATGTAACGCTTCTCGCCGTCTGCGTACACGAGCAGAGCCAACCTGGCGGTCCTGCCGGGATCGTACTCAATGGCGGCCACTCTGGCAGGAATGCCGTCCTTGTCTCGCTTGAAATCCACTATCCTGACCAGCTTCTTGGAACCACCGCCCCTGTGGCGTACGGTCAGCTTTCCCTGGTTGTTCCGTCCTCCGAACTTCTTCTTGGAGAACGTCAAAGACTTTTCCGGCTTCTTGTCCGTTAACTCTTCGAAGCTTTCGACCACTCTGGCGCGAATGCCCGGCGACGTTGGCTTAAAGACTTTGACCGGCAACTAAGTTCCCTCCCTACCTACACGCCCTCAAAGAACGGAATCCTTTGCCCGGGCGCCAGGGTGACTATTGCTTTCTTCCAGTTGCGGGTGCGGCCTACGCGCAACCCATACCTGCGGGGCTTGCCGCGAACGTTCATGGTGTTTACCTTGACGACCCGCACCTTGAATATCTCTTCAATGGCGTTGTGCACTTGAGCCTTGGTTGCCGACGGATGGACCCTGAAAGTGTAAGTCCCGCGCGCCATGGCAGCGTTGGTCTTTTCAGTAATCAGAGGCTGTATGATGATGTCTCTGGCCGTAAGGTTCATGACAAGACCTCCTCAAGCTTCTTGACCGCGTCCCCCGTCATGACGATGAACCGTTTCGCCATCGTGTCGTAGGTGTTTAGGTCTTTCGCCTCGATTACCTGGACTCCAGGAATGTTTCTCGCCGACAGAACCACGTTGGGCTCTCTTTCCGCCGTAACGATGAGGGCGCTCTTGGTAGCGCCGAGATTGACCAACAGAGACCATAGCTCTTTCGTCTTGGGCGCGCTCATGGAAAGCTCTTTTATGACCAGAATCCTTCCATCCTGGGCCTTCGAGGAAAGGGCCGAAAGAAGAGCCGCTTTCTTGACCTTCTTGGGAAGGTCATGGGTGTAGTCCCTGGCCTGGGGACCGAACGCCACTCCGCCGTGCCTCCAAACAGGAGACCTGGTCCGTCCGGCTCTGGCCCTGCCCAGACCCTTCTGACGCCACGGCTTGCGGCCACCGCCTGCCACTTCTGCCCTGGTCTTAACGCCGACGGTGCCCTGCCTGGCCGCGGCAAGATGAGCCAGCACAGCCGCCCTGATAACGGCCTTGTTAGGTTCTTTCCCGAACACCAGCTCGGAGAGGCCCATCTCACCGACTCTTTCGCCTTTTGCACTAAAAACCTGTGCCTGTGGCACGAGGATCCCTCCCTTAACCGGGCAAACCCCAGTTTGCCCCCTTCTGTACCTACCGGGTGGCCTCCCTGATCATGACGAGAGAACCCCTCGGACCGGGCACAGCGCCGTGAACCAAAAGCAAGTTCTTCTCAGGATCCACGCTCACTACCCGCAAGCCTCTGATGGTGACCTTCTCGTCTCCCATGTGACCGGGCATCTTTCTCCCGGGGAACACTCTGGACGCGTCTCTTGACTGCAGAGAACCCACGCCCCTGTGATACTTCGAACCGTGTCCCATAAACGAACGGTGGAAGTTGTGCCGCTTAATGACGCCCTGGAACCCCTTACCTATGGAACGGCCTGTAACGTCAACGCGGTCGCCCGCGGTGAAAGCGTCGACCTTAATCTGGTCTCCCACTTCCACCTTCTCGTCGGGTCCCACGGGGAACTCTCTCAGGTACTTGACGGGCGCTATGCCCTTTTTCTTGAACTGCCCCGCCAAAGGTTTTGTCACCCGGCGCTCCTTCACAAATCCGAAGCCTAGTTGGACCGCAAGATAGCCGTCCTTCTCCAAAGTCCTCTTTTCCACAACAGTGCATGGGCCGGCTTCAATGACGGTGACGGGTATCAGTTCTCCCTGCTGATCGAAAACCTGGCTCATCCCAATCTTCTTTCCGAGGATGGCCTTCATGCCAATACACCTCCTCCATCAACGAAGCTTAGCCTACACACTCTTTATCTCGATGTCCACCCCGGCGGGAAGGTCCAGCCGGGTGAGGGCATCCATGGTCTTGGTAGTCGGTTCCATGATATCGATGAGGCGTTTGTGGACCCTCATCTCGAACTGCTCCCGAATGTCCTTCTCACCGTTGGGCGCGGTCAGTATGGTGTATACGCTGCGCTCGGTAGGAAGCGGGACCGGTCCGGAGATTAGAGCTCCTGTCCTCTTGGCCGTCTCGACGATCCTGGAAGCCGATTGGTCCAGAATTTCATGGTCAAAGGCCCGGAGCCGGACGCGAATTCTCTGTCTCCGCAAACCTAATCACTCCTCGATCTTGGTAACTACTCCCGAGGCCACAGTACGGCCGCCCTCGCGAATAGCGAAACGCAGTCCTTCCTCCATGGCGATGGGCTGGATCAGCTCGGCCGAGATGAACACGTTGTCCCCGGGCATAACCATCTCTACGCCCTCGGGAAGCTTCACGGTACCGGTCACGTCGGTCGTCCTGAAGTAGAACTGGGGCCTGTACCCGCTGAAGAACGCGGTGTGCCTTCCGCCCTCTTCCTTGGACAACACGTAGATCTGAGCGTCGAACTTGGTGTGGGGTTTGATGCTGCCCGGCTTGGCGAGCACCTGTCCGCGCTCCACTTCGTTCTTGGCGATGCCGCGCAAGAGACATCCAACGTTGTCTCCCGCCTGGCCCTGGTCCAGTACCTTCCTGAACATCTCGACGCCGGTCACTACCGTCGGCCTTGCCTTCTCCATCAAGCCTACGATCTCTACCGGGTCTCCTACCTTCACTACGCCCCTCTCGATCCTTC
>DULO01000032.1 GCA_012840345.1 Candidatus Fermentithermobacillaceae bacterium
ATATCGATGGTATGCTCTGGTATCTGGCGGGAGCCCTCTTGGGCATAGCCGCCCCCGGGAGTCTGCGGTCCGCTTCGCCCTGTTCATTACGATGTTAGACGCCCGGATAACATAAGAGTTCCACAGCTAAGCAGATTTTCTTGCCGTGAACAAGTCATCCTGTGACGGAAGGCTGTGGAAGCAAGGAGGAAGCGATTACGGGATTCGAATCTTCCCTTTGATCACTGTCGCGGCGCTGCCCCCGACCCTTACGGACAAGATGGATTGAGGGTCTTCGTGGGCCATATGTATTTCCACTTGGATGACCGAAGGCCTCCTCATGACATGACCTTGCTCGCATATGATCCGCGTGACGGGTTCCTCCAGAGGGATAAGGCCGTTCATCACCAGGAACCCACCGGTGGCGCCAGACGCGGTGCCGGTAGCAGACTCTTCGGGGATACCTACGGCCGGCGAGAAGTCCCTGCAGTGAACTGTCGCTCGAGGGTCGAGTGTCTCCATGGAGAAGCAGTGTACGCTTATCACCTTTCGCTGGTTGCAGAAGTCGGTTAGGGCGGCCATGTTGGGGCGCATGGACAAGAGGGCCTCGCGGGAAGAAACGGGAGCTATCAGGTCCGGAAGTCCCGTCGACACAATTTGGGGCCGCGCGCGCTCAAACCCCAGGATGGACCCTTGCGGCGCGCCGAGGATCCGCTCGAGTTCGGCAATCTCGTCAAGGCTCAACTCTCCAAGCCGCCTGGGCGGCACCTGAGTCATCATCACCCTGGCGGGGGTCCCTTCGCATCCGAAGACTATATCGACGGGAAGAACGCCCGCCCCGGTACTCTGAGTTACCCTGACCTCGTTTTTCCCCGGAGGAATGACGCCCGTCTCGGCCAGGAGCCAAAAAGCGCCTATGGTCGCGTGCCCGCAGAGGTCAACTTCATTGAGGGGCGCGAAAAACCGTACGTCAAAGTCCGCGGGGCCCTTGCCCCGGGTGTCCACGACGAACGCCGTCTCCGAAAGGTTCATCTCACGGGCTATCTTCTGCATCGTGTCTTCGGATAGGCCCGAGGCGTCGGGCACCACTCCGGCCGGGTTGCCCCCGAACGGGACATCGGTAAAAGCGTCAACCTGGTAGATATCAATTTCCCTCATGGCGCTCGCTCCTTCTAAGTTCAAAGGGCCGGAAGTGAGGCTCCGGCCCTTATGATTCCTCTTCGCCGCTCGATCGATTGGGGACGCATCACATTGGGGCGTAGCCCATCGGATGCTCTTTTTTGGCCTTCTCCAGAAGGTCGTAGTCCACTCCCGTGCGCCTCGCGAGCTGCTCCTCAAGGAACTTCTTGGCTTGAGCCGGGAACAACGCGTAGGATAGGACATCCTCCTCTTTGGTATACAAGGCGCCGAGTTCCTCTTTGGCCTTGGCGAGAGCGGGTTCGATAAGATCGGCGGGCCGGCAGTCTATGGGCTTTTCATCGCCGATCACTTTCTTCCGGACTTCCTCGTTTACCTCACCCGGAGCCCTGCCGTAAAGCCCGCGGAAGTAGTCCTTGACCTCGTTGGTGACCATCCTGTACCGTTCTCCGGTCAGGACGTTCAGGACCGCCTGCGTTCCAACGATCTGGCTTGAAGGAGTCACCAACGGCGGATGCCCCATGTCAGCCTTGACTCTTGGGACTTCGGCAAGCACCTGAGGCAGCTTGTCGATCTGGCCCTGCTCCCTGAGCTGGGAGATGAAGTTGGAAATCATGCCGCCGGGAATCTGGTAGCGCAGGACGTTGGCGTCGGGTACCGGGGAAGCCTTGTCATAGGTACCGTACTTGGACCTTACTCCTTTGAAGTACTCGGCGATCTCCGACAGGAGGCTCAGGTCGAGACCCGTATCGTAGACCGTTCCCTGCAAGGCGGCTACCAAGCTCTCCACCGGAGGCTGGGATGTGGACATGGACATGGTGGAAATCGCGCAGTCGACCACGTCGGCTCCGGCCTCAACCGCTTTCAAGTACGCCATTGAGGCCATCCCCGAGGTGTAGTGGGAGTGGAGCTGGACCGGCAGACCGATCTCCTCTTTCCAGCTCTTCACGATATCGTAGGCTTCCTTGGGAGACAGGATGCCCGCCATGTCCTTAAGGCACAAGGAATCGGCGCCCATGGCCTTGAGTTCCTTGGCCACCGACACGTAGTGGTTAAGGTCGTGGACAGGGCTTATGGTATAACACACCGTGGCCTGGACGTGGGCGTTCATCTCTTTGCTGACCTCTATCGCGCGCCGCATGTTCCTCACGTCGTTCACGGCGTCGAAGATCCTCATGATAGAGATCCCGTTGCTTATGGCCGCCCTTACAAAGGCCTCTACCACGTCGTCGGCGTAGTGCTTGTATCCTACAAGGTTCTGACCCCTCAAGAGCATCTGCAGGGGAGTGTTCTTGAAACCTTTCTTAAGATTTCTAAGCCTCTCCCACGGGTCTTCAGAGAGGAACCGAAGACACGTATCGAAAGTAGCTCCGCCCCAGACCTCTACCGAGTGGAAACCTACACGGTCCATTTTTTCGATAATGGGCAGCATATCCGACGTTTTCATCCTGGTCGCCAAGAGCGACTGGTGGCCATCCCGAAGGGTGGTGTCGGTAATGCCGACCTTCCTTGTGGCAACTTCCTTAGGCGAGAGACTCAAATGCGTTCACCCCAAGTCTTTTGTCGTTCGGTTCCAAGATAACACAGTATTTCGGATTTTGATCACTTTTTCCTGAAGAACTTTCAGGAGCCCTTTCTCCGCCCCAAAGACGCGCCCACAAAGCCTTTGAACAAAGGATGGGGCCGGTTGGGCCTCGACAGCAGTTCGGGATGAAACTGGGTCCCCAAAAACCACGGGTGGTCCTTAAACTCCATCACCTCAACAAGCCCCCTAGCAGGCCATATCCCCACAGGCAGAAGCCCGACCCTGTTCAGTTCCTCCACGTAAAGGGGGTTAACCTCAAACCGGTGACGGTGGCGCTCGTTGATCATGTCCACCCCGTAGGTCTGTTTGGCCAGCGAACCATCTTTCAAGCGGCACGGATAGAGGCCCAGCCTCATGGTGCCTCCCATATCTGATACGCCCTTCTGTTCGGGCATAAGGTCGATGACCGGATGGGGGGTATCGGGGTTGAACTCGGTGGAATCAGCCTCCTTGAGCCCAAGAACGTTCCGGGCGACCTCGATAACGGCGCACTGGAGGCCCAGGCAAATCCCAAAGAACGGCACTTTGTTTTCCCTAGCGTACTTAATGGCCTTTATCTTCCCGGGTACGCCTCTAACCCCGAAACCGCCGGGGACAAGGACACCGTCAACGTCTTCTAGGACTCGCCTAACTTCTTCCTCGCTTGCTTCGTCCAGGTCCGCGGAGTTCACCCACTTGATGTTTATTTTGGCATGGTGGGCGATCCCGCCGTGATACAGCGCTTCTGTGATGCTCTTGTAAGCGTCGTGCAAAGCCACATACTTGCCGACCATAGCTATGGTGCATTCTTGCTTGGGGTTTCTTATCTTGGCGTCTATCTCAAGCCAATCCCTGAGGTCTGGCTCCCTTCTGGGAAGCTCCAGCTTGTCCTCGACTACCCTGGCCAAACCCTCGCGCTCTAGCATGACGGGAACCGCGTAGATGCTCTCCGCGTCCAGGTTCTGAATCACGGCTTCCCTGTCCACGTTGCAGAAAAGGGCGATTTTGTCCTTGACATCGGGTGAAAGGGGCTGGCTCGACCTGCACACGATAACATCGGGGGCTATTCCGATGGACCTAAGTTCGGCGACGCTGTGCTGAGTGGGCTTGGTCTTGAGTTCCCCGCTCCCAGAGATGTAGGGTATCAGCGTAACATGCACGTAGACCGTGTTCTGGCGCCCAACGTCGCCCCTGAATTGCCGTATGGCCTCCAGGAAAGGAAGCCCTTCGATGTCGCCCACCGTCCCGCCGATCTCGCAGATGACTATGTCGGCCTGGGCCTCGCGGCCGACTTTAAGGATTCTTTCCTTTATCTCGTTGGTTATATGAGGTATTACCTGCACCGTGCTGCCGAGGAACTCGCCTTTGCGCTCCTTGGCGATAACGGCGCCGTAGATTTGGCCTGACGTTGGATTGTTGGCGTGGCTTAATGGGCGGTCGATGAACCGCTCGTAGTGACCTATGTCCAGGTCGGTCTCGGCACCGTCATCGGTTACGAACACTTCTCCGTGCTGAAGCGGGCTCATGGTGCCGGCGTCGGTGTTGACGTATGGGTCCATCTTGACGATGGTTACCGAGTAACCTCTGGCCTTGAACAGGGTACCCAGAGAAGCGGCGGTGATTCCCTTGCCGAGGCCCGAGACAACCCCGCCTGTGACAAAAATGTACTTAGACATATGCTATGGACCTCCTAAAAAGGGGAGGGAGCCCTACCCCACCTCTGGTTCTTCGGGCTCCCCTATTGGTTCTTCCTCTGATGGCTCTTCCTGGTAGTCTTCATCGAGAACCACCAGTTCTCTCCGTAGCCGTTCCCCGGGTTTAGGGCGTTCGGCGTTAGATATCTCGACTACCTTGTAGGACGGCGGTTTGACGGTCCATTCGCGCAGGCCGCACATCCCGCCTCCGCGGTTCAGGAACCTGTTGTCCATGCTGATTTCGGTGTGGGCCTTGGCCATAAGCCGCGGCAAGTTGGCTCCTGACGTTATGCCTTTTTGGGCAAGCACTTCTTGCACTAGATCCTTGTACTTCATCGGCTCCCGGCGATCCCTCAGGATGCGGTATGCCACATCAGCTGTGGATAGGTCCAGCCGGGGGTTTTGATACTCAATAGCATCGCCCACTGGCGTCACCCCCAACCTTCACTGTCGCGTAACACTCCTCGTAATTTTACTCAACGAAGTGCGTGTGTCAATACGGCTAAAAGGCCCGGTTCGAATAGAGCGATTTTCTCTTTGAAACCTCTTGTGCCAGGTATGAAGCCACGTCCTGGGGTTTGGTGCCGGGGCCAAAACCCGCGTCATACCCCAACTCGATGGCCAGGGCGTGGGTGATTCTCGGTCCTCCCGCCACCAGCACTACCCGGTCTCGAAAGCCTTCCGCCTCGATCAGCTCCACCAGGTTTGTGAGATTCGACAAATGAACGTTGCCCTGGGTGACCACTTGCGATACCAAGACCGCGTCGGCTTTCACTTCCAGCGCCCGTTGGACCAACGCCTCATTGGGCACCTGACTACCCATATTAACCACCTTGAAGCCTGAATATGCCTCAAGTCCATGGTCGCCGGCGAAACCTTTGTAGTTTAGGATGGCGTCCAGGCCTACCGTGTGGGCGTCGGAACCTGTAGCGGCCCCTACAACCACTATTTCCCTGCCGAGCCGCTCTCTTATGGTCCGTTCAATGGCCTGGGGTTCCAGCTTGTCCCACAATGGCCTCGCCACCTTGAGCTTGGCCAACTCCACAGGGCGGGTCAACTTGCCGTAGCCCACGAAGAAAGTGTAACCCTCACCCAAGGGAGTGGACTCAACCACCTGCGGCTCTTTGAGAGCCATAGACCTCATAACCTGCCGGGCCGCTTCGTCGCCCAGGGGGCCGTCCTTAACAGGAAGCGTGAAACTCACCTGAACCAGCCCGTCGTTTTGATGGTCTCCGTAGGGCAGCACGAAACCGTCTTGCTCCATATGTTCTTTAGGCAAACCGGTCATGAGTTCGAGTCCTCCTTTCCCGGTTCCACGGAAAGCTCTTGCCTAATCAGCTCTTCGATAGGGTTCTGGTACCACTCCGACTTCCTGATGACGCCTTCACGGCCCTTACCCCCGCTTCTGGTCCTTTTCACCCCGGCGAACACGCCCTCTTCGATGGCTTGAAACAGCCCTTTGCGCCGGACATCTCTCAGAAGATCGGCGCATTTTAGTAGCAGGCCTTTTGAGCGGGCGTCTATCACGGAATCTTCCTTAAGGATGAGGCTTTCTCCAAGCCGCTTCGCGGCCGTCCGCATGTACTTGGCAGCCCTAATGGAAGCGTAGCGGTCTTGCAGGAGGGGCGTATGGACGGCCTCGGTAAGCATGCCTACCAGGTGGATTGACTGGCCCGTCAACACCGATACCATGTTGAAGCTGGCGTCGAGGGCATGGGCAAAGAAGATGTCCCCTGTCTTGTGAACAGTTGGCGGCATGTACTTTACCGGGCAACGGGGAAAGAGCGCCCGGACCAAGAGCGCGGAGGCGATCTCGTAGGAAAGGCTGTCCTCTATGGCCGGGTCTATTTGGAAAGCGTGCCCCAAACCTATAGCTTCGTCCCGAAGTCCGGCTCGTCGGGCAAAATGATAGTTGATAAACTGGGATGCCAAGACAGACTGCCCGGAGTTAAAGGCGTCGACGGTAGTCAGGTAGTTGTCCTCTCCCGTATTGATGATGACCCCTGCGTAAGCGTTGAGCATCCTTGAGAAACCTTGGTCTATGAAGGTCCGCTCCGCGTTGATATCTCTGAAAAGGATGCCGTACATGGCGTCGTTCAGCATCATGTCCAGCCGTTCTATTGCGCCCATGGCCGCGATTTCGGGCATACACAACCCTGAACAGTAGTTGACGAGTCGTATGTAACGCCCCAGCCGGTGAGACTCTTCATCCAGCGCCTCACGCATAATCCGGAAGTTCTCCTGGGTCGCGTAAGTCCCGCCGTATCCCTCGGTAGTGGCCCCGTACGGCACGTAGTCCAGAAGGCTTTGACCGGTTGAACGGATGACGGCGATGACGTCGGCGCCTTGCGAAGCGGCCATTTTTGCTTGTATCACGTCTTCGTAGATGTTCCCCGTGGCTACGATTACGTAAAGCCAGGGGGTCTCAGGAACCGGAAGCGCTTCCAGAAGCGACTCTCTCTCCCTCCGCCGCGCGCCTATGCGTTCCAGCGCGGCCTTGGCAAGATCCCTCGCGGTTTTCCGGTTAGCTTCCGTTCCCTGCCATCCCAGAGACGAAAGATCCAGCTTGCCCTCGGATACTCTTTGGGCGGTTTCCGCCGGCGTAAGCCCCAATGCGTTACACGCGTTGGCAAGGTGGACGGCCACCCCGTCCCCAAGTTTGTCGGCGGCTCGCAGGTGGTCCACTACCACGTTGGGGAGGGGGACGCCTTGGCTGTTCACGCCGTCAATCCCAAAAAGCCTGGCCACGGACCTCTCTATTGCGACGGTGGTGAAACCCGCCGTTTCTTTTCGCACTTGTTCTACGATTTCAGAGGATAGCCGGTGGCATTCTTCCACCAGCCTCCGGTCAACCTCGAACCTAAGCATCAGGTGCTCCCTCCAGCTCTCCTTCAAGAAACGTTCTGGTTAAGGAATATCTTTTCAGCTCGTTTGATGATCTCTTTATCCAGTCCGAGAAGCCTCGCCACCAGCAATGCGTCTTGGGGTGTCTTGGCGTCCGGCCCTACCCGCTGCAGGCTGTAATCCATGTGGTCGTAAAGCCAGTTGAGCCCGTAGGACCCGTCCTTACTTGAATCGGCATCCGGCCCGTTTCCCACAGGAGCTTTGCAGGATGGGCAAAGCCCGGTCACCTGCCAGTGGGAGACGCCGGTGAGGTCGGGCAATCCGTGAAAGTGGGTTGTGGCGACAACGGTGCACCGTCCGTTTTTCTCTTCCTTGAAGTACTGAAGCACGGCGGCGTACAGCGCTAGACCCTGGGATGGATTCGTCCCGCGCCCAATCTCGTCCAGGAGAACGAGCCCTTTTTGCCCTGAGCGGCTCAAAGGCTCCTTGAGCGAGACCACTTCGGCGGCGAAGCTGGAAAGCCCCGGCTTTCCTGGGGATTGGGGCTGAAAGTATATGAAATCGTACAGCGTGAAGCTCATCTTTTCGCAGGGAACCGGAAGCGCCCACTGCGCCAAGGATACGCAGAGACCGATGGTGGCAAGGGCAACCGTCTTGCCTCCCATGTTAGGGCCGGTGATGACCGCCACCGTGGAATCCAGCTCGATGCTTATGGGCTGGTAGCGGCCTCCCCTCTCCCGCACCTGCTTTCGAACTCCGGGATGGAAGGCCCCGGTCAAGACTACTTGTGGCGCTGAGGAGTCCAGTATCTCGGGCACCGACGCGCCCCAACTCCTGTAAAGACGGGCTTTAGCGAGGAGATAGTCAAGCTTCCCCAGCGCCCAAGCGGCACGGGTAATGTCCCCTAAATTGGGCACGAGTTCCCTCGAAAGGGACGATAGGACTTCTTCTTCCAGCGAGACCTCTTTTTGACGCAAGCGGTTGATCTCGCGCTCGAGCCTGACAGCTTCCCTGGTGGCTTTCAGGCGGAAGTGAACGTGTGTCAAGGTCTCCCTGGTTTCGGCCAACTCAGGCATTAACCTTGCTTTCCGTACCAATTCGGAGTCGGTTTTTCTGATGGCGATCTCTTCTCTTAAGCCGGGCCTTCTGGATAGGAGCGCTTCCACCGCCAAGGCTTCCTTGGCCATTTCCTCGCGCCACTTGCGCTCTCTATCCTTCCTCTCGGCCCTGACCTTTTCGAGTTCGGGAGAAAAAGAGTCCCCAATGTAGAAGGAGGGCTGGCCCGAAGTTCCGGGCAACAACCTCTTCTGGATGGAGGACAAAGACGGAGGCGTCACTTCGCCGGGCCACCCCACGTCCTTTGTCTCTCGAAGCACGGCCCGCACTTTGCCCGAAGAAAAGGCAAGATGGGCCACAACAAACAGTTCGGCGGGAGTGAGCGTCTTCTTGTCTTCCAGGAGCGTAATCACGTGGAAAGGGTCCTTGAGAGACTCGAGCGTTTCTTCCAGCTTGGAGGCGGCCTCCGGGTACTTCTCGTAGAAGGAGACCGCTTTCAAGAGCTGATGGAATTCCTCCTTAAGCGCGGCTTCCTCGCCGGGAAGCCTGGGACGCTCTTTGGCTTTGACCCGCCTTCCCAAAGAGGACTTGGGCCTGATCTCTTCCCAAGCGGCCTCGAAGCCCGTGCTCTGAGCTGTGGACTCGCCCGCGAAGAACCGTGACATCACCCCATGGCCAAAGAAGACTCCCCCTTGGGGCTCCTTATCCCCGAGACGACGTCAAAGACGGGGATATCCGTGCCCACAGTCTTTAGGACCGCTCTATGGACTGACATCACCAGTTGTTTGGGGTCCAGGGATATACCCCTGTAAGACACCGGGTTTACGGTGATGGCCAAGAGGTTTGCGGAGTGCAGTACGTACAAGGGAACTCCGGGATCTCCTCTACTGAATACGGAGGCGGCATCCCTGGCGATTACCGCCAACCCTTTCTGTTCGGGCCATGAAGACGCCAAGGATAGAAACTTAGAAGTAACGGCTCCCGGTATGGCGACATAAGCCGCGTTGCCCGCTTCGGCCAGGACTTGCTCCTCCATCCCGAGGACGGTCTCATACCGGCTCACCCTGGCGCTGTAGGTTGGATGAGGACCTGAAGGCCCTCGATCCAGAAAGGCCACTCTCCCTTTTTTCATGGCCTCCCCGGCCAGTTCTACCACCTTCGGATCCGGTGGGATAGGCCTCAACCATGTCCAAGCCAAGGCGGCTGTTTCTTGGGCTATTGTCCTAGGGTTATCGTGGGCTGACGCGCCTGTCGCCAGTATCAGGCCTTCGGTGACTAGCGGGCTCGCGGCCGCTATCCTGTCGAGGGCTCCGTCCACCAAGACTATGTCGGCGCCGTACAGTAGAAGGCTGGCCGCGACCGCCTTAAGCTCCTTGGCGCCGGTGGGGCCTACCAACTCGATAGGCGAGGGCTCTATAACCCTGCCCAAGACCAACCTTCCGAGAAGGCCGGGCCTTTCCTGAACATCGACGATCTCAAGGGACGCCCCGGTGTCGACCAGCACTCCCTCGGCTGTCGCGACCCATGAGCCTTCAGGAGGTACAACAGAGGGCTTGGGCTCGCCTGTGAACGAATCAATGGTCTCGCCGTCGCGGCCGCTGGAGATGAATCCCACCGTAAGCCCTCGCGCCGAGAGCTCCGCCGCCAGGTAGTTCATGGTTACCGTCTTGCCCACGTTCTTGGCGGTACCTACCACCGCCAGGGAGCGGACCCTCTTGGCGATAACCACTTCCGCCAGGCTCAATGGAATCACCTCCGCCGCAACCCACGCCAACGACCTCCCGACAGTGCTCTAACTACTTCCTCCGGCTCAAACGCTCGTTGCCTTCGGGAACAAGGCTCACCTTGGTCCCGCCAAGGAGTCCCGCGACGCCCACGGAGCCCTTATGGTCGCCGCCGCACAACCTGCATTTGCCGTTCTCCATACGCTCCGTGACATCGTAATGAGGCTCCTTGTAAGCGGATATGACTCCTTCGTAGTTCCTCACCACAACGGTATCTGGCCCCATGGACAAGATGTACTGGGGATTAAGCGGTATCTTCCCGCCTCCGCCCGGAGCGTCGACAACGTAAGTGGGCACCGCGAACCCGGTGGTGTGGCCCCGCAAGGCCTCCATGATCTCCAGCCCTTCGGCTATCGTTGTCCTAAAGTGGTCCAGTCCCCAAGTTAAGTCGCACTGGTAGATGTAGTAGGGGCGGACCCTAATCCTTAGAAGCCCGCGCACCAAAGACTTCATGACCTCAGGACAGTTGTTGACTCCTCTTAGTAGGACCGACTGGTTCCCTAGAGGTATGCCGTGGTCGGCGAGGATCGCGCAAGCCTTGGCCGCTTCCGGCGTGATCTCTTTGGGATGGTTAAAGTGAGTGTTCACATAAATAGGATGGTACTTCGCCAGCATGGCGGCCAGTTTCTCGGTCACTCGCTGGGGAAGCACAACCGGTACCCTGCTTCCTATGCGTATGATCTCAACGTGGGGTATCTCCCTCAAAGCCCGGATGATCCGCTCCAGATACTCGTCTGACAGGGTGAGGGGATCGCCGCCCGAAACCAGAACGTCTCGGACCTCACTGTGCTCTCGAATGTAACGCAAACCTTGCTCAATTCTCTCAGGCGGCGCCACTTTGTCCGTAACGCCGACAATCCGGCGGCGGGTGCAGTGACGGCAATACATGGAGCACTGCTCGGTTACGAGAAACAAGACTCGGTCAGGGTAACGGTGGACTAATCCCTCAACGGGCGAATCCGCCTCTTCGTCCAAGGGGTCGACCGACTCCCACGGCATCACCGCGGTCTCATCTCCCCTGGGCACGGCCTGGAGGCGAATAGGACAACGCTCGTCGTCCGGGTCAATTAGGCTGGCGTAATAGGGCGTGATAGCCATTCGGACTCGGGTCAACGCTTTCTTGACGCCGGCTATGGCTTCTGGCGTAAGGCTGAGCACTTCTGTGAGTTGCTCCACGCTCTCTATTCGATTTCGCCATTGCCAACGCCAGTCGTTCCATTCTTCCGCAGATACGCCCTTCCACAGGGGTATGTCTTGCCAATGCCTCAATGGTGTAGACCTCCTCACGGAAACCGGTTACCCGGGGAACATTTCCTCAAGTATACCTCTCAGTTTGGCGTCAGACCTCGCCAGTCCCAAAACGCGTTCGGCGTGGCCTTCGGCGTATCCGTTTCCTATTATGAGATCGACGTCGGCACCTACCCCTTCGGCTCCCAGAGCCGCCGCGGTAAAGCTGGTAGCCATGGAGAAGAAGTACACTTTGCCACGGGGCCTGGTGCTCAAAATCGATGCCATCTCAGTGCCGGGAACGTTCACGCAGTTTATTGTGACGTCAACCTTCTTCCCATCATTGTGCTTCAGGACTTCTTCCATTACCTGGAGGGCGTTGGTGGCGTCGGCGGAGATCAGCACATCCGCCGCCCCAAGAGCTCTTGCCCTGGCAGTCGACGCGGGACCGTGAGCCAATCCTATTATCCGCGCGTTGGGTCCGGCTTTTTGCCTGGCGACAGCCGAGCAAAGCAGTCCCGATTTGCCTCCGGCTCCCAACACGAGCACGCTGTCGCCGGGATGAACCAGCCTCTCGGTTTGCGTCGGAGCTCCCGCCACGTCCAACAGGGCTAGAGCCAGCCTCTCCCCCATGTCTTTGGGCATGACGGCGAACGCCCCGGTCTCAAACAGCACCGCCGAACCTTCCACGTCCACCTGGTCCTTATCAAGGTCCACCCTCTTGACCGCATTAAGGCGCAGCGGTGTTAGGGACAAGGATACCAGGGTCGCCACAAGATCTCCGGTTCTCGCTCCCCGGGCTCCCCGCACTTTGGAGCCAAACTCCCTGATCGTCCCCAGGAGCATTCCTCCTGAGCCTGTGACGGGGTTATGCATTTTGCCCCGCTCCGAGACTATCTTCATCACCGTCGCGGCCACGTGCTCCTCCAGTTCTTTCTTGCCCGCGCCCGGCGGGGCGGAGGAGACGATTTGCTTGAAGCTTGCCGCGTCTATGTTTAGGGTCCTGACATCCAAAAGAATCTCGTTATCAAAGATTTCGGTAGAGTTGTCTATCCGCCACGCTGCCTGGGGCAGAACCCCGGCAGGCGTGATGACCCTGTGAGTGCCGTAAGGGCATCCTATTCTATTGCCCGGGAGTCCTTGTGCCACTTTCTCTTCCCCCAATCTTTAAGCCCCCACCCAAACTTACAAGCAAAAGTCGTGCCATAACCTCAGCCGCCCTTGGATACTCCCAAAACTTTCATCCTGTACTGTAAAGTCTGCCGGGGGATCCCCAGAGTCCTGGCCGCTTCCGAAATGGACTTGCTTTCTGCCAGAGCTTTCTCAATCAAAGCCTTTTCCTGCCTTCGCAGGTTGTCTTTTATGGTCGCGCCGGAAGACTCCGCGTCCCCTGACTGCGGCGCGGGGTAGCCGGTCATCCCGTCCGGAGGGGATTGTTCAGCTGGGAACGGTTCAGGGTAATCTTGGCGTTTAGTCACTTTATGACGGACAGGAAGGGTCTCACTTCCAAGGTCGTGCCGGAACATAGAGGCGGTGGCTATCATACCGCGGACCGAAGGAGGCAGGTCCATGACCTCGATAGCCGGACCTTTGGCGAATGCCAGGCTTCCCTCGACAGCGTGCTCAAGCTCTCTGATATTGCCCGGCCACTCGTAAGTAAGGAACGCAGCCATCACCTGCGGCGACACCGACGCGGGGCCACGTCTTTTCGAGTGCTTCCTGAGAAAGTGCTCGCACAAGAGCGGTATGTCCTCTTTGCGCTCCCGAAGCGGGGGAAGCCCGATTTCGATGACAGAAAGCCTGAAGAACAGGTCGGAACGGAGCCGTCCCGTCCGCACGGCCTCACGAGGGGGAACGCTCGTGGAGGCAATGAACCTTACGTCCAACGGCCGTTCTCTTGTGTCGCCCAAACGTCTCACCCGTTTATCTTGTATAACGCGCAAGAGCTTGGCCTGAAGCTGGAGCGGCATCGAGTCGATCTCGTCCAGGTAGAGAGTGCCTCCCGACGCCAGTTCCAAGAGCCCGGGCCGGTCCATTGACCCGGTAAACCCTCCCTTGGCTGTACCAAAGACGAGTCCCTCCAAGAGGCTCTCAGGAAGCGCCGCGCAGTTTTGGGGCACGAACGGCCCGCCCGCGCGGCGGGACGCTGTGTGGATAGCCTGAACTAAGAGTTCCTTGCCAGTTCCCGTCTCGCCCCAGACCATGACGTTTGAGTCGCTGTCGGCTATATCCAGGACCTTGCGCTTGATTTCTTTCATCGCCGAGGATTCGCCAACGATGTCTTTTACGGAAAAAAGCGTATGGCCCGGGGCAGATACGCGGTCATACCCGCGTTTAGACGACCCTGCCGCCTTGGGGACGATCTCCCTTAGTTCCGTCTGCAAATCCACGATCTTTTCCGCCATTTCCTTGAGCCCGGTGATATCCGTGGAGACTTCGCAGGCGCCGACCAGTTTTCCGTCGATGCGGATAGGGTGTGTGGAGTTAACGGTGGTTATCTTCTTTCCTTTATAGTTGGAGAACGTCTGTTGCCGCTCAAGTTCCGGCACCCCCGACTTGAGCACCCTGAGCAATGTGCTGGAGTTATGGTCAAGTGAGGGAAATACGTCTAAGAGGGACTTTCCGATCACTTCCTCCTTAGCCAACCCGTCCAGTTTGGAAGCAGCCTCGTTATATACTACGGTTATGCCGTTTTCGTCCACAACGTGGATCCCTTGGTTTATTGAATCAAGCACCGCGAACAGAGATTTCAGTATGTCCACGTGGGCCACCCGCCTTCTGGGCATAAGTGCCGAGAATTTCGCATGTGCCAATTATTCGGCAATCTCTAGCGAGGTTCCTCCAAAAGAC
>DULO01000033.1 GCA_012840345.1 Candidatus Fermentithermobacillaceae bacterium
GCATAACCGAAACTCTACGTCGGTCAAATGCCTCTCAAAACCGGCCTTGGTCAGATATTCCCTTGTCAAAGACCACAACTCAAATCTCCTAACTCCTACCTATTGACATTGCACCGTAGTTCTTTCGCATGAACTCATCAATGCGGATCCGCATGGCGTGTCTGGATACGGCAAACTCCTTGGCCATCTCATCGAGAGAAAGGTTCTCGGAAATAAACCACCTTACCTTCCATGACGGCATAAGGATCTCAGCGGCCCGTGAGTCCGTGTAGTGCTCCCGGTCAGTCATGCAGAGATCGGGTGTCGACAACGAGTGGCCATTTCGGTATGAGATGACGTGGGCTAGCTCGTGGGCCACAGTGAAACGCTGGCGCTCCCTGGAGTGAGTCGCATTTAGGTACAGGAACCATCGGTTATCCAGGTGGTGGAGAATCGCGGCGATGCGGTCGGGGAGGAAGCGTCGGTGAACTCTAATGCCGTAATGCTCAGCCAGGTCGAAGACCGGGACAGGGATGGTGGCCCACAGTTGGTCGAGCGTTGGTCGGAGAAGCTGTTGCCAGGGAAGGGCCATGGGGCAAGACCTCCGTACAAGTGTTCGTATGGAGATCCTAGCGTGGAACTTGTCCACAAGTCAAGAGATGGGTTTCCTCGATCCATAGGAGGAAAGGCGATCCGGCTTGTGGTATGTGAATAGGCGTGGGCCCGTAGCTCAAGAGGAGAGCATGCGTCTGTCACACGCCTGGCTGTGGGTGCAAGTCCCACCGGGTCCACCACCGTCCATAACATGACTGCAAGGGAGGGGCCATTCATAGCGGATTTCAACCGCATAGCAATCCCACATGGAGGTCAATCGTCGGGCAGTTAGGCGGTGCGGGGCGGTTCAGGCGAGACAGACGACCGCCCCCCTAGTATTTTTAGCTAAAAAGAGGGTAATTCCCGTCCGATTGAGTATAATGTGACTGACAGACGCATGTGCTCTTCGGAGCCACGGGACCCGAGGGAAGCCTCGGGTCCCGTGTTTACAGGCTATTCTACCCTTTCCTTCTTCCCCTACTTCTCCCTCTCATGCCTTCTCTTCGCGTCCATCCATGTCTCGACGATCACGTTTTCTCGTCGCTGCCCCCAATTCGGCGATCTTCCCCTCGATCTCTGCAATGTCTTTGTCTTGGAGCCTGTCGTCAACCACATCGGTCTTAAGGAAATAGAGCGCTTCTTTGTACTTGTCGATGGCTTTGTTAACCTGGCCCTTGAACTCTGCTTTGCGCGCATCATCCAAGAAGACTTCCAGGTTCGCTCGGCGGACTTCAGCCTTTAGGGCTTCCTGGCTCTCCCTAACCTTGGCTGGAGTGGGGTCAATCTTCCCGCATAGCTCTGTTATTTTCAGCAGACCCGCGGAAAGGGCTGAAACCCTGGCTTTGGGGGTTGCCACTACATCCGCCTTCGCTCTTGCGGCATCGAGGATCTTGACCGCCTCTTCTGACAAGACCTCTTCACGAAGCTGTTGCGCTAAAGCCATGAGTTGAGACGGGAGAGGGTTCGTGACAGGGAGACCGCGCTCTTCATACTTTCGTAGTTCCCGCGCGTTTTCTTCCAGCACGTCACATCTAGAAAGACGGGTGGCCAGGTTCTTGGAGTTTCTGATGATCTCGCTCGACTCGTTGATAACTCTCAGTCGGGAGCTGGTTTCTACTGCGACTGCGCTTTGGCAATTCATGCATAGACCATATTGGTTTACGCTGACCAGCCAACCCTTTCTTCCGCATAATCTGCACTCACCCAAGTCAAGCACCTCCGGTGATCGCAGGGCGTCTACGCATGCTTGCTACTTTGAGGGGCCGAACTCTTTTTCGTGTCTGCTCTTGGCGTCCATCCAGGTTTCAACTATCGCCATAAGCTCCTCCTTGCTCAGGTCCTGCATTTTCAATCCCCTAGCCAGACGAAGGTACGGCCAACCGTGCTTCGATTCCTCTTCAACGAATTGCTGCATGTCGGGAGGGAGCTGCTTGACCCAGTCGGGGAGGGAGGGGTTAGAGGTAGTGCTGTCATTGGCGGGCCGTCCCGGGTCGTCTGTGCGACCTACTAGGTAATCGATAGAAACGCCGAAGAAGTCTGCGAGTCTGGACAGGATATCAGGAGAAGGCATACGTTCGTCGGTCTCATACTTGGCAATAGCCCAGTAACTGAGATTGAGCCTCTTGGCCAGCTCCTCACGACTCAAACCCTGTTGTTCTCGCAAAGCGACTAATCGTTTCCCGAGGCTCAAGCGCACCATCTCCACTGTCAGAATAGCACACAGAGTCCAACCTCAAAATTTTTTGGTCAAAACGTCCAACGCCCTATTGACATTGGACTCATCGTCCAGTAATCTGTAAGTGGACACAACGTCCAAGGAGATGATACGGATGCGCGAACAACTCAGAAAACTTCGCATCGAGAAAGGGCTGTCCGTCGAGGATGCTGCTTCCATGGTCGGTATATCGCCTTCTCACTACTACAAAATTGAACAAGGCCGGCGGAATCCCACCATTGCAGTGGCTAGAAAAATTGCAGACGTCCTCGGATCCACAGTAGACGCGCTATTTTTTGCGTCGGAATTGGACGATGCGTCCAAGGAGGCCTCTGCCGATGCCTAGCCCAGCGCCAGACTCGCCAATTCTCAACGTGCCTCAGGCTTCTGCCTATCTCGGCGTAGGCAGGGACATCTTGTACGCCCTGGCCGCGCGCAACGAGATACCGCATTTCCACGTGGGGCGGCACCTGCGATTCAATCGCGAGGACCTAGACAAATGGGCACGGGGCCATGAGCACTACAGGTCAGATCTCTACCGGATCCGCAAGACGGCGCCCACCACACGCTAGTCGTCAACCCTTTTCGCCGGTCCTTGACAAGAGCATAGCGACCCTAGAAGCACAGGCCTACGCGGAAGGAGATGCTAAACAGGCAATGTTCGTGCAGGAATTGGAATTCGAGCGGAAAGCCCGGGGCATGACCCAGGCTGAGTTGGCCAAGAAGATCGGTCTCAGCGAGAGAGCGTATCGCGGCTACGTGTGCGGAGAGCGGCAGATGCCGCCCGCGTTTCAGGTGTTCATCGCTAGGATGCTCAAGTCCCCGCGGCTCGCGGCCCTGGCGCTGTCGCAGTTCGAAGACAACCCCTTCGCGCCGGCGGCGCTCAGCGTCGACGACCACCCGGCGCAGCAAATCGTGATCGCCCTCAAAGAGCTCGCCGAAGCCCTGGAAGCCATCGACAGGATCGACCCCGTTAGGCCCGACACCCGGGCAGTAGAGATCGCCATCGACCAACTCATGGACCTCATACACCTGGCTCCCGTGGCCATCGGCTCGTGGGCCAGGACGTACGGAGTCGACCCCTGGCGGATCAGGCAGCAGAACTTAGGCAAACTCAGAGCTCGCGGTTACTTGAGAGTGGAAGGAGCTGAAGCGGCATGAGTGTGACGGTCAGCGACAACGAGATTCGTAGGACTCTGGAGTCGGTCCGCGACAAAACTCTGCACCCCGAAGTGCGCCGGATGATGGAGCGGGCACTCGAACTCTACCGGGCGCAGCCCCAACCGGCTCAATCAATCGACCCCGGGCTCACGTCGGCTGCCAAGGCCCTCCTGGACGAGATGGCCAAGACCAAGCGCCTGGAGCGCACCATCCTGTGGCTCGGGCCCCTGGTGGCGCTGGCAGTGACGGCCGTGTTGTTCGGGGCTCTTAGGGTTCTGTGGCTAGGGCTTTGAGAGGAGGTAATCCATTGAGTCTGTCGGTGACTTTTCGCGGCACCCCGAACGCCCTGACCCGCGCCCTGCGCAAGTGCGCCATGCGGGGGTTGTCCCTGCCGGCTGACCGCGACAAGGTTCAGCGGGTGCTGGACAGGGAGGCCAAGCGGGCGGAGACCATGAGGATTCTCAACATTTCGAGGAGAGGAGGGATAGCGTGAACGTGACTCAGGTAGAGGCTCGTGAAGTAGAGAAGGCGCCCATCTCTGAGCGCCCCACCCGAATCCATGATATCGCCCTGGAGGCCGATACGCAAGAGGCGGCAGCTCTGGAGGCGATCCGCAAGGCGCTGGGGCTGTCTGCCATCGAGCACGACGACTGGGATTTCATCGCCGGTAGGGTGCTGGCCGAACTCAAAAAAGCGGGAGTTGTCGGCATTGCCCAGCACGTCCGGGATGTTGTCGAACGTGCCCTTCCCGGAGGGAGACTGAGAACATCGCAATCGGTGAGTTTTCACCTGCACAATGACGACTCCATCACAACAACGGAGGCTCTTTGCATCTCTCGCGCTCTGTCGGATGCCTACGATGTCGAGTGGCAGATGACCCATTTCTCCTCTAACGGAAGATTCCCGCCATTTGCTTGTCTCAAGGCAACCATCAACGATGTCGAAGTCAGTGTGTTCTTCGAAGAAACCTCGAAGGAGGGCTAACCATGGTCATCCAGTTACCCAATTCAATGTCACCCAATACGGCGGAGGCCATCAACTCGCTGCTCACTTCCTACAACACCGAGAACCTGAGGAACAGCCTCATGGCGTATCCAACGCGCATCAAAGCCCAGCGCGACGTCGTTAACCAGGCCCGTAGGGCGTTGAAGGACGCAGAGCTCGAGAGGGCGACAATCGAGGCGGAAACGCTGCTCGCCATCGGCACTGAAACGGACGAGAAAGGCAAGGCCAAGTTTTCGAACGCGGAAGCCCGCACCGCGGAACTGCTCCGCAGGAAGTCAACGGATCCCCGGTATCTCGCGGCGGCCGAGAAGGTCTCCGCCGCGGAGGCAGTGCTGAACGAGGCGCAGGACGCTCTCCAGATGCTCCTCGACGAGTACCAGAGCGCGAGGATCGCGGCCAGGTTGATCGCGGCCGAGATGGCGGTGCTCTCCGAACTCATCGACGTCGGCGAGCGCGAGGAGGTCAGCGCCGACGGCGTTATGCAGGTCGAGATCCCGGATGTCCCCGTGTCCCCAAAGGTCGTCCCCATGTCCAAATCCAAGGAGGCGTTTTAACCCGTGTCAGAAGCAGCGGTGAAGGATATTCAGAAGGTCGATCAGGGCGGCTTCTCGATAGCGGCCCTGGAGTCCAAGGACCTCAAGGAAGTCGTGAAGGAGAACCTCTCGGACCTTGGACGGATCCAGTTCGAGAGGGTCAAGATGCCTAGTGGCGGGGCCCTTGTGTTTGAGGTCACCGACGAGGATGGAAACCCGAAGCCGGTCGCCGAGATCACTGGCATCATCGTCGACCGATACCCAGTCAACGCGTACTGGCCGGATAAGTTCGCTGGAGCGTCTAACCCGCCCCAATGTGTGGCGATGGACGGCCGTACCGGAGTCGGTGACCCGGGTGGCAACTGCGCGACTTGCCCGCACAACCAGTGGGGTTCGGATCAGGACAGTAAGGGAAAGGCCTGCAAGAACCTCCACAGGATCTACATCCTGCCGCCGGGGGACATCATGCCGCTGCTGATTGCGTTGCCGCCCACCAGCCTCGCCAACTTCAATGCCTACATGCTGCGGCTCACCAACAAGGCCAAGAAGCCCTACTGGGCCGTGCTCACCAAGATCAAACTCGAAAAGGCGACGAGTGCTCAGGGGATCACGTACTCGAAGGCCGTGTTCAGCAAGGTCGGAGACGTGCCGGCTGAAAAGCTCCTGGACCTCAAGGCCTACGTCGAGTCGCTCAAGCCGCTCATGCGGAGCGTCGAGATCCAGGCCGCCGACTACGATGTTGAAGCCAGCGAGGCCGACGCGCAGCAGCCCTCGTCAGAGCCGTTCTAGTCTCCCCAAAGCCGGAGGGACAGACCGCCATCTGTCCCTCCAACCGTCAAAAGGAAGGAGGTTACTGCGTTGTCAGCCTCTATCAAGAGTCTATTCGTTGAGGACTTTCAAAGCCACTCGAAAAGCAAGGTCGAGCTCGCTCCCCCGGGCGGGCTTACGGTGATAGTCGGGCCAACGGACAGTGGCAAGACGGCCCTGGTCCGGGCGCTGCGGTTGTTGTTCTACAACGTGCCTCAGGGCACGGACTACATCAGAGTCGGCCGCAACATGGCCACCGTGGCCGTGGAACTTGCGGACGGAACCAAGGTCGCGAGGGAGCGGTCCAAGAGCGTCAACCGATATCGAGTAGTGCGCCCTGGTGAGTCTCCGACTGTCCTCGAGGGATTCGGTAATACGGTTCCCCTCGAGATTCAGGAAGCTACCGGAGTGCGGATGGTTTCCGTCGGCGACCTGGAACTCGCGTTGAACTTGAGCGAGCAGCTCGATGCTCCATTCTTAGGTCAGAAAACCGTTTCGGGACCCGCTAGGGCCAAAATCTTGGGCAAACTCGCCGGGACCGAAGAGGTAGACGAGGCTCAGCGGGCCCTTGGAACTGACCTCTTCCGCGCCGGGCAAGACGAAAAGCGGCTCCTTTCCGAGATCGAGGATCTGGACGCCAAGATTCGCGAATACGACTACCTGCCAGCACTTGCCGAGAAGATTACGGCTCTGGAAGTCTTGCTTCAGATTATCCGCGAAGCCCAGAACCGTCTTGCGTCTCTCGAGGCCGTAAGTCAGAAACTTGCTAGCATTCAGACTCAGAGAGCACAGACACTAAGTATCCTTGCTCGATGGAAAAACCTCAGGGAAGCCGAATTCTGTATCGTAACCGCCGAAGGCGACGCAATAAGACTCAACGCCGTTGTCAGCCACAAAACAGCGTTTATGCGGATCACCGCCGACCGCGAGACCTGGGCAAGGCTCCTTGCCCGCTGGGTTAACCTGCCCGTCGCGGAGACCTCCATAAAAGAAGCGGATTCGGCGCAGTCGCGACTTCAAGCCTTGCAATCCGCATCCGAAACCCTAGCAGCGACTCAGACCGGAAAAGAGAAGGTCGCTACTACGCTGCAACGCTGGGCGAATCTGCCGAAATCGGCGGAATTCATTGCTCAGATAACCGACGCCGCGAATCGGCTTCAAGTGCTGACTTCACTACAGTCTCGACACACGGCGCTCAGCACCCAGGCTCGTACAGCAATGCAGGTTTGTACGAACTGGGCAGGCCTCGACGATACTCAAAATGTTATATCGGCTGTCAATGCCGATGCTCAGCGTCTGGCCGCTTTGATGAATCTATCCGCTTCACTGACAAAACTCCGCGAAGCAAGAATCGCAGCCGAGAACGATCTTGATCGGCGGTCAAAAGCCCTCGCAGATGCCCGGCGACAGTACGCTGATACCTTGCTCACGATTGGCAAGTGCCCCGTTTGTGGTTCACAAGTCGATCCATCCCTCATCAAGGAGGTTGCTTAGCTATGTCTATAAACAACGACACTATCCGTCTTCAGAATCTCAAGTCTTTGATTGAACGCGGCCGAACCGAGGTGGCGCGTGCCGAAGCCACTCTCGAATCGCTGAAGAAGCAGGAAGAGGAGATCCACCGCCAACTCCGTGAGCTCGGCGTGGAACCCGAACAGTTGGACGCCGAGATTGAACGGCTTAAGGCCGAAATTGCCGCGAAGCTCGATGAAGCAGAGAAGCTTCTCGAGCCGGCCCGGGGAGCGTGAGGAAAATGTCTCTGTCAACGTTCTCTTTGAGCAGATACGAACTCGCTCTTTCCTCTTGGCGCTCTCAATACGAGCAGGGCCGGGGCCAAAAGGCCCTGCTCCAGAAACAGCGTCAAGAGAAAGATGAGGCGCTGAGCCAAGTCCGGAAAAACATTGAAACCTGGCGCCAGGTCCAGGTCCTCTTAACTAAGGTCAGCGACTACGCCAGGAGACAACTTGTGGAGAGGATCGAGGAGACCGTTACGGCCGCCCTCCAGACCGTCCTTGCCGATGATTCCTTGCGCTTCGAAATCGAAATGAAGGAACTCGGCGGAAAGCCCAGTGCTGAGTGGCGGGTCGTCTCGAGGTACGGCAACACCGAAGTCAGCAACAACCCCGAGGACGCCCGGGGCGGGGGGATCGTGGACATAGTGTCCCTCGCGCTGAGGCTCGCACTCCTTGAGCTCTCCAGGCCGAGGCCGGAAGGGCCGGTGATACTCGACGAGCCCGCGAAGATGGTCTCGGCAGAGTACGCCGAGAACCTTGCCTACTTCTTGCGCTCTTACGCCCAAAAGACCGGCAGGCAGTTCATCGTGGTGACGCATAACGAGACCCTGGCGAGGTCCGGCGATAAAGCCTACCGCGTCACCAAGAACGAGGCCGGCGTTAGCGAGGTGACGCCGGCATGACGCAGACCAATAAGTTTCTGGATGCCGGCATGAGTCTCCCCGAGGCTATGAACTTCTTCCGGAAGCACTTTTGTGTGGGTACTTGGCTCGACTCCTGCGTGGCTTGCGGCCAGTACCGCGGAGGGGCCTGCCAGCATCCGCAACACCCGAGACGGTGGCATCCAGAGCATCCCGAACAGCGAAAGAAGGTGAAAGCATGAAACTGCTGATAACAGGTGACTGGCATTACCGCAGCCAGAACCCCGTGGCGAGGCTGGATGACTTCCAGGCTACCTTGAACGCCAAACTCCACGAGGTTGGCCAGATCGCCTATGACTACGACGTAGAAGCCATCATTGTGCCTGGAGACATCTTTGACAGTCCCAATCCGGCGTACTCGACCTTGACGGCGCTGGAACGGATCATCAAGGACAACGGTCGGCAGGTATGGGCCGTGCCAGGGAACCATGATGAGCACGCGCATAGCCTTGAGAGCCTAGACAGGACTGCCTACGGACACCTCGCGGCCACCGGGATGATTAGGGACCTAGCCATGCGGCCGGTTGTAACAGGCATCGTCACGGTAACTGGTACTGGGTTCTCGACTACAACAGACACCGATGTTTCAGACTACCTGACCAAAAATACTTCAAACGCTACGCAAGGCTGTGTCCGGATCCACGTGGCCCACGGGATGCTCCTGGAGCGCTCTCCGGGCTTCGAGTTGAAGCACACGCTGCTGGAAGACGTAGCCAAGCATCCCCGATGCCCCGACATCCTCGTCTGCGGACACGAGCACCTGGGCTTCGGCGTCAAGAGGCTTCCGCGAGCCGCCGGCGGCGAGGTTGTCTTCATCAATCCCGGTGCCGTGGTTCGTCTTTCCGCACACCCAGGCGAGATGGAACGGACCGTCCAGGTTTGCCTGCTGGAGGTCTATCCAGGCACACTGCCGGAATGTCACTCCTGCGGAGTCGCTCTCTTGCCCGAAAACGCTTCGTCACTGCAAGACGGAGATGAATACATCGTCACCTGCCCCAAGTGCGGCAATCACTCGGTGGTCCACTACGCCGGATGGGGACCGCCGGAAGTCTGGTCAATCGGCTCCCCGGTCGTCGACACGACGCTAATCCCCCTGAAGTCGGCCCGCCCCGGCCACGAGGTTTTGTCTCGCGATCACCTCGAGGCTCAGGCCGACCGCGAGGCCAAGATGGGGCAGTTCCTGAACCTCCTCTCGCGGGAGGGAGAGGCAAAGTTCCTGGACGTGCAATCCATCGTAGAAGGCATCGCGAAGAGCGAAAACCTGCCCCGCGAGGTGGTCGACGAGGCTCTGAGCCGGATCGCCAAGGCCAGAGAGGCGCTAGGCGGAAGGGGGAGGACGGCGTGACAACCAAACGCTACGAGACCGACCCGAAGGCCCTCATGACAGCAAAGGAGATTCTGTTCAGGGATACCGACTTCCCTGGTAACGACTTATGGGAGCCTGTCACAATCGAGCGATACACCTACGGCGGGTTCAGAACGGATCGCATCCGCGAGCGCAACCGCATCACCAATGCACTGGGGTTGCCAAAGTGTCACGGCCTAGACTTCCTCGCAATCAAGGGTACAGACAGCCTGACGAGCGTCTTTCTTGCCAACGTGCTCAAGGATGCCGCCCAAGGCATAGACACTCTCCGGGTTGATGGCGTCCAGCTTTGGCCTCAGACAGGCTTTAGATACGACGGGAGTTACATGAGTTACGAGGAGAAGCCCGTGCCGGTTGAGGGTGGTGACACCCCATGAGCGCCCTATCTCAGCGCTCTCTAGCCTCCGCCGAGGTTCTCTCGGGCGTCATCTCGACCGTGCGTTTCTATAACCCAAAAAACGGCTGGGCGGTCCTGTCTGTCCACGCCGATGGCGAATCTGTGACGGCTGTCGGTCCGGTGGTCAACCCTCGCGAGGGCGACGAGTATCAGTTCACAGGCTCGTTCGTCACCGACCCGAAATACGGCCGGCAGTTCAAATTCGACTCGGCAGAGGTCCTGCTCCCGTCGACGCGCAAGGGTGTGATCCGCTATCTCGCGTCCATCGCGAACGGCGTGGGCGAAGTCAAGGCGGCCCGAATTGTCGGAGCCCTCGGCGATGACTGCCTGGCGAAGATGCAGCAGGACCCTGATGTCTTGGACACCTTAACCTTCCTTACCGAGCAGCAGCGCGAGGAAATAAAGCAACACCTCCGCGAGCACAAGACCGTGGCTGAGGTGTCGGCGCTGATATGCCGCGAGGGACTCACGCCTCACCTGGCAGCCAAGATAGTGGCGCACTTCGGCGACGAAGCGGTGAAAGTGGTCAAAGAAGAACCGTACCGCCTGACCGAGATCGAAGGCATCGGATTCTTGACCGCGGACAAGGTCGCGATGGCCGTGGGCATCAAGCCCGATGCCCCTGCCAGGATACAGGCGGCTATCCGGCATATCCTGAGCGAGGCTGAGAACGAGGGGCACTGCTCTCTCCGCCCCAACGACCTGGTCCGCGAGGGCCCCGCCCTCCTCGGGACTGACCCCGGTGTGCCGGCTATCGCGGAGGCCGTGAAGACTCTCATCGAGTCTGAGGTCCTCGTGAGGGACGGTGACGACATCTACTTGACCGAACTCTACGAAGCCGAGACGAAAGTGGCCGAGTGGGTACGGGCCATGGGGGCTGAAAAGCCCGCGCCGATCGCGAACCTGGAGGGCCTAATCGACGCCAGCGAGACCCAGGCCGGAATCGCGTATCACCCGAAACAGCGTGAGGCTATCAGGATGGCTCTTACGTCGGGGTTCTCGGTGCTGACAGGCGGGCCGGGGACCGGGAAGAGCACCATAACTCGCGCCATAGTCTCTATCTACAAAGCCGAAAACCATGCAAAGCCCGTATATTTATGTAGCCCGACTGGGCGCGCTGCTAAGCGACTGTCAGAGGCAACCGGCGAACCGGCGTCCACCATCCATCGGCTATTAGGATACGTCCCCGAGTTCGGATTCACGCGAAACGAGGCAGATCCACTGACCCCAGGACTGCTACTGGTCGACGAGGCGAGCATGATAGACATTCGTCTCGCGAGGGCCTTGTTCGCGGCATGTTCGGCTGGTATGCAGGTGGTCCTCGTCGGCGATGTGGATCAGTTGCCCAGCGTCGGACCGGGCTCCGTGCTCCGCGACATCATCGAGTCGGGAACCGTGCCGGTCACGAAGCTACAGTACGTGTACCGTCAGGAGGAGGGCTCCGGCATCTCAGCCTTGGCTCACCAGGTCAACGCCGGACAGATCCCCGAACTCGCGGCGTTTCCGAAAGACGTCATAGCTCACACCATCCAGACTCCCGAGGAAGCTCTGCCGCTGGTGGTCAAGTACGCAAAGGAGGCGTACAAAGAGCACGGCCTGCTCGGGTTCGGCGTCCTAGCCCCCGGCCACAAAGGCAGCGCGGGAGTCAAGGCGCTCAATGAAGCGATTCGCAACGCTCTTAACCCGGGGGCAGGCAAAGGCTTTTGCCCAGGCGACAAGGTCATGGTGGTCAAGAACTGCTATCCCCACGACGTGTTCAACGGCGACCTCGGCATCGTGAGGAAGGTCAACGACGAGGACGGCTCCATCGAGGTTGACTTCGGCGACCAGTACGTGACCTTCGGTGCTGGTGAGTATGACGCGCCTCTGGATATCCTGCAGCTTGCCTTCGCCAGCACAATCCATAAAGCCCAGGGCGGAGAGTTCCCGGTGTGCATTGTCGTCCTCACCCGCCAGCACTGGATCATGCTGCAGCGCAACTTACTCTACACGGCCATTACCCGGGCTAAGAAGCACTTGGTTATCATCCACCAGCCCGGCGCAATCGAGCAAGCCGTCTGCAACAACAAGATCGCCCAAAGGAATTCGCGACTTGCAGAACGCCTGCGAGGAGGTGTTGCTCAATGAACGCTCAGACAGCCAGGCTCAAAGCTTAATCGAGGTTGAACAGATGGTTTCGGCACAACAACAAATCGGCAAGGAGGCTGTACATGATGAGCGCGCAGCTGAGACTGTTTGACGATATCAGAGTAGCGCCAGTGCCAGCTCCTCCGGCACCAATCGAGGCAAGTACGGGCGATGCCGATATCTGCATCTGCTGTGGATTGCGATACTCGGCCACGCCCAAAGAAGGTTGGGTACACGTGAGGTGTCTGAGAAAACGCAGTGATTGTGTGAGCGAGCCGCTGCTTGACGAAGCATGGGTGCACCCTAACGACATAATGCACCTGTACACGAACAGGAGGACCATATCTTGGGGCTCTGGACCGCACGTGCGTTTGTCCGGTTCGAGCCGTTTTCAGGGCAATGCCTACGTGACCTTCGAGCTTGTCGACCATCGCGAATATAACGACATTCACACCAGATACGTGGTACCGAACTGCGAAAAGTGGCCAGCCCGAGCAAACATCATGGGTTGTACGCCCGAGGAGGCCACGGCACCGTGTTTCAATGCCGAATGAAGTACACTCCTTTGTTAACAGATACCGAGGTTGCGGCCATCCAGGGTCGTCTCGAACGCACTACCGGGCGAACGACTTGTCCCGCGTCCGCGAGATATGGCTCCTTCACCTAAGCAACGACAATTCAGACGCACAGAGATTCAAGCGTGAGATTCAGGAACTTACGGGCAAGGAGGTTCGGATTGCATGAGTGTTGTGAAGAACGAGGAGATCGCCAAAGCCCAACTCGCTCTTGAGGTCGCCATGAATCGTTTCAACTGGACGACACGGTGAGAGATTCAGAAGGTCGGATCATCGGCGCCAGGGCATTGGCGAGATTATAATTTCGCAACTTTTCGCAAGGCCGTTTTGTCTGCTAGACCCCAGCGAACGCCCGGCAAAGCGGCCTCCAAAACCGCAAGATTATCGCAACCTTGCGGAACAGGCGAGAAACAGCAGGTAGAGATACAAAACGGGAGAGGAAACGGCGGTGAGCTCTGTGGCAGTACCAAACTCAACGCGCCCTATAGACATAGTGCTTTCTAAGCTCGACGGGGTCCGCAGGACTGGTGACGGATACACGGCCCGCTGCCCGGCCCACGACGACCGGCGGCAGAGCCTTTCGATAGGCGAGGGCAAGAACGGTGAGGTGCTCATTCATTGCTTCGCGGGCTGCAAGACCGAGGACATTGTGGCGGCCCTGGGCCTCACCATGGCCGACCTCTATCCGCAACGCGAGAAGGATAACGCGAAGAAACCCTCCCCTTCTTCGAGGGGTATAACCGTCGAGGAGCTCGCCCGGGACAAGGGGCTGCCCGTCGAGCTCCTTAAGTCAGTGGGTGTCGAGCAAGGCATCGGGGGAGTTAAGATAACCTACCGCCTGGCTGACGGCAGCCCGGCCCCGCGGCAGCGATGGCGGCGGGCGCTCAAGGCCAAGGACGGCTCGTCGTGGCTAAAAGGCAAGGGCGGCCCGGTGCCATACGGCCTGTGGATGCTGGAGAAAATGCGCAAGCACTCGGACACGCTGCTGCTCGTAGAGGGTGAATCCGATTGCTGGACGCTCTGGCATTACGGCATCCCCGCTTTGGGTATACCCGGCGCAGACATGGCCAAGACCCTTGAGTTATCCCACGTGGAATTGTTCCCGAGGCTGTGCATTTTCCAAGAGCCAGATAGAGGCGGAGAGACATTCGTCGCCGGAGTGACCGAGAGGCTTGCATCTTTGGGCTACACTGGTCAGGTTCTCGTAATGCGTCCGGACGACTTCAAAGACCCAAATGAACTACATAAGTCTGACCCCGAGAACTTCATGCGGCGATTCGGGACATTGGCAGACGCTTCGAAAAGCGTTGACCTGTGTGCTCCTGTTAGGCCAATCGTTACCGGCCCCGAGTTCGGCCTCACCGACTTAGGCAACGCCCGGCGCATGGTCCGCAGGCATCGCCAGGACCTCCGCTACTGCTACCCCTGGGACCGGTGGCTCGTATGGGACGGTACCCGCTGGACGTTCGACACATCCGGCGAGGTCCACCGCCGAGCCAAAGAGACTGTGGCGTCTATCTACGCAGAGGCGTCAGAGGCGAAGGACATCAAGGAGCGCGAGCAACTTGCCAAGCACGCCATGCGGTCCGAGAGTGACGCGCGGATCCGCGCAATGATTAACTTGGCACAGTCCGAGCCCGGAATCCCTGTGCTGCCTGATGACTTCGACGCAGATCCTTGGGCTCTGAATGTCCAAAACGGCATCCTAGACCTCCGGACCGGCGAACTCCGGCCGCACTCGAGAGAGGCGCTCATGACGAAACTTGTGCCGGTGGACTATGACCCCGATGCAAAGTGCCCTCTATGGCTCAGTTTCCTGGATCGGATCATGGGTGGGAACGCTGCGCTCATTGAGTACCTCCGGCGAGTCGTAGGCTACACACTTACGGGAGATACATCCGAACAGTGCCTGTTTCTCCTCTACGGTACCGGCGCCAACGGGAAGTCAACTTTCCTTGAAACGCTGCGGGCTCTGCTCGGAGACTATGCTCAACAAGCAAACTTCGCGACGTTCCTGCATTCAGACCAAGATCGCATCCGGAACGACATAGCGGCCCTCCGCGGCGCAAGGTATGTCGCAGCGGTTGAAGCCGATGCCGGTCGTCGCCTCGCAGAAAGCCTGATAAAACAGGTAACAGGCGGGGATATGGTAAAGGCAAGGTTCCTCTACAGAGAAGAATTCCAGTACAAGCCGACATACAAAATATTCCTAGCGGCCAACAACAAGCCGACCATCCGCGGCCAGGATCATGGCATTTGGCGCCGTATTAGGCTCATCCCATTCGAGGTTACGATTCCCAAGGATCAGCAGGACAAGAAGTTGCCACAGAAACTCCAGGAAGAGCTGCCCGGCATCCTGGCTTGGGCCGTGGAAGGCTGCAGAGCGTGGCAACAAGGAGGCCTCCAAGACCCAGCCGAGGTTATAGACGCTACTCAGAGCTATCGAGAAGAGATGGACGTACTTGGCGACTTCATCGCCGAATGCTGTGTGATATCCAGGACCGCCCAGGCTACGACGAAGGCTCTTTACGCTCAGTACCTCAAATGGTGTGAAGAGAACGTCGAAAGACCGCTGGCAAAGAACCCGTTCAGCACTCGCCTAAAGGAAAAAGGCTTCGAGCAGACCAGGACCAAGCATGCGCGGATGTGGCTCGGCATAGGGCTCTTAGACTCGACTCACGCCGACTTGGGCTTGGAAGAACCAGGCACCTCGGACGCGTGGGGTGACGAACGTGAGAACGCGAACACGAAGGAGCCGTTTTGAGAGGCAGTTCTGAGGGAGATGACGGAAGGGGTGACACAGGTGACGCAAGGTGACGCCGTTTCTGCAAAGTTTCCTTTGTTTTCTCTACGCGCGTGAAGATAGCCAAAACAACGTCACCCTGTGTCACCAAGCGCCATTTCCCCAGCAAGAGGCGGTGACACAACTTTGTGTGAGTGTGTCACCCATGAAAAGTTGTGTCACCCCTGTAAAAAACCATTTCTGCAGCAAGGAGGCGTTTTGAGTGAAAATCCTTGATTACGAAAAGGACCCACGCCCGGACCTTGAAGCCGACCACATGTTGTGGGTTGCGTTGTTGACGTTGACTCGCAAACAGGATCCGACCGACTCTCGCGAAGGCCTCTTTCATGTGCTGCATTGTCTTAGGTGCGGCGGGGCGCAGTTGGTCAGGGACAAGGACTTCGGCATGCTCATCCGGCCTGGAGAGTGGGACAAGACGGAGTACGAGGTTTTCAGGTCTAAACACCTGGCCTCGCGTAAGGCTGAGATCGTCGCGGTCCTCCGCGCCGCGGCGGCAAGCAAGCTTCCGCAACTAGAAAAAGACACGCTTCGCTCGCGCATCGCCGCCCGGGTCAAGGCTATCGAGAGCAAGGCCCAGGCCCTCGGGTGGACGCAACAGGACCTTTGGGCTGAGAAAGAATGGACCGATCCGCGCGATGGCCGGCGGAGAGAGAGTTTATGCAAAGCGCTATTTAGCGCCTCCGAACTCTGGGGCGACGCCCAAATCGGCGAGATCACTTCGGAGTATGCTGAAATCCTTGTCCCTGGGCCGGGCTTGGATATGAAGGAGCCAGTCAAGATGCGCTATTTTCGTGTACCTCCATATCTGAGCCAGCAGCCGCAACTCTTCGCAAACTCAAAAAAGGAGGCGGTGTAGATGCCCGTGCCTGCAAGGAAGCAACTAGCGCCGAGGTCGCCGAAGTGGTCGGAAGTAGAAGAGAAAGTTGCAGCAGATATGCTGCTGAGAGGTTTTAAGTGTGCGGAAGTAGCAGCCGTGTTATTCCGCAAACCGTATGAGGTTTATGGCTGGCTCTATAGGCAGCGCGAACGGTTCAACTGGCAGGTCCCGGACGAAGTTATTTTTGTCCGCATCCTCGGCCGCGAAGTGACGGTAGCTGCCCAGGAGCGAGCGTTGAGAGAGTTTCGGCCAATGCTCATGGTCGACGTCATGACCGGGCAAGTCAAACTGGACCGCCTAAAGGAGGTGCTGGGATATGAGTACTCAGTCAACTGACAAGAGCACTTACCTGACGGTTGAGCAATTTCGCGTGCTCAAAGGCGAACATCCAGGCCGCAAAGAACAGCCGGAAACGAAAATACGACGCGCTATAGCCGATTTTCTGAAGGTTAACGGCTGGAAAGTCGTACGGATTGTACAGTCTGCTCTTAGCGAGAAAGGGATTCCGGATCTCGTTGCGATCCGGGGCGGCCAGGTGGTCTGGATCGAGGTAAAAACTCCGCGCGGCCGGCTGAGCGAAGTTCAGGAAAAGTTCTTGCAGGAACTTGAAGAGCACGGTGGCTGGTGGATTGTTGCACGTGGCGTCGAGGACGTGGAGCACCTGGCAGAGCCGGTGGCTCCCAGGGCCAAAGTCTGGGCTCTCATAGAGAGAGGACGTGTGCTCTGTGCCAGTGCCGTGTGCGATGAGCGGTGTTCCAACCGTGCTCAATGCGTTGAGACTGAGTTGATATTGCCACCTGGGCGGAGGTGAGCGCCGTGTACACCGTAATCCTCTCGGACCACGCCAAAAAGAGGCTCGTCGAGCGGGCCGGCACCGACAAGGGCGCCAGGACCGAGATCGCGCGCAGGCTCATCGCGACCTTGCGGTTGGGCGTTGAGCCTGGCCCGGACCTCGGGGTGACTGTGTATCTGCCAGACAAGTACAAAGCAATCTGTTATCCGACCTGGGAAGGCACGTGGCTTGTGGCGACCGTGCTGGAACCAGAGATGGAACTACGAGAAATCAGGGAGGCGGCGAGCGTATGAAAGACAACAATGAGACCTTGTATATGCAGATTGACGCAGATTGGAATGCATGGCGGTGCTCGGAATGTGGCTGCGACTGGCGTCTGGAAGAAGGTGATCCAGTGGAGAATGGCATGAACTTCTGTCCGCAATGCGGGCGTCGGATAGTCAAAATCGTACATGCTCAGCACGGGGAGAGTGAGGCAGAGTGAAGGCTATCATCTACGGAGCGGCCTGGTGTCACGCCTGCCACCAGGCCGCAGCCTGGCTCCGGGCGCAGGGTGTTGAGGTTGAGGAGCGAGATTATACTGAGGCGCCGGGCGAGGTGCAGAGTCTGCCGGTGATCTCTATTGGCGGCGAGATAGTGGTGGGGTTCAATCGAGCAAAATTGAGCGAGGTCATTAGACGCTATGAAGGCCATCAAGATTGAGGCAATCCCCATCTTCCTGGGAAAAGGTCGTTGGACCTGGTTCGATAACACAGGTTCCCTAGATGATTATGCGAGGTGGCTTCGCGAGGCGGCGGAAGCAGAAATCACAGACTTGATCAGGAATCTTCGTACCGAGGCAGTGGAAAGTGTGATAGGACGTTCAGCGTGCGATTTGTGCTGCTTTTGGGAAAGATGCGCTAAATTCTGAGGTCTTGGGGAGGTGGCGCGGTGTCTACGGAACGAGTTAAGAACGCGGTAAAGGAGAAGATTGCATTGAGTGTTCAGGCGATTGATTGCATACTGTATAACCGTCATGCCTGGCAGGCTGCCGTCGAACTCTTCGAGCCACGCACTTCCACCAGCATTGTGATGCTGCCAGTATCGAAGACGCCGGGAGATCCTGTAGGGGCGGTTGCTGTATCCCGTGCCACCGTGACGTTTGTGCTTGATATAGTGGACCAGACTTTGAAAAGGCTACCCAGAGAATACCGGCGTATTGCGAAGCTGAAGTGGGATGATATGAGGACTCACAAGAATATAGCAAACATCGTGAGGTATTCAGAGAAGACAGTCGAAAGAAGAGTGGATCGAATACGCAATATCGTGAAAAATGCTCTTGAATCGCTGGGTGGTGACATTCTGCCTGCATTCTGGCGTGAAATTGACGGAAAGTTGTCGGTAAAATGAGGGAAAGTTGACGGCAAAATGACGGCAAATTGTCGGGTTCCGGCGTTGAAAAGTTGTCTGTTAGGCTGGTAAATTTGGGGCTGGAGAAGTATTCGCGAAATACGGCGCCTCGGGTTGAGGCGCTTAATTATTTTGCGGCAAGTAGAACGGTGCTGATTTAAGGAGGTGACGGCCGTGGCCAAGCGTACAATGACCAAAGCGACCAAGCCCAAGACCACCAAGAACGGGTCTGCTAAGAAGAACGGCAACGCCAAGAAACGCCCCTGGACCGACGCCGACAAAGAGCGAGCCATAGCCGTCTACATGTCTGGCAAGAACTTATCCCAGACTTCTCGCGAGACAGGAGTTCCGATCTCGACGCTCAGAGGCTGGTTAGCCGAAGAGTCGCCTGAGGAGATCGCTAAGGCAAGGCTCGATGCCAAGACCAGGTTCATCAATGAGGCCTGGAACGCCATCATGAAGGGCCTTACTGTAGGCAACACTGTGATGAGTTTCCTCCTAGAGAACGGCGACAAGATAGACAAGGCTTATCAGGCAGTGTGCGACGTAGATCTGCCAGAGCGCGACAAAGTACAGATACTCAAGGTTCTCGCTAACGTCACTAACATCAGCCTGAAAGACATCGCCATCTACGTTGGTACGCTTTACGACAAGATTGCCCTTGCTACCGGCAAGCCTACGGCCATCAACGAGCAGCAGGGGCAGGTGACGCAGAGATATGAGTACGACATCACACAACGCATCATCAACGACCCCGAATCAAGAGAACTTGCCCGAAACCTTTACAGAAGAGCAATTGGTCAGGATTTGGGAAGAGGATGCGAAGAATGATCTTGCGTGGTTCCTTGAGTACGACGGGCGAGGTGCGTGGCAGCCGGCGCCGCACCTAAATCTCCTCTGCGAGAAACTCGAGGCCGTGGAGCGCGGCGAGATAAAGCGGCTTATGGTGTTCATGCCGCCGCGACATGGCAAGTCCGAAGTAGTCTCGAAGAAGTTTCCGGCCTGGTTCTTGGGTCGTAATCCCGACAAAGAAATCATCATCAGTTGCTATGCTGCGGATCTGGCTTATGACTTCTCCCGCATCGCTCGAAACACGTTCGCCGAGTGGGGCCCAAGATTATGGAACTTGGAACTGGCCGACGACAGCAGTGCGGTTGGCAGATGGGGCATCAAGGGCCATAGAGGCGGTCTTACAGCAGCTGGCGTCGGAGGCCCCATTACTGGCCGCGGGGCTCACGTTGCAATAGTTGACGACCCGTTCAAGAACTACGAAGAAGCGGCCAGTGAGACAATCCGGGCAAAGGTCTTAAACTGGTACAAGTCAACTCTCAGAACCAGGCTTGCCCCGGGTGGCGCAATAGTCCTGGTGATGACCCGCTGGCACGAAGAAGACCTTGCCGGCATTCTCAAGAAGGAGTTCGAAGAAGGCGATGGCGAGGAATGGGATATCGTTTCGCTCGCGGCCATCGCCGAAGACGATGACATCCTCGGGAGAAAGCCTGGTGAACCGCTCTGGCCCGAGAGGTATCCGCTCGAGGAGCTCGAGGCTACCAAGAACGCTCTGGGTAGTTACCTCTGGGCCGCACTCTATCAACAGCATCCGGCGCCCGCAGAGGGCAACCGGTTCAAGCGTTCGTGGTTCAGGTATTTCGATATCCTTGGCGACCATGTTGTGCTCTATATTCCTGAAGCAGAGCCCAAGAAGTATCTGCTTAGCCAATGCTGGTGTTTCCAAACCTGCGACCCTGCTGGCAGCGAGAAGGACTCGGCCGACTATTTCGTACTCGGGACGTGGTTGGTGACGCCGGCGCGTGACCTGCTTCTTCGTGACGTGCTTCGCGAGAGGCTGGAAGGGCCGGATCAACCTAAGTTGTTCGAGCAGAGTTACAAACGCTGGCACCCGAGACCTAGATTCCAGAGCGTAGAGACAAAGGCCATGGGCCTCACGCTGTTTCAGACTTTGCGTCGTTCAGGTCTCCCGGTTCGGGAACTCAAGGCCGAGACCGACAAGATCATCCGAGCGCTGCCCATCATGGCCAGGATGGAAGTCGGCACGGTGTACTTCTTGCGGAATGCGCCGTGGTTGGGCGAGTACGAGAATGAGCTGCTTTACTTCCCAAAAGGGAAGCACGATGACCAGGTGGACATGACGAGTTACGCAGGCATCGTGATTGCAGGCAAGACCTATCTCGGTGTCATGGACAAACCGAAAGGCTGGTGACCGGGTTGCCTAACATGCTGACATCGCTCGATTTCCTGAACCAAGGCTCCGCCTGGCCGCCGCCTACGGAGTTGGAGCGACTCGCGCTCTATAAGGCCAACCGCGACCTGTTCGAGGGTGCCCACGAAAAGGTATTTAAGGACTGGGTGCGGCTTTTGCGCGACGACCAGAAGGCCTCGTTGGAGATCATCCTCAACTGGCCAAAGCGGCTCAGCACCCTGTTCGCGGACCTTCTGCTCGGCGAACCTCCTCAGGTCAAGGCCGGTGACGAGGGAAGCCCAGAGCAGGAGGCGGCCGCCAGGCTCATCGAGGAGAACAACCTCTTCAACGCGGCGTACGAAGTCGCGCTGGACGTGAGCAGGTTCGGGGTTGGATTGTTCAAAGTCCGCTATGACGGCCGCGCCATCATCGAAGCCCAGACCCCGCTGGTCTGGTTCCCGGTGGTCAAACCCGACAACGTCAAAGATGTGTTGTACCATGTACTGGCTTGGGACTACGAGGAGACCGAGGAGAGGCTCATAGGTGCCAGGCAGCTTCGCCGCCTCAAGGTCGAGATCCACGAACGCGGCAGGATAATCACACGGGTCTACGACATCACCTCGGGCAACATTTCGGCGATGGTGGGCGAGGAACAGGTTCAAGAGACAGGCGTCGATGACTTTCTGGTTGTACCTGTGTACAACCTGAGCACATCGGATCGTCTTACCGGCTTAGATGATTACTCTGACCTCGATTCAGTTATTCAAGAACTCGAGATCAGGATTGCTCAGATCTCGCGCATCCTGGATAAGCATGCAGATCCAAATCTGGTCGGTCCCGACACCGCGCTCGAGCAAGACCCGAAGACTGGTGAAGTGACATTCCGTGGTGGTGGGAAGTACTTCCCGTTGGCACCTGGCGACCAGCCACCGCAGTACGTGACCTGGGATGGTCAACTCGACGCTGCTTTCCGCGAGATAGAGCTGCTCATGGAACAGTTCTACGCGCTCAGCGAAACTTGCGCGGCTGCATTTGGCAACTTGAAGCAAGGCCTGGCCGAGAGTGGCACGGCTCTCAGGCGCCTCATGATGGCGCCGTTGGCCAAAACCAATCGGATCCGGATGCGGTTCGACCCGGCGCTCAAGCAAGTCTTGAAAGTGGCTTCGGCGCTCGAGGCTGCCCAGGGCATGCCCAACGCCGTCAAACTCGAGGACATCCACATCACCTGGCAGGACGGTCTGCCCGATGACGACATGGAGCGGACTCAGATTGAGGTACAGAGGTACGGTGCGGGACTGACCAGCTTGGAGAGCGCTCTGACGAGACTCGATGGGCTAGAAGGCAAATCGTTGAGAGATGAAGTGGAGCGCATAAGAGGCGAGCAGCGGTCTGCAGTGTCGCTAAATCCAGAAACAAGCAGGCCGACCGTGACTCTGCCGGCAGGTGAATAGTCATGGCCCGCAATCCAAGCGATCTCATCCGGCTGAGCGAGGCAGAGGCCAAGCGACTTGCGAGGCTCTATATGGAGGCCGAACGCGAGATACTCCTGCAGATAGACAGAGCGATGGCCCGGGGCAACGACTTGCGCTACCTCCGCAGTATGCTCGATAACGTCCAGGTAATCCTTGAAGACCTGCTCACTGGCAACCGCCAGTGGTGTGAAGAGGCTATCCCTCGCGTGTACATCGAGGCCGCGAAATTCGCTGATGAGATGGTGGGTAAGGCAACAGGAGGCTTTGGGGCAATACATCAACAAGCCGTACAGGTCTTGGCCGAGAACACGTTCAACCGTCTCGAGTCCGTCCGCCAGGTGATTGGCCGTAGAGCAGAAGACTGGTATCGGCAATACGCACTCGAGACGACTCGGCAGAGCATCATCGGGTATAAGACCTGGAAACAGGTTGCCGCAGAGTACCGAGACAAACTCAGGGCCCATGGCATTACCGGTTTCACCGATAGCCGTGGCCGCGAGTGGAATATGAAGACTTACGCTGAAATGGTGGCCAGGACTACCACTATGGAAGCGCATTTGACGGGGACCGCGAACCGGCTCTTGGAACATGGACACGACCTCGTGAAGGTAAGCAGCCATGCGGGAAGCTGCGAAAAATGCGCTCCATGGCAGGGGAAAATACTGAGTTTGACAGGGAGGACGCCCGGGTATCCAACCCTCGAAGAAGCGAGAGCAGAGGGGCTGTTTCACCCAAACTGTCGCCACGCGTATAGCCTCTACATTGACCTTGATTCTGAAATCGAGGCACTTGAGAGGAAAGGGGTGTCAGTAAGGGACGATAATGATCCGAGAGCAGACGGGAAAGCTCAACAGGACATCGGCTCAAGTATCCCTGTTGAAAGCATATCAGCAGCGGCAAAGCAGGGTATCGCGAAGGCTATGTCTGAGGCGTTGGCGCATGGACTGCGAACTGACACTGAGTGCCTTCTGACCATAGACGCATCAACTGGGCAACCCGTATATGAGCAAGTCAACGGTGCCGCCAATTACGTTCAGTTCCCGGCGGCACTCATCGAGTTCTTACGTAGAGCGGACAGAGGGAGTGTTGTGCTTGTACACAATCATCCCAGCAATTCGTCGCTTTCAAGCGCAGACTTAGGGACTATGGCTGGGTATGACTCGATAAAGGGCATGTTTGTTGTCGGGCACGACGGAACAAAGTATTATGTGGGTAAGAAGGATACTCAGCTCACAGTAGAAGCTGTGTTACAGAGATATGAGAAGTTCGCCAGGCAGTACTACGATGAGTACTACCGCCTGGTTAAGGCCAAGAGGATGACTCCGGAGCAAGCGTCGAAGGAGTTCTCACACAGAGTGCTTGAGTCATTGGCAGAAGAACTCGATTTGGAATATAGGAGGTGGGATACGCCATGAAGCGACAGCCTGAGGGCCTGGATCTTGTTGCTTTTACTCCCGATTGGTCTCTGACTTTTGAGGAGAACTGGGAGCGGTATCGTGAGGCCTATCGTCGTGTTTACGGCGAGTACCCGCCCTCCGATACTGACTCGAAGAAGTCGTCGCAATCGGCTCCCCCTCCACGGCAATCCCGATAATCTTCGGGTCGTTGAACCGAATCGGTATCATGGCCTTCGAGTAGCAAAGCCGTTGGTTTTCTTCATCCCAGAATAGATGCCCCGAGATTAGCCTGCGGGGCTTTTTGTTTGGGATGGCTTGGAGCGAGTGTTCGCGGAGGAAGAGCCTGGTGTGCTCTCGGCCCAGCCGGATGAGGGTTGGCCGTAGTCCTTTTTTGCGGCACAGCCAAATGCGCGTATTGATACCGACCGTCACCGACTGGCGGTCGTTGTGGATTGTCCAGTTAGGTTCTATGGGCTTGTCCATTTTGTTGTCCGTCATCACCCCTAGAGCATTTCGCCTGGGGGCGTTTTCATTCCTGGGAGGTGGGCTGCCATCGACAGAGTCATCCCGAAAAAGGTGAAGATCGGCGCCATCACTTATGAGGTCGTCCAGGTGGCGCGGCCACCGATAGTCGACCGCAGGGAGTGTACGGGTTCTATTGACTACGAACAGGCACGCATTGAGCTGCTCAACGACCGGTGCCAGGGTCAGATGGAGCAGACTCTGTGGCACGAGATTCTCCATGGCATTGCCTGTGACCGTGACATTGACGGCTTATTCGGTCAGTGCGACGACGACCACGAGCGGTGGCTGGACGCTCTTGCCGCCGGCCTTCATGCTTTCGTGGTCGACAACGGCTTGAAATTTCCCACTCAAGGATAATGGGCCAGGAGCCCAAGGAGGAATCATGATGAGCCAGGCGCTCAGAGACGTTGTAGACAGATTCATTGACCTGCAGTTGTTCGCGGAAGGCGACAAAGCCGACCCCACGAAAGACCAGTTGTCTCAGGACAAGGACGGTCCTCAAGGCGGCTCTCAGGGCGGCGACACCAAGACCTTCGACGAGGCATACGTCAAGAGCCTCCGAGAAGAGGCGGCCAAGTACCGCACTAAGGCAAAGGAACTTGAAAGCAAGCTAGAGACGCTGCCCACTGAGATAACCTCGAAGGTGCTCAAAGCTTTGGGCCTGGAGCCCGACCCACAGAAAAACTTTGAACAGCAGTTGGCAGAGGCCAACCGAAAGGCCCAGGAGGCCGAACAGAAAGCCAAGGCCCGGCTCATCGCCGCGGAGGTAAAGCTCCTTGCGGCGGAGATGGGGCTCATTGACGCCGACGCTGCCCTTGCGCTCATGGACAAGTCCAACGTCGAGGTGGATGATGCCGGCAACGTCAAAGGCGTCAAAGAAGCGCTTGAGGCGCTAGTTAAGGCTAAGTCTTGGCTCAAGAAGCAGAGCGGTCCGGTTGGCGGCGGCACGAACCCGCCGGGCGCGGGCGGCGCCGAGGTCAACCCGTGGAAGAAGGAGACTTTCAACCTCACGAAGCAGGCGCAGATCCTCAAGGAAAACCCCGCCTTAGCAGCGAGATTCAAGGCGGAGGCGGGCGTGAGGTAGTTATTGGCAACCCTTTAACGACTTTAGGAGAGTGATTTGAAGTGACCACGAAGATCGCTGACGTAATCGTCCCCGAAGTATTCAACCCGTACGTTGTCCAGCGTACGATGGAGTTGTCGGCCCTCGTGCAGTCTGGGATCATCGAGAACACTGCAGAATTTGACCGGCTCGCCTCTCAAGCAGCGAAAACCGTCAACATGCCGTTCTGGAACGATTTGACCGGCGAAGATGAGGTCCTGACCGACCAGAACGCTCTCACACCTGGCAAGATCACCTCGGGACAGGACGAAGCAGTCATCTTGCGGCGTGGTCGGGCCTGGGGCGCCAACGACCTTGCAGCCAACCTCGCGGGTGATGATCCGATGAGGGCCATTGGTGACCTGGTTGCAGCCTTCTGGGCGAGGCGTTTGCAGTCGACCCTTCTCTCGACGCTGGCGGGAGTGTTCGCTTCCGCAAGCATGGCTGGGAACCTGCACGACATCTCGGGCCAAACCGGGGATGCCGCGGTCATTTCGGCGTCCACGTTCGTCGACGCGGTCCAGAAGCTCGGGGACGCCAAAGAGGCGCTATCGGGCATTCTGATGCATTCGGCGACCGAGGCGAAGCTGGCCAAGGACAACCTGATCCAGACCGTGAGGCCGGCGGACGGCTCGCCCGAGGTCCGGACCTACATGGGTAAGCGCGTCATCGTGGATGACGGCTGCCCCGCGGCTGACGGTGTCTACACGACCTACATCTTTGGGCCTGGCGCGATCGCCCTCGGAAACGGCAACCCGGTTGGCTTCGTAGCGACCGAAACCGCTCGTGACAGCCTGGCTGGTGAGGATTACCTCATCAACCGCAAGACCCTGATCCTCCATCCTCGTGGAGTTCGTTGGGTCGGCACTGCGGCCGGAGTCTCGCCGACGAACACGGAACTCGCGACCGGCACCAATTGGAACCGCGTCTACGAGAACAAGGCCATCCGGATCGTGGCGTTCAAGCACAAGCTGGCCGCGGCGTAGTTGACGGAATCTAGGTAGCGACGAAGGGGCGTGCTTCGGCTCGCCCCTTCGCTTAGCGAGGTGAGCAGCATGAGTGTCAACATCACAGCGTTCAACCGCCACAGGAGAGAGGCGGCCAAGAAGGCTGCCGAGAAAGCGGCTAAGGCCCAAAAATCGAAGAAGGCCGAGAAGATGAAGGAACCTGAGTGGAAGGATCAAGCCAAGGCTGAATCGGGCGGTGAATAGCCATGGCGGCTTACGTCACACTTGAGGAGGCAAACACCTACTTCGCATCGAGGCTTCACGCCGAAGCCTGGACATCGGCCACCGATACCGACAAACAAAAGGCGCTCGACATGGCCACTCGGGCGATAGACCGGACTCCGGTCAAGGGCGTGAAGACTTCATACGACCAGACGAACCAGTTCCCGCGCTACCCGGACATGGAGGTCCCGCAGGCGGTGAAGGACGCCTGCTGCGAGGAGGCGCTGGCCATCCTCGAGAGAGGTAACAGCCAGCGTCGCAGGCTGCAACAAGAAGGCGTGCAGTCGCTCAGCGTGGGCGGGCTGTCGGAGACCTATGTGGCCGGCGCGAGGGGTAGGGGGCTGATTAGCGAGGAAGCCAGGGAATTGCTTAGGCCGTGGCTCCTCGGGGCGGTGACGATAACGTGATCCACGGCTACCTCAACCAAACCGCCAAGTGGAAGAAGATGACCTCCTCGGACGGCTACCCGCCCCAGCCGGAGGAGCCCGGTACCGAGATCAAGGTCCGCTGGGAAGGCAAACGTCGCCTTGTCCGTAATGCTCAAGGTGTTGAGGTGGTGTCTGAGGCCCGGGTGTTTTGCGTCGAGGACATCAAGCCCGGAGACGTTCTCGAATACGGCGGCCGCGACTGGCCTGTCATAGCAGTCAGTGAGACTCCGGGGTTGGACGGCAAGGCGATGTTCCGCGAGGTGGCGGTGTAGTGGCCAGAAAGAGGACATGGTTCGACGCTGACCCTGCCAGGGATCTCGCCGCCCGGGTTGGAATGAAGACCCTCCATGACGGAGCGGAGGCGATCCTCACGGAGAGTTTGAAAGAGGTCCCCCTCGCGACAGGCACTCTGGAGAGATCGGGGACGGTCACAGACTTTCTGAGCAGAAACGAAGTGTATGTCTCCTACAACACGCCATACGCGGTACGCCAACATGAAGACCTCGGTTTGCGACACCCTGACCCCCGCAACCCACTCTCAACACCCGGCCGCAAGGCCAAGTACTTGGAGGACCCGTTCGACAGGCTGAAAGGCAAAGTCATGGAACTGGTCAAACGGCGAATCAAGAAGGCGCTCAAAGACGCGAAGTGAGGTGATGCCGGTGCTTCTCGATGACATTGCGGCCATCCTGCAGCAGCGAGGCGTGACCGGTGTCTACAAGGGCTTCATGCCCGACCAACCAGATAACATCGTGGCGCTGTTCGAGTATGCCGGCGAGCCGATGGAACTCACTATGGGAGATGATGACCCGGTACTAGAGCGTCCGGGGCTGCAAGTTCGGGTTCGTGACACATCATACCCGGCCGGAAGAGCCAAGATCGGTCAGATCGTCGATTTCCTCCACGGACTCTCGGAAGTGGTCGTAAACGGCACCAGGTATCTCCTCATTCGAGCAAATCAGAGCCCCGAGTCGCTGGGGCTTGATGCGAATAACAGGTCGGAGTTCGTCTGCAACTTTTCCGTTCTCAAGGAACGGTAGGAGGGATTAAAGTGGCAATAGCCGGGAAAGGCGGCTCGATCAAGTTTGATAACGGCAGCATCGCGGAAATGGAGAATTGGAGCCTTGATGTAGGCGTCGACGAGATCGAGACCACCAACTTCGACTCCAACGACTGGAAGGAGTTCATGGCTGGTCTCAAGGAGTGGAGCGGCTCCTTTGAAGGAAATCTGGTCAAGGGCCACAAGGCCGCGCTCTTCGATAAGCTCGGCACGATAGCGAGCATTGAACTCAAGGTAACGGCGACAGACGGCGCGATCACCTTCACGGGCCAGGCTTTCTTGACCGGTCTTAACGTCGAGGTGGGCGTTGCAGACAAAGCAAGCCTCTCGGCCGACTTCAGGGGTACGGGGCCGCTGACCCCGACCGAGACGTAAGGGGCTGAGAACATGGCCATGACAGGTAAAGTCGGGGCGGTATACACCAGCGACGTGGGCACCGCCCCCGTCCCTTTTGTTGACAAGCCGACGACACCTGACGCCGAGCGGAAGCGCTATCAAGTCACAGATCCGGCGTTCCGCTATTGGGCTCCGGATGAGCCTGTGACCGTCAAGGTGGACGGTGTGGTTGTCAGTACCGGGTTCACGCTCGAAGGAGCCGGCGGCTTTGTGGTCTTCGACGAAGCACAGGACTCAGAGGCCGTTGTGACCGTCTCGGGCAGCGCTCTCAGCATCGACCAGGCGGGCGGGTTTTTCAATTGGTCGATAGATGCCGAGGTGGACGAGGAGGACGCAACCACTTTCGAGTCCGGCGGCTGGAAGGAATACGAGCCGATCCTGAAAGGCTGGTCGGGCGGCGCCGAAGCCTTCTGGGGGGACGAGCGGTTCTTCGAGTCGTTGGGTAAGGTCGTGGTCGTTAAGCTCTTCGTTGACGCTGGTCCATCTCAGACCTGCTTGGAGGGCTACGCGATCATCACGTCGGAGGGCGTTGAAGCGCCTGTGGACGGCTTGGTTGAGCAGAGCATCGATTTCCGAGGCGTCGGACCTTTGTGCCTGAGAGGATTTGAGGAGTGATAACGTGCCACGCACGAAAAAGGTGTCTATAGCAGGTAGAGAACTAGTGGTGGAGGAACGGCGTATAGGCGAACTCAAGCAACTCGTCGCAGACCTCTTCCCGGGTTCGGGCGGCAAGCTCTCGGAGATCGACCCGTCGAAGCTCTTCGATCTGGAGATTGACGACATCCTGAACAAGAAACTCCCCGAGTTGTTCCCTGGATTGACCGCCGAGGACGTGGACAATGCTTACATGAGTGAGATTGAGGCTCTGGTGGAGGCGTTTGTTGATGTAAATTTTTTCGGACTACGGCGCCTCGTGACTCCCTTGATGAGCCTAGCGCAGGCGGGGATGGCGCAAGGAGCGGCTCAGACACCGTCCACCAAGACTCCGACTTCGCCGCGGGGTGGTACGACGCGGAAACGGTAGACCTGCTGGCCTCCGAGTATGGCTGGACAACGGACGATATAGACAGGTTGTATCGCAGCGAGATACCGAGCATCGTAAAGGCCTTGAGTAAGCGTAAGATGGCCGAACGGTACCGTGAGATGCGGGAGAATTGGGCGTTCTTGGCGTCGGTCGTGACGAATGGGTTCCTTGGGTTGGCGGCCAGTATGTCGGGCAAGAGGCGCAAACCCAAACTTACGTCGCCCGACGACTTTATTTCAAAGGACTTTAAGGCCCTAATGAAAAGGGTCTTTGGCGAAGAAGCCCAGCCTCGCCGCAAGACGGACTGGGCTTCTTTAGTTGAGGATGCGAAGGAGAAAGGTCTCAGGGGGCCGTGGTAGCAGGCGGGGCGGGCGTCTTCGGCTTGCGGGCCGCAAAGAATTCCATGACCGCGAGACCGAGACAGATCACGGCCCATATCTTCATATCGCTGAAGTCGTTAGTGCTTTCCATGAACGCCAAGAGCGCGCAGATTACGGAGATAATCGCGGCCACTTTGGGCAGTTGAAATGCGAAAGCTCCGCCAACCATAAGCAGAATGCCGGCAAATAGGCCGATTGGACCCGCTTTGGATTCGGGCGCCACTATGGCTCCGAGACTGCCTACCGTGCACGACTGGAACGTGATTACGGCTCCAAGGATCAAGGATATGACCGCAGCAGCAATTTTCAATGAATTACACCTCCCGGCGCTTTGTTTCGACGTCCTGTTGACAACTCCTGCCATCCTTGAAAGTGTGGTGAGACGAAATGAAAGTCGGCGAAGTATACGCCCTGCTGGGCATGGATTTCGCACAGTTCAATAAGGACGAGCGTACGGCGAAGCGGCGGACTGAGGCGCTTGGTTCGTCACTATCCGGGATCATCAAGAACGCATTCTCATTCACGCTGGGAATGGGGTTCTTCCATGCAGTTCAAGCCGGATTTCGCTCTACCGTAGGAACCATGATAGGTTTCAACGCCCAAATGGAGCAGGCCCAAATCGGCTTCACCACCATGCTTGGCAGTGCTCAGAAAGCCAAGCGGTTCTTGGACGACCTTGCCGCCTTTGCCGCCAAGACACCCTTCGAGTTCCCGGACCTCCTGGGCGCCTCGAAGCGCATGCTTGCTTACGGCTTCGCTGCCGAGGACGTGCTTCCGACCATGGAAGCCGTTGGCAATGCTACCGCCGCGGTGGGCCTCGGCAGCCAGGGCATAGATCGGATCATCCTCGCGCTCGGACAAATGAGGGCAAAGGGTAAAGTGTCCGGCGAGGAAATGCGACAACTAACGGAAACCGGGATCCCCGCATGGGAGATCCTTGCCGAGGCTATGGGCAAGTCTACGGCCGAGGTCATGGATCTTTCGCAGAGAGGTCTAATCCCTGCCGACCGGGCCATCAAGATGTTCACCGAAGGCATGAACAAGCGTTTCCCTGACATGATGTCGAAGATGGAGAACACCTGGGAAGGCGTCACATCGACCATTAAAGACGTCTGGCAGATGACCATTGGCGAGGTAACGAAGGGGCTGTTCCAGGGCGCGGTGTCGTGGCTACAGAAGGTCCGGGATGTGGCGACCGGGTTCTATGAGGCGTTCCGGCAAGGTGGTCTTCAGTATGCCATCGAGCAGACTTTTGGCGCGAGGGCGGCGGCGAGCGTAGCGACGCTCGGCGCGGCGTTGCGAGGACTCTGGGGCATCGTAGCCAGCGTCGCGAGGACCATCAGCCGGAATTGGACACTCATACGCAACCTCACTCTGGGCGTGGTGTGGGCGTTCCTAACGTTCCGGGCCGTCAACTTCGTGCTCAATGCCGTTGAGCGTGCAACCCACGCTCTAACGCTTGCTACCAGACTCCTTAATGGCGAAGCGATAAAGACTAGCCTAACGACCGGCCTCTTGGCCCGGGCGATTCAGATATACAACTTGCAGCTCCACTTGGCGTCGTTGGCGGGTATCGCTCACGTCGGTGTCCTCCAGACGTTGAGGACAGCGCTCTATGCCTTGTGGCATGCCCTCGGGCCTATAGGATGGATCATCATGGCGATCTCCGCAGCGTTGGGCATCGGGACTGCGGTTTGGGCGAAGTACAACCAGGCTGTCCAGAAAGCTGCCATGCAGGCACAGATGGAGAAGATGGCTGCCCAGCAGCAGGAGTACATGGACGCCGTCAACAAGGCGGCTCAGGGCACCGGGAACCAGGCCGACGCTCTCGACGAGATGGGCAAGGCCGCCAATAAGAACCTCCAGTCTTTCGATGAAGTCCACACCCTCATGGAGGAAACCGCGGCCGCGGATCTTGGTATTGGCACGACTCTTGACTCGGGGCTCACTCCGCCGGTAATCCCCGAAATGGAACTCCCTGACTTCACGTTCGACTTTGACACCGCGATCGCCGAAGCCAAGACTGAGATGGGCGGATTCTGGGGATGGCTCAAGACTGAGGCGGCTGGGGCCTGGGGCTCCGTAAAGGAATGGGCCGGGAACCTATGGGATGGCGTTAAGGAGAAATGGACTGGCTTCAAGGAGTGGGTTGGTTCGTGGGCCGGTCCCATGTGGGACAGTGTTAAGGAGAAGTGGGGTAGTTTCAAGGAATGGGCTGGGAACGTCTGGGAAAGCGCGAAAGAGAAGTGGGGCGGCTTTAAGACCTGGGCCGGTGAGACCTGGGACGGAATCAAGACCACGTTGGGTGAGAAGTGGCAAGGCATAAAGACCAAGGCCGCCGAGACTTGGGAACAGGTTAAGACTGGCGCCTTCAACGCGTGGCAGAACATCAAGACCGGGGCGGCCACGGGCTGGGAAAACATCAAGACGACCGTGGCCACGAAGTGGGACGCATTCAAGGTAGGCGCCGCAAACACCTGGGAGCAGGTCAAGACCGGGGCCGGCATTGCATGGCAGAACGTCAAAACGGGGGCTGCTACCGGCTGGGAAGGCATCAAGACGACCGCGGCTACTAAGTGGGAGAGTTTCAAGGCGGGCGCTGCCGAGACGTGGGAGAAAGTCAGAACCGAAGCGAGCACAGCTTGGCAGAACCTCAAAGCCGATGCTGCTACAGGCTGGGAGAACATAAAGACCACTGCAGCAACTAAGTGGGACAGTTTCAAGACCGGGGCGGCCGAAACCTGGGAGCAAGTCAAGACCAACGCGGGTACCGCGTGGGAGAACCTCAAGGTCACGATCAGCACCGGCTGGGACAATATACGGACCGATACCAACACCGCATGGGACAACATCAAGTCTGACCTGAAAACGGCGTGGGAGAACCTCAAGACTGATGCCGCCACTGCCTGGGATAAGTTGAAGACGACCCTTGCGACCGGGTGGGAGAAAATCAAGACGAGCGCCAAGACCTGGGGCCAGAAGATAGTCGAGTCGTTTACCGCTGGCATGACCTCGCAAAGCGTGGTGGGAGCGGCAGCCGATGTCGCATGGTCCATCGAACGCAATATCGGTTTCCAGTCCCCCACCAAAGAAGGCCCTGGCCGTTACGCTGACCAGTGGGCGCCGAATCTAATGCGGATGTATGCTCGCGGTATCCTCGACAACATCAGCATGGTTCAGAGCGCCGCCAGTCAGGTCACCAGAAGCCTTATGCCGATGACTACGATGCCGGCGCCAGCGTTCGCGGGGATGGGAGCAGGCGGAGGGACGTTCGGGGCGCGTTCGGGTAGCCTCGCCGACGAGTTGGCGACCGCCCTGCGCGGGGTAGGCGGCATCGGGAGCAATCGCCCCATTGAGGTGGCCATCAACATAGACGGTCGCCGCATGGCCCGGGTGCTTATCCCTGCCATACAGAGCGAGCAAGAGCGCGTTGAGACCAATACCATCATCCGCGCCAAGTAGATAGGAGAGGAGGGACAGGCTTTGCCGATGCTGTTGAATGGCATACAGATAAAGACTCCGCAACTCAAGGTCGGCTCCTTCCTGATCACGAAAATTGAGGTGACCATCAACATAGACGGTCGCCGCATGGCCCGGGTGCTTATCCCTGCCATACAGAGCGAGCAGGATCGCGTTGAGGCCGAGACCATCATTCGTACCAAGTAGCCAAGGAGAGAGGAGGGATAGGCTTTGCCCATGCTCATCGACGGTATTCAGATAAAGACTCCGCAACTCAAGGTCGGCACTTTCCTGATCACGAAATCGGAGCGGACCGCCGACGGCACCATGACCATGGACATAATCGCCGAGAAACGCCGCCTCGACCTGACCTGGCCGATCATCAGGGATACGGATCTGCAGCAGATCCTGTCTCTCCTCAAGAGCAAGACGTTTCACGAAGTGACTTACCCCGACCCAGACTACGGTGAAGACCACACGATCACCGTTTACCGGGGCGACGTGACCACCGAGACGGGTCACAAGGTTGAGGGCACCCGGTACTGGAGAGATGTGAGTATAGCGCTCATTGAGCAGTGAAAGGGAGGTAGAGACGATGGCGCGAGTTAGTCTCGCGAGGCAGTTACTGGCAGATACGGGACTCCTGGCAGCCTACACTCCGGCCGCAGCCGAGGGCCATGCTTTCGAGAATAACGGCAAAGCGATCCTCCACATACGAAACGACGCTGGATCGCCGGTTGATGTAACCATTCGTTCCGGATACGTAAGGAGTGGCCTCAAACTCGCGGATCGGGTCATCTCAGTGGCTGCTGGCGCGTCCATCTTCGTCGGGCCGCTGGATCCCGTGGTCTACAACCAGACCGACGGAGGCGCAGGGCAAGTCTATGTGGATTACTCGGCAACAGAGGGTGTCACGGTGGCCGTCCTCTTGATGCCTTCGTGAGTAGGTGAGTCCAAGTGCCGTATCCGGTCACACCCGAATTCAACGAGAAGATGCAGGCCCTTGAGCGCAGGGTGCTGGCCAAGGCCGTCATAGATTACACGGATCCGTTCCTGGATCAGTCTATCCAGGTAGCAGCAAACGAAGAAGCCAACGCCTCGTATCCCGCTCAGGTCGCCGACTCATTAGCGGAGCCGTTCGCGAAGATCGCGTCTCTGGACGGCTCCTGCAATCTGGACGGCACATACCATCTCGCGCCCAGGAACGCCGAGGAAGCGGCAACTCACCAGATGGGTTGGTGGGGTCATCAGCTCGCGGGCATCGGCGGGGCGTTTTCGACTCCTTGTCCGACGCTCACCGTGACCCACGAGCCGAGGCCGATTCACACGCTCAAGGTAGTAGGCGACTCGAAGCGCGCGGAGTGGCCGGTTGATTTCAGGATAGACCTGTATGCTTTGGACGGTACGCTGCTTCGGGCTGAGACCGTGACTGGCAATACCGATGTGGCCTGGTCTGCGACCTTGCCTGCACCGGTCCTGGACGTAGCGAAGCAGGTGCTGACCATAACCCGCTGGTCTCATGCCGGCAGGCAGGCGAAGGTTCTTGAGTTCTTCACGTCAATCCAGGAGACCTACCTTGCGGGTGACCTGGTGAGTTTCAACCTGCTTGAGGAGAGCGAGGTTTCCCATGCCTCAGTTCCCATAGGTAACATCTCGGCTAACGAGGTGGCTATTTCCCTTAGCAATAAAAGCCGCAAGTTCAGCATCGACAATGACCAGTCGCCGCTCAAGGGACTCCTCAAAGTCAATCGCAAAGTTCGTCTCTGGATAGGGGTGGAAACCAGCCAAGGTGTAGAGTGGGTTCCACTCGGGGTGTTCTGGACATTGGACGACTGGGACTCACCGGACGACAAACTTCAGGCGACCGTGACTGCCAGAGACAGGCTCGAACTGCTTCGTAAAGGCACTTACCAGTCAAGTCAGGTCCTTACCAACGTGAGTCTGGGGGCGCTGGCCGAGATCGTCCTCCAAGACGCGGGGCTCGCGCCGTCCGAGTACCATATAGACACAGCGCTTTACTCGGTGATCGTGCCCTACGCCTGGTTCCAGCCAGTATCCCACCGCGAAGCCCTGAGGCTTATCGCCGAGGCGGGCCTAGCAGTGGTCTACTGTGACCGCCTGGGTGTGGTCCGCATGGAGGCGTTCGGTTCGGTCGGCGAAGAGGTCGCCATGGACTTCGCGAGTAGGCGGGACTACTTCCGGACGCGTACTCCGGTCCGCCCGTCTCAGGTCATCAACGAGGTAATCGTGACGACTCAGCCTTTGAGGCCGGCTACTTCTCCGGAGGAGGTCTACAGGAGCAACCAGCCGATCTCCATTGCCGCAGGGCAGACTGTGGCGGTCACCGTCCACTACAACGCGCCGCCGGTCATAGAGACCGTGGCGAGCCTTGAATCCCCGCCCTCGGGTGTGAGCATCGTAGGCGCCGAGTATTATGCGTGGGGTGCGGAGGTCGCGATCCACAACGCAAACGGATCTGCGCAGCAGGTGACGCTGGTCATCAACGGCAAGCCACTATCAGTGATGAACAAAGAGCGCGCTGTGGCCCGAGACGAGCAGAGCATCATCGAGAATGCTGTTTTGCGCTACGAGTTCCCTGCGAACCACCTGATACAGAGCCTGACCCAAGCTCAGACTATCGCAGATACCCTCCTCGCGTCTGCCAAAGACCCTCGCAGAGACATCGAGATCGACTGGCGAGGAAGCCCTGCGCTGTTGCTGGGCGACCGTATCAGGGTGAAGGGCGCGGACTACCACGTCACAGCTAACGAGATCGAGTGGGCTGGCTCACTTCGCGAGACGACAACCGCAAGGAGAGTGATATAAATGCCAGGCACAGCACCACAGGGATGGCAGAATCCTAAAACATCATATAGCGCAGAGGATGTACTGACTCCGGAGCAGTTCGAGCGCATCGAAGGCAATGCTTACGCCACGGAACTGGGCGCGAGGACCATAGACCCTACTCAGGTCCCGACAGGCCTCGTGGGCACTCTCCGCCAGTTTTTGGATTGGTTCGCGAACCGGATCAAAGCTATCCTCGGCACCACCAACTGGTACGACGCGCCGGCCACGACCCTGGCGGCAGCCAAGAGTCACTTTGACGCCGCCGCCCCGCACTCGGGGCACGCCACGACGGCAGCGCTGACCGCGCACGCAAACGCTACGGGTGCGGTGCATGGAGCCACTACGGCGGCAACGGCGAACACCCTTGCGCTAAGAGACGCTGGCGGCAGACTGAAGGCTGCTGCTCCGGTCGAGGCGGATGACGTGGCTAGGATGGCTGACCTTCCTGCACCATCTTCTCCCTACCCTCCGTATACAGCGAGCGACAACCTTCTTGCGTCCCATGATGCTGAGCAGACCATGCGGGGGACTTCCTACGTTAAACTTAAGACAATAACCATCCCCAGTGGGGGGCAGTTCCGTATCAAGTTTGACCTGCACAGTAGTGACGGGTTTACGGCGTGCGCCCGCATTTACAGGAATGGGGTAGCAGTGGGAACTGAGCGACGTACTACTTCCTCGTCCTACGTCACCCAATCCGAGGATATCTCCGGCTTCCAGGCAGGGGACACTGTTGAATTGTGGGCTAGAATGATCGGGACCTCCAATTGGGATGTGTATGTACGAAACTTCAGGTTGTATGGTACCCCGATCCCGCCGACCTTCACCATTTCCTAGGAGGGAGAACCGATGCCTGAAAGAGACTACACAAAGATCCCGTTAGGCTGCCTACCCGCGAAGATGGATCCGCGACTCTCTTGCCAAACTTGGAGTCAGCGTTCTGATGAGTGTGAAGTACGTGGATTTCAATGAGGGGCGTTCCTGACCCCTGACTCACGCGAGAAGCGGTACATCGACGTCATCGACTAGCCGCCTCCGGGCGGCGTTTTGTATTGCACGAGGGGAGGCGGTGGCCACGGACATGTCAGAGAGAGTGCTAGACCTTGAACGCAAGATGGAGCGACATTCAGAGGCGATTGAAAACTTGGAGCGTTGGCAGGCGAAGCAGAACGGTAGCCTCGCGAAGATTGACGACCGGCTGCACAGCCTTGAGCGATGGATCATGGCGACATTGGCAACCGCTGTAGTGTCGCTGCTGATTCAGTTGGCCACGAGGAGGTGAGGACGTGAGCCTGGTTACTGTTGCACGACCAGAGGACGTTGATTTAGCGGTGCCGCCTCTCAGCCCAAACAAACCCTCCGGACAGACACTACGCCAGATCGCCGACGGCTACAGCCAATGGGTCACGAAAGACTGGGCACGGGCCTGTAACGTGGAGTACCGAGCAGGACCAAGCGGTCCGTCGGTGTCGCTCATCGCTGAAGCTGGGAAGATATGGACCACTGGCGATCCGCGGTGGCCGGTGATGCTGGCGACCCAAAACGGCATCGTTATCAAAACGGTGGCGACCGAGGCTGAGTTGCGAGCGGCAAGGTGGGCGTTTTCGGCCGGACCGTGGCTAGTTTGCGGCGGTAAGGTCTGTGACATCTCAGCCGAGATCTCCCGCGCCGGCTTCTCGGGGCTCATGGAGAACTCCTTGCGCGAGAGGGCCGCCATCGGTATCCGTGGGGATGGAGCAGTAGTCCATTACGCTGTCTCAGCCATGACTCTCTATGACCTGGCCGCAAAAATGCTGGCTCTCGGGTGCCGTGACGCTATCGGTTTAGACGGAGGCGGCAGTGTAGGCGTTATAGACCCGTCAAGCAAGGTGCTCATCGGCTATACCTCGCGTCAGGTGTGTTGCGCTCTCGTTTTCAGGCAGTTAGTAGACGAGCATCCAGCCGAGGTTCCCCAACCTTCCCAACCGAAAGGCGGTGACAAGATGATTGTGTGCATAGACCCGGGGCATGGCGGGCCTGATCCGGGGGCGGTCAACCCCGTCCTTGGCCTGCAAGAGAAAGATGTCACGCTTGAAGTGAGCAAGCGGCTGGCCGAGTACCTGAGGCGGGCAGGGGTAAACGTTGTCCTCACAAGGGAGACCGACA